>NZ_JASPFK010000001.1:2849920-3174275 GCF_036855935.1 Sphingomonas sp. LR60 | reverse complement strand
GCGGATCGTGCTGGAACCGCGCAGCCGCACCGTCGACGCGCAGGTGTTGATGGACGGGCTTTTCCGGCTGTCCGATCTGGAGACGCGCGTCCCGCTCAACCTCAACGTGCTCGACAAGGAGCGGACGCCGCGCGTGATGTCGCTGCGCGCCGCGCTGGCGGCGTGGGTCGAGCATCAGTTCGTGGTGCTGCAACGCCGTACCGAGCACCGGCTGAGCAAGATCGCCGACCGGCTGGAGCTGGTCGGCGGGTATATCGTCGCGTTCCTCAACCTCGACCGCGTAATCGAGATCATCCGCACCGAGGACGAGCCGAAGGCGGTGATGATCGCCGAGTTCGAGCTGACCGACCGCCAGGCCGAGGCGATCCTCAACATGCGCTTGCGCAGCCTGCGCCGGCTGGAGGAAATGGAGCTGAAGCGCGAGCAAGCGGCGCTGGAGAAGGAGCAGGCGACGCTGGCGGCGCTGCTCGGCTCCGAGGCGAAGCAGCGCACGCGGCTGAAGGCCGATTTCCGCAAGGTGCGCGACCGTTATGGTCCCGAGACCGCGCTGGGCAAGCGGCGGACCGAGCTGCGCGAACAGGCCGCGGCACGCGACATCCCGCTGGAGGCGATGATCGAGCGCGAGCCGATCAGCGTGATCCTGTCGGCGCGCGGCTGGATCCGCGCGATGAAGGGCCATGTCGACCTCTCCGCGCCCGAGACGCTGAAGTTCAAGGAAGGCGACGGGCCGGCTTTCGCCTTCCATGCGCAGACTACCGACAAATTGCTGCTGGCGGCGGGGAACGGCCGGTTCTTCACGCTGGCGGCTGACAAATTGCCGGGCGGCCGCGGGTTCGGGGAGCCGGTGCGCGCGTCGATCGACCTTGACGGCAGCGTCCCGATCATCGCCCTGCTGAGCGCGGCGCGCGCGGCGCGGCTGCTGGTCGTGGCCAGCGACGGACGCGGCTTCATCGTGCCGGTGGCCGATGTGATCGCGGAAACGCGCAAGGGCAAGACGGTGGTGGCGCCGCGTGCCGGCGCGTCGCTGGCGGTCGTCCGCCCGGTCGCGCCCGCCGACGATTATGTCGCGGTGATCGGCGACAATCGCAAGCTGGCGCTGTTCCCGATCGCCGACCTGCCCGAGATGACGCGCGGGCAGGGGGTGCAGTTGCAACGCTATCGCGATGGCGGGCTGGCGGACGCGCGGACGCTGGTGTTCGCCGAAGGGCTGAGCTGGGCGATGGGCGGCGATAGCGGGCGGACTCGGACCGAGACGGACCTGTCGCAATGGCGCACCGCGCGCGGCGCGGCGGGGCGGATGCCGCCCAACGGCTTCCCACGCGACAATCGCTTTTGATCGCCACCGCGCCGTTAACCACACGGTCACCGTCACTGCCTAGGACGTAACGGTAGCGTATCGAACCTGACAGCGCGAAAGCGCCCGGTCTTAAAGTCTGCCTTAACCCTTCGCCGCTATCCAAAACCGTGATGGCAACGCGTGCGACATGGCTGACCCGACAACCGACGACTCCGATCGAGTCGCCGGGCCTGTCCGCGCATCAGGGATCGCTGGAACTCGTTCCCATTCCCGTGGCGCTGATCGCGCTCGACGAAGAGCAAACGCGCTTCGAAGTTGTCAACCGTGCGTTCACCCGTGCGCGGTTGATCGACGAGCCGAACCTCGCACCGATCGTGCAGACGTTCCTCGCCTCCGAGGCGCAAAGCGAGGAACGTGACTGGCAGACCGGTGCCGCGGTCGAGCGCCGGCACTATCGCCTGACGTTGTCGCGGTTGCCGCAACGCACCGATCGGGCCTGTATCGCGTCGTTCGTCGACCAGACCGCGGAGGTGCGGACCGAAGAAACGCTGCGCCGCGAGATGGCGACCGACAGCCTGACCGGGCTGCCGAACCGCGGCGGATTCACCGATGCGCTGGAAGGGAGCATCGCGCAGGGCAATGCGTCGTGGGCGGTGCTGATGATCGATCTCGATCGCTTCAGCCGGTTCAACGCCTGTCTGGGATCGCTGACCGGCGACGAACTGCTGATCACCGTCGCACGCCGCATTAAGGGCGCGCTGCGCCATAGCGATACGCTGGCGCGCACCGGCGGCGACGAATTCGGCGTGCTGTTGTCGATCGATGCGGATCGCGACGAGGCCGAGCACGTCGCCCGTCGCATCCGCGACGCGCTGGCGACGCCGTTCCGGCTCAGCGAATACGAACTGCGCGTGTCGTGCGCGATCGGCATCGCGTTCGGTGACGGCACGGTCAGCGAAGCAGAGGACGTGATCCGCCACGCGCAGGTGGCGATGAAGAAGTCGAAGTCCACGAAGAACGCCGAATCATACCAGACGCGCGCGCTCGATTCGGCGCGTGCGGAATTCGCGATGGAGACGTCGCTCCGTCGCGCGATCGAAAGCGAGCAGCTCAACCTCGTCTATCAGCCGATCTGCAATCTCCAGACCGGGCGGGTCAGCGGGTTCGAGGCATTGGCACGCTGGACCGACGAGCACGGTGTGCGCCACGAGCCCGGCCGCTTCATCCCGGTCGCCGAGGAATCGGGGTTGATCGTGCCGCTCGGCCGGTGGGCGCTGGACAGCGCGCTGCGCACGCTGGCGCGCTGGGACCAGCGTGCCGGCGGCGATTGCGGCGCGACGGTGGCGGTCAACCTGTCGCCGATCCAGTTGCAGCGCGACTCGATCGCCGGAGTCGTGCGGCGCGCGCTCAACGATACCGGGTTGGCGGGCGGGCGGCTGAAGCTGGAGATCACCGAAAGCGCGCTCATCAACGATCCCGATCGAATCGCGCGCGTGCTGGCCGGGCTCAAGGAAACCGGCGTAACGATCGCGATGGACGATTTCGGCACCGGCTTCTCGAACCTCGCTTCGTTGCAGAAGCTGCCGATCGACGTGCTCAAGATCGACCGCAGCTTCGTGACCGGCCTGCTGACCGATCGTGACAAGGTGGCGATCGTCCGCGCGATCCTCGGGCTGTCGCAGGCGCTGGGGATGGCGACCGTCGCCGAAGGAATCGAGGCGATCGACGTCGGGCAGACGCTGGCCGCGCTCGGCTGCACCTTCGGGCAGGGCTATGCCTATTCGCGGCCGCTGGAGCCCGATGCAGCCTATGCGTTCCTGCGCGAGCGCAACACCTGAGCGACTTCGTCGTCGGCGATCGCCGCGACCCGGTCCGCATCGGGGAAGTGCTCCGCGATCCAGCGATCCTCGACGGCGCGTAACGCCCGCGCGACGTCGGGTCCCTTCGCAAGTCCGCGCGCGACCAGCGCACCGCCGCCGATCGGCAGCGATGGGCGTGACCAGTCGGTGAGTTCGGACGGATCGGTGCCGGCGAGCAGCAACCGGTCGATCGCGCTTTCCACGCCCACGCGGTAGCCGAGCGCTCGGGCCCCTTCGTCGCCCGGGCCGGCGCCGGCCTGGATCAGCCGCTTGCGATCGTTGTTCGACAGCTTCAGCCGCGCGCCGACGCCCTCCGCCGCGTCGGGCGCGACCAGGGCGGCGAGTCGCCGGATCGCATCGGGTGCGATGCCGGCCGCCGACTCGCGCTGCGCCAGGAAGGCCAGCCGCGCGACGCCGGCCGCATCGATCTCGGGGAGCACCGGGCGAAAGATGCCCTTCGCTTCCATCAGCGTCACCACCGGCACCGCGCCGGGCGCGACGAGCAGCTTGAGCAATTCGGCGGCGATCTCGCTCGCGGCTGAGCGCCATCAGGTCATTGGCGCGCGCGACACATGCCGCCAATCCGTCCGCGTCGATCGCGTCGCCGAAGCGCGCGTGGAAGCGGAAGAAGCGCAGGATGCGGAGGTGATCCTCGGCGATTCGGCGATAAGGATCGCCGATGAACCGCACGCGCCGCGCCGCGAGATCGTCGAGTCCGCCGAACCAGTCGAACAGCTCGCCGGTCAGCGGGTCGGCGTAGAGCGCGTTCATCGTGAAATCGCGCCGCGCGGCATCCTCTCGCCAGTCGTCCGAAAAGGCGACCGTCGCATGGCGCCCGTCCGTCGCGACGTCCCGGCGCAGCGTCGTGACCTCGACGACCGTTCCCTGGCTGACCGCGGTGACGGTGCCGTGCGCGATCCCGGTGGGCACCGCCTTGATCCCGCTCGCCTCCAGCCGTCGCACGACCTCATCGGGGGTGAAGCGCGTGGCGAGATCGAGGTCGGCGACCGGAAGCTCCAGCAGCGAATCGCGCACCGCGCCGCCGACCCAGCGCGCCATGCCCGCGTCCCCGTCGAGCGCGGCGATCAGTTCGGCGAGACCCGGACGCGCCCGCCACGGGGCGACGGGCAGCGTCATGCCCGCCATCGTAGTCGCTTCGAGAGGTTGACGATCATCCCCGCCGTCGCGCCCCAGATCCGCCGATCGTTCCACATCATCTCCACATAGCGGCGCTCGCGCCCCTGATAGATCGCCATCGCAGCACGCTGATTGGTGGGGTCGAGCAGGAAGGCGAGCGGCACCTCGAACACCGCCGCGACCTCCGCTTCGCTCGCCACCAGCGGCAGGTCGGGAGGCACGACGCCGATAACCGGCGTGATCGTGAAGCCGGTGCCGGTGCGATACGAATCGGAGGTGCCGATCACGCTGACCTCCTGGCGGGGCAGCGCGATCTCCTCCTCGGCTTCGCGCAACGCGGCGGTGACCGCATCCTCACCGGGATCGAGGCGGCCGCCGGGGAAGGCGACCTGTCCGGCGTGGCGGCGCAAGGTTTCGGTACGCTGGGTGAGGAGCACGCCGGGGGCGGGGCGGTCGGTGATCGCGACCAGCACCGCGGCGGGCGTCAGCACCGCATCGGCGGAATGGTCGTGATCGTCGCCCGCCAGCACGGGTGCCGCATCGTCGGCCAGTGCGGCGGCGAGCCGCTCGGCAAGCGTCACGATTGCAGCGCGAAGAAGGTGCCGGCGCTCCACACACCGGGAGCCGCGTCGTCGCCGGCCAATGCGCGCTCGGCGAGTTCGTAATAGACCGGCCGCGCGATCAGCGCCTCCAGCCCGCCGCGGACATGGACATAGGGATGGACCCCGTCGGCGCGCTCTTCGAATCGCAGCGGGTTTGCGGCGGAGGCGGTCACCAATTCGCCGGTGTTGAGCCGGAACGCGAGCGTCGCGTCGCGGTCGCTACCCTCGGCCTTCATTTCCACCGCGACGAACGGCGCATCCTCGACCGCGATGTCGAGTTTCTCGACCGGCGTGACCAGCACATAGCCGCCGTCGGGTTCGCGGCGCAGGATGCGGCTGAACGCGCGCACCATCGCCGGCCGAGTGATCGGCGCGCCCTGATGATACCAGCTGCCGTCGCGTGCGATCCGCATCTCGCTGTCACCGCAATGCGTCGGGTTCCAGCGCTCGACCGGCGGCAGCCGATTGCTGTCGGCAAGCCGCGCGATGTCGGCGACGGTCAGCGTATCGAAGTCGGGAGGCGGCGCCATCGGCATCGCGCTCACCTAGGACGCGGGTAGCGCGGGGTAAAGGTCAGGCGAGCGCGTGGCGCCGAGGCCCGAGCACTCCGGGCAGAGCAGGCACGTTCGCGCCGCGTGCGAGCAGTCGGCGCCGCTCGACCGGGCCGGGTAGCCGCCACAGGGCGGTGGGCGCGGCGTCGAAGCCGAAGAAGCGGCCGTAATATTCCGGATCGCCGATCAGCGTCAGCGGCGGGCTGCCTTCCGCCGCGGCGAGCGCCGCCTCCATCAGCCGCCGGCCGAGCCCCTCCTGCTGCCGCTCGGGGACGATCGCGACCGGACCGACCAGCACCAGCGGCCAGACCGACCCGTCGTCGCCATCGACCTGCACCGGCCAGCATTGGATCGAGCCGAGCAGCGCATCGTCCTCGACCAGCGCGAAGCTCAGCCCGGTAATCGCCTGTGTCCCTTCACGGAGGCGATAGGCGGTGCGGCTATGCCGGTCGCGGCCGAACGCCCGGTCGAGCAGCTGCTCCACCGCATCGTCGGCGATCGTGTCGATCGGCACCATCTGGATCACGCGCGCGCTTCCTCCTGCCCGCGATCGAGGTGGACGCCCGGGCGCGGGCGCTTTAGGGCGAGCCCCGCCGCACGGCAACGGACACGTTTCGACGGCAGCGATGGCAAGCGGAATGATCGAATGAAGCTTTACGACGCCGAGCGCGCGCCCAGCCCCCGGCGCGTGCGGATCTATCTGGCGGAAAAGGCGATCTCCGTCGATCGTGTGCCAGTCGACCTGGCGGGCGGGGCGCATCTGCATCCCGATTATCTCGCGATCAATCCGCGCGGGACCATCCCCGCGCTACGGCTGGACGATGGCGAGGTGATCGGCGACTCGACCGCGATCTGCCGATTCTTCGAGGCGCTGCACCCCGAACCGCCGCTGTTTGGCGCGCGCCCGGTCGAGATCGCGCGCGTCACTGTCTGGACCCGACGCGTCGAGGCCGAGGGCTATGCCGCCTGCGTCTATGCGCTGCGCAATGCCGCGCCGCGGTTCGCGGATCGTGCGGAGCCGGGCATCTGGCCGGCGCTGCCGCAGCTCCCCGACCTCGCGGCGCGCGGCGCGCGGATGTGGGAGGCATTCGTTGCCACGCTCGACGAGCGGCTCGCCGACAATGAATGGGTGGCGGGCGACCGCTACTCCTATGCCGATATCACCGCGCTGGTGACGGTCGATTTCGCCGCAATGGCGCGGCTGGCGCTGCCCGATGGCGTGCCGCACCTGCGCCGCTGGCACGCCGCCGCCACCGCCCGCCCGAGTTCCGCCGCATGACCTACGCCCCCGATACGCTCGAACTCGAGGTGCACGACCTTGAGGTGCAGGTGCTGACCGGCATCTATTCCGAAGAGACGCACCTGCCGCAGCCGCTGCGCATCTCGTTGACGGTGCTGCTCGACGCGCCGACGCACTATGCGCCCGATACGCCACTGTCGGCCTCGAAGAACTATCTCGATCTCAAGCACGCCGCGACCGACGCGCTGTCGACCGCCGGACATTTCACGCTGATCGAGGCGGTGGCTGATCACATTGCGGAGACGCTGTTCCTTCAGGATCAGCGAGTCCGCCGCGTGAAGGTAAAGATCGTCAAGCTCGCCATTGCCGAGGCCGGCGAGGCGATCGGCATCACATTGGTCCGGCACCGGCGCTGACCATCGGCGCTGGCGCGGCGCGGCATGGGCCGAGCTGCTCGATGACGAGGGCATAATCGGCCTGCGCCTGCGTCGCATCGTCGGGCGAGAGCGAGGCGGTGCTTCGTTCGGGGAGCGTCGCGGGCAGGGCGCAGGCGAGCCGATACCAGAGCAACGTGTCGCGTTTCGGCGTGGGGGCCGAATCGTCGATGATCTCGCTCAGCGCGATCGACCAGCGCGGCTGCTCGCCCGGGCGACGCAGGATCGACAAAGCGGCCGGGCGATTATCGCGGGTGCGCAGGAAGATCTGCGTCTCGCCTTCACCGGGCAGCGCGCCGGGAACGTGAAAGGCGTTGCCGACGTCGGTGATGACGGGCGGGGCATCGGGAGCGGCGATTTCCGAAGCGATCGCCCGAACGCGTTGTTCGAGCGCGGCACTCCAATCGTGCTGCGCGCCGGGCTCAACCAACTGAATTTGACCTGCTTGTCCCGCTACGGGACGTGCGAATGCGAGCACGCGCCGCTTTTTGAGCGTTGGCGCCCGGCCGCGCCAATCGGGGCCGACATCGACCAGCCAGCCGACACGCGCAGGGATCGCGGTGGCGCCGCGCATCAGCGTCGTTACATCCGCTTCGACATAGAATCGCGTCTTGCCGGCGGGGAGCCCGGCTGCCTCCGCCCCCTTGATTCGCGAGGCCGAGCGAATCGTCGCGTCGACCACCAGAGGGCTGGCGATCACCAGATCGGTGAGATCGGCATAGCCGAGCGATGGCGCAACCGGTGCGGCGACAGGCGGTTGCTGGGCGCGGACGGATACCGGCGCGATGGCGGGAGTCAGCAGCGCGGCGGCGGACGACAGGAAAAAAGCGCTTGGTCATGCCGCTTGGGATAGACGCGGGCACACAAACGATACAGAAATAAAAACGTCGCAGTCCGGCTGTACGTTTGTTGCGTCCGACAAAGCGTTTGCGCTCCCAAAAGGCGCGCGATAGGACTTGTGTGTCTGTAGGTAGCCTATTGGGCGCTACGGAAAGGTAAACAACCCGGCCGGGTTTCGATCCGGTCACGCCACGGGCCGCAGGATGAGGGAGTTTCGTTGCTGAATGGCCTATTCTGACCAGAAGATGAGCGGGGGCAAGGTTGGTGCGCTGGTAATCGTCGCATTGATCCACGTTGCTCTTGGCTATGCCTTCATAACCGGCCTCGCGACGAATTTCGTCAAGAAGCAGGTCGAGAAGCTGAACACGTTCGACGTCGAGGAGCCACCGCCCCCGCCGCCGGAAGAGCCGCCGCCCCCGCCGCCCGATACGCCGATGACGCCGCCGCCGGTGGTGTCGCCGCCGCCGATCGTGCGCAATCCGAACCCGCCGCCCGTGACGGTCGCGACGGTGCCGACCCCGCCTCCGGTCTATGTGCCGACGGCAGTCGTCGCGCCGCCCGCTCCGCCTGCGCCGCCTGCTCCGCCGGCTCCGCCTGCGGTCAGCAAGGCTGCCGGTCTGAAGGGTAACCCCGGCCAGTTCTTCGGTGCCGACAACTATCCACCCTCGGCGATCCGCGCCGAAGAGCAGGGACGTGTCGTCGCGAAGCTGACGGTGGGCACTGACGGGCGCGTCACCGATTGCGTGGTCACCACGTCGAGCAACTCTTCGGCGCTCGACCAGGCGACCTGCCGTATCGCCAAGAGCCGCGTGCGGTTCTCGCCGGCACAGGATGCTACCGGTAACCCGATCGTCTCCAGCTACACGCTGCCGGTGCGATGGGTGCTGCCACAAAATTGATCCGCGTGACCCTGGCCGCGCGGACCACAATCGCCGGCCGACAACTTATCTGGCTTAAGGAAGAAACCGAATGATCATCAACATCCTCGCCGCGGGTGGGACCGCGGCAGCCGAGAACCAGTTCGGCCTGCAGCAGGCGCTGAAGGAAGGCGGCATCATCTCGCAGTCGGTTTTCACCATCCTGGTGGTGATGTCGGTTGTGTCCTTCTACATCCTCTTCTCGAAGCTGTTCGAGCAGCAGAAGATCATCAACCAGGCGAAGCGCGTCCGGTCGAACTTCTGGAACAGCACCTCGCTGCGCGAAGGCTCGGCGAAGCTGGAGAAGAACTCCGCCTACAAGCAGCTGGTCGATGACGGCCTGGCCGCGCAGGAGCAGCACTCGAAGCTGACCGATCCGGTCGAAGCGCACGATTGGCTGCACGGTTCGCTGGCGCGTTCGGAAGCCGCGATCAACTCGAAGCTGGGCGGTGGTCTGGCGTTCCTCGCGACCGTCGGCGCGACCTCGCCGTTCATCGGTCTGTTCGGTACCGTGGTCGGCATCTACCGCGCGCTGATCAAGATCGGCGCGTCGGGCGATCCTTCGATCGACAAGGTCGCGGGCCCGGTCGGTGAGGCGCTCATCATGACCGCACTCGGCCTCGTCGTCGCCGTTCCGGCGGTGCTGGCGTACAACTGGCTGCAGCGTCGCAACAAGTCGATCGCGGAAGACCTGTCGGCCTTCTCGAACGACGTGCTGGGCTTCCTCGCTTCGAACGGTGCGGTTCGCCCGGCGATCGGCGCGACGACCGCCACCGCCAAGGCGCCGGTCAAGCCGACCACGGCGACCACGACCGCCGGCCAGACCGGTGGCGTGCAGACCCGCCCGTAAGGCGAAGGGATAAGCGGGGCCGTCGCTTCTGGCGGCCCCGTCGATCACCTGCCGCCGCATCGGTGCCGCCAGGCGGCATCGAGCGGCGGAACGAGAGAATAGGATAGCCTGATGGCGATGAGCGTTGGCGGTGACTCCGCTGAAAAACCGATGTCGGACATCAACACGACGCCCCTCGTGGACGTCATGCTGGTGCTCCTCATCATCTTCCTGATCGCGGTGCCGGTCGCCATCCAGACGGTGAAGGGCATCAAGCTGCCCAGCGTCGTCTTCGACCCGACCACGACCAAGCCCGAGAACGTGTCGCTGTCGGTCATGGGCAACAACGGTGCCTGCCAGGTCTATTGGGGTGTGACCCCGGTGACCCATCAGGAACTGCTGGACCGCGCGGTGGCCAAGCTGAAGACCGAAATCGATCGTCAGGGCGGCCCGGGCAACCCCGACCTCGAACTGCCCGAGGCGCATGTCCGCGCCGACGTCGGCACGCCGTGGCGTTGCGTGGCGGGGACGATTTACAACATGCAGATGGCCGGCTTCGCCAAGGTCGGGTTCATTTCGCAGCCCAAGGGCGGCGGCGCCTGAGCGAGGAGTAGCTGACATGGCAATGAGTGCAGGCCGCGATGACGGCGAGCCGATGATGGAAATGAACACGACGCCGTTGATCGACGTCATGCTCGTGCTCCTCATCATGTTCATCATCACCCTTCCGGTTCCGACGCATGCGGTGAAGGTCGACCTGCCGGTCAACGATCCGAAGGCGCAGAAGCCGCCGGTTGATCCGATCAAGAACAAGATCGCGATCGACGCTGCGGGCGGGATCACCTGGAACGGCACCCCGGTCAATTCGACGGTGCTGCGTCAGTATCTCGACCAATCGGCAGCGATGAGCCCGGAGCCGGAGCTGCAGTTCCAGCCCGATCCGGCGACGCGCTACGATGTCGTCGACCAGACGCTGGCGGACATCAAGCGGTCAAACGTCACGAAGCTCGGCTTCGTCGGCAACGAGCAATATTACAAGGATTTCTGATCGCGCGCACGATCGGCTTTCCGAGCGAAGAGGGGCGGTCCTGCGGGGCCGCCCTTTTTCGTTCCTGCGGGTCAGATCTGAACATCCCGGATCGGGAGCCTCTTGCCAGAATGTCAAATAAGTGACACCTTCTTGTCACAAAAGCGTAACGCGACCGTCTTCGCGGACGCAGACAGGAGGGTGAAATGTACAGCAAGCTGACGATTGCAGCGCTGACGCTGGTGACGGTGGCAGCGGCTCCGGCGGTCGCAAAGGATCGAGTCGGTTATCAGGCAATCGCCGCCGGCAGCCTAGCGAAGGCGGAGCAGACGATCGACGCGGAGCGGGCGATCTTCCCCGATCGCCCTGAGTTGATGCTCAATCTGGCCGCCGTCTATGCGCGCACTGGGCGCGAGGCGCAGGCGCGGGCGTTGTATGGTGACGTCCTCGACCGCGAGCCGGTTGCACTGGACATGGCGGATGGAAGCGTCCGCACCTCGCATGAACTGGCGCGCGTTGGGATGATGCGGCTCACGACGGCGATGGCGACTCGATAAGGCTTGGCGTGTCTTTCGAGCAACTGTTGTGTTGCGACAGAGGCACGATCGACGACGCGTGACGCAACGAGGATTCGAGTTGTGAAACTCGCTAGCGGGCTTTGCCGAAGGCTCGCTTGCGCTGCGTGATGGCTTGCCGTCCAGCATCTGCTGCGCGGTCGCGTGCTCTTGGCGTGCTGGGATTTGCTAGGTGCATTTCCACATGCGAGCGGAGCGTGGTGCTTAGAGGCAGCTACCGGCCGCTGGCCTGCGGGCTCGGCCGCGCTTCAGCGTTTGATCGACGTCTTAGTCTGTCGGTGCGAAGCGGGGTCCCGGGTCAAGCCCGGGACGACGGCAGGAGACGACGGCAGGACCAGGTGCGAACGATATCAGCGCTTCCCAGGCCGGATCGACATTCAGGACTTTCGTGGCGCCTGCCGACGTTTTGAGCCAAGCAACCGCTTAATCGTTACCCCAGTCCCTTCGACTGGCTCAAGAAAGCCTTGATCCGAGGCCCCGCTTTTGTCGACAGAACGAAGAAGCGGGATCCCGGATCAAGTCCGGGATGACGTGAAGACGCGGGCGATCCGTGATCGTAGACAGGCGCTAGTCCGTCGCAAGCGCGTGGACGCTTTAAGCCTCTGAACTCACCAAATGACCGACGTAATCGAGCGGGCGCGCGTCCTCCGAACGATTTTCGACAGGAGCGCACGTGCCGCATCGCCCGACCGGCGGGATCGGAACAGCCCTTATAGCCTCGGCAGGGTGACGCCGCGTTGGCCCATATATTTGCCGGCGCGATCGGCGTAACTGGTCTCGCAGGGTTCGTTGCCCGACAGGAACAGGAACTGACACGCGCCCTCGTTGGCGTAAATCTTGGCGGGCAGCGGGGTCGTGTTCGAGAATTCGAGCGTCACGTGCCCCTCCCAGCCGGGTTCGAGCGGGGTGACGTTGACGATGATTCCGCAGCGCGCATAGGTCGACTTGCCGAGGCAGATCACCAGCACGTCCCGCGGCACCCGGAAATATTCCACCGTCCGCGCCAGTGCGAAGCTGTTGGGCGGGATGATGCAGACGTCGGTCTTGCGATCGACGAAGCTGTTGGCCGCGAAGTCCTTCGGGTCGACCAGCGCATTGTCGACGTTGGTGAAAATCTTGAATTCGTCGGCGACGCGCGCGTCATAGCCGTAGCTCGACAGGCCGTAGCTGATGCAGCCGTCGCGGCGTTGCGACTCGACGAACGGCTCGATCATCCCGTCGGCGAGCGCGCGCTCGCGGATCCAGCGATCGGACATGACGGACATGATGAACTTCCCCTCGGCTGCGGAGCGCTTTCGCTGCTGAGCGCGTGCGGTGCAAGCCCGCAGCATTCCACGACTGGTTGCAGATCGTGACGGCCGTTATCGTGGCGGGCTATGCTGCACCTGCTCTTGCCGCTCGCCTACCGGCTGCGTCGTCGCGCGATGGCGCTGGTCGGCTGGCGAACGCGTGGCGTCAAACTGCTGGTGTTCGATCGCGCCGGTGACGTGCTGCTGGTTCGGCATGGTTATGGGCGCAGCGATCTGCACATGCTGCCCGGCGGCGGGATCGCACGCGGCGAGGCGCCGGCTGCGGCAGCGCTCCGCGAACTCCACGAGGAAACCGGGTGCATCGCGCGGGACCTGACCCTGGTCGCGCGCTACGAATCGCGCACCGAGGGCAGGCGGGACACGGTCTTCCTGTTCTCCGCGCGCAGCGATGAAACGCCGGTCGCGGATAGTCGCGAACTCGTCGCGGCCGCCTTCCATCCGCTCGATGCGCTACCTGCCAGCCTTTCCTCCGCGACGCAGCGGAGGATCGACGAATGGCAGGGACGCCGCGAGCGCAGCAACGACTGGTAGGTCCTTGCGATTCATTCTCACTCCCCGCGGCCTTGCCCCTCCGGAGGCGGGGGTCTAGAGCGTGCCGGTTCCGTTCGCACCTGCGAGAGAGGCGAGAGAGACATAGTGGTCGATCTGTCGCAATACCTACCGATCCTCCTGTTCCTGGGGGTGGCGCTCGCACTGTCGAGCGCATTCGTGTTCCTGCCGATGGCGGTCGCCAAGCTGACCGGCGCGTCCAAACCCACGCCCGAAAAGCTGGCCGAATATGAATGCGGTTTCCCCGCGTTCGAGGACAGCCGCTCGCAATTCGACGTGCGATTCTATCTGGTCGCCATCCTGTTCATCATCTTCGATCTCGAAGCGGCGTTCCTATATCCTTGGGCAGTCAGCGTTTTCTCGCTCGGCTGGACCGCATGGATCTCGATGATGATCTTTATCGCCGAACTCGCGCTCGGCCTTGTCTACGCGTGGAAGAAGGGAGCGCTGGAGTGGGAGTAGAAGCACACTCCGGGCCGATCGGGCTCGTCAACAATCCCGAGCCGGGTCATGGCGTGATCGCGCCCGACCAGGGCTTTTTCGACGGCCTCAACGGCGAGTTGAACGACAAGGGCTTCCTCGTCACGTCGACGGAGGACCTGTTTCAATGGGCGCGCACCGGCTCTTTGTGGTGGATGACCTTCGGGCTCGCGTGCTGCGCGGTCGAGATGATCCACGTCAACATGCCGCGCTACGACATGGAGCGGTTCGGCGCCGCACCGCGCGCATCGCCGCGCCAGTCCGACGTGATGATCGTCGCGGGCACGCTCTGCAACAAGATGGCGCCGGCGCTCCGCAAGGTCTACGACCAGATGTCGGAGCCGAAATACGTCATCTCGATGGGGTCGTGCGCCAATGGCGGCGGCTATTATCACTATAGCTACAGTGTCGTACGCGGTTGCGATCGCGTGGTGCCGGTCGACATCTATGTCCCCGGCTGCCCGCCGACCGCCGAGGCGCTGTTGTACGGCGTGATGCAGTTGCAGCGGAAGATCCGTCGCGCCGGGAGCATCGAACGGTGAGGGCACCGGCTCCTGCCTATGCGGCGCAACTCAACGATGCGACGATCGACGCGGCGCGTGCCGCGATCGGCGGCGCGTTGCTTCATGCGATCGAGATCGCGGGGGAGGTGCAGTTGCACGTCACGCGCGACGGCCTCGTCGCCGCGCTGACCGCCCTGCGCGATACGCCCGGGCTCGAATATCAGCAGCTGATGGAGATTGCGGGCGTCGACTATCCGGGGCGCGCCGAGCGGTTCGAAGTCGTCTATTGCCTGTTGTCGCTGACGCGTAACCACCGGCTGCACGTCCATGTCGGCGCGACCGAGGATACGCCGGTGCCGTCGGTGACCGACATCTGGCCGGTCGCGGGGTGGCTGGAGCGCGAAGTCTACGACATGTACGGCGTGCTGTTCTCGGGCAACCGCGACCTGCGCCGCATCCTGACCGATTATGGCTTTCGCGGGCATCCGTTCCGCAAGGACTTCCCGCTGACCGGGTTCGTCGAGCTGCGCTATTCCGAAGAGCAGAAGCGCGTCGTCTATGAGCCGGTGAAGCTGGCGCAGGACTTCCGCACCTTCGACTTCACCAGCCCCTGGGAAGGGGCGGAATACGTGCTGCCGGGCGACGAGAAGGCGAAGCTGCCCGAGGCGAAGGGCGCGCAGACCCCGGCGACCGCGACCGAAGTGCAGAAGGCCGGCGCCACCCAGACGCCGAAGCAGGACGCGCCGGCGCCGAGCCAGCCTTACGCCAAGAAGGACACGACCAGCACCGCCGAGACCGGCGCAGGGCGTGCCGAAAGCGATGCCGAGCCGAAGCCGGCCGACCCCGATGTGGTGCCGTCGAAGGGCGGAGGGCAGAACCAATGACCGATACCTACGTCCAGAAGGAGCAGGCGGTCGATCGCGAGGTCGATCCCGCGATCGAGAAGATCCTGCACGCCACCGACGCCGCGCACCCGACCGAGGGCGACGTGGCGATCCAGAATTACACGATCAACTTCGGCCCGCAGCATCCCGCGGCGCACGGCGTGCTGCGGCTCGTCATGGAGCTGAACGGTGAGATCATCGAGCGCATCGATCCGCACGTCGGGCTGCTGCACCGCGGCACCGAGAAGCTGATCGAATACAAGACCTACGCACAGGCGATCCCGTATTTCGATCGCCTCGATTATTGCTCGCCGGCGTGCATGGAGCACACCTTCGTGCTCGCGATCGAGAAGTTGCTCGATCTCGAAGTGCCGATCCGCGCGCAATATCTGCGGGTGTTCTTCGCCGAGCTGACGCGCATCTCGAACCACATGCTCAATCTCGGGTCGCACGTCATGGACGTCGGCGCGATGACGCCGAACCTGTGGCTGTTCGAGATTCGCGAGGATTGCTACGGCTTCCTCGAGCGCGCGACCGGCGCGCGGATGCACCACAATTACTTCCGCCCCGGCGGGGTGCACCAGGACGTGCCGCTCAAGCTGCTGACCGACATCGCCGACTGGCTCGACACGCGGTTGCCGCGGCTGTTCGAGGATGCGATCAGCCTCGTCGCCGACAATCGCATCTTCAAGCAGCGCAACGTCGATATCGCGACCGTGAGCCGCGAGGATGCGATCAAATGGGGCTTCTCCGGCCCGATGATCCGCGCCGCGGGCATCCCGTGGGATCTGCGCAAGTCGCAGCCATACGATGTCTATGCGAAGATGGACTTCGACGTGCCCGTGGGCACGCGCGGCGACTGTTACGATCGCTTCATGGTGCGCGTCGAGGAGGTCCGCCAGTCGGCGCGGATCATGAAGCAATGCCTCGCCGAGATGCCGGAGGGGCCGATCGCGTCGCTCGACCGCAAGGTGGTGCCGCCGAAGCGCGCCGAGATGAAGCGCTCGATGGAAGCGCTGATCCACCACTTCAAGCTCTACACCGAGGGTTATCACGTCCCGGCGGGCGAAGTGTATGTGGCGACCGAGAGCCCGAAGGGCGAGTTCGGCGTGTATCTGGTCAGCGACGGCACCAACAAGCCGTATCGCTGCAAGATCTCGCCCGACCGCTTTTTCGCACCTGCAGGCGATGGACTTCATGAGCCGCGGCCACATGCTGGCGGACACCACCGCCATCCTGGGCGCGATGGATATCGTTTTTGGCGAATGTGACCGCTGATGGCTGACGCACCTATCATCCCCGACGAGGCCGAGGTCCGCGCACGCTGGGGCGCGTTCCAGTGGAACGACGACAGCAAGGCGAAACGTGACGCGATCCTGTCGCGCTATCCGGCCGGACGCGAGCAATCGGCGTCGATCCCGCTGCTCGACCTCGCGCAGCGGCAGGTCGGCACCGAGACGCAGACGCAGGGCTGGCTGCCGGTCCCGGTGATCGAGTTCGTCGCGCGCGAGATCGGCGTGCCGTATATGCGCGTGTACGAGGTCGCGACCTTCTACACGATGTTCAACCTCGCTCCGGTCGGCCGCTTCCACGTCCAGGTGTGCGGCACGACGCCGTGCATGTTGCGCGGGTCGGACGACGTGCTGGCGGCGTGCAAGAACAAGGGCCTGATCAAGGGCAAGACGACCCCGGATGGCCTGTTCACGCTGACCGAGGTCGAGTGCATGGGCAATTGTTCGTCGGCACCGATGGTGCAGATCAACGACGACAATTACGAAGACCTCGACTACGACCGCACGATCGCGATCCTGGAGACGCTGGCGAATGGCGGCGCGCCCAAGCCGGGCACGCAGGAGCCGGGTCGCCACACGGTCGAGCCGAAGGGCGGTCCGACCTCGCTGACCGCGATGGTGACCGAGAACCACGATTACCGCGACGAATGGAACGTCGCTACGCAGGGAGCGGACGCATGAGCCTGCTCGATAAGGACCGCATCTTTACCAACCTCTACGGCTATCAGTCGTGGCGGCTGGACGCGGCGATGGCGCGCGGCGACTGGGACAATACCAAGGCGCTGCTGGAGCTTGGCCAGGACAAGATCATCGACGTCGTCAAGGCGTCGGGGCTGCGCGGGCGCGGCGGGGCGGGGTTCCCGACCGGCACGAAATGGTCGTTCATGCCCAAGGAGCCGAAACCGGACCGGCCGAACTTCCTGGTCATCAACGCCGACGAATCCGAGCCGGGTTCGTGCAAGGACCGCGAGATCATCCGCCACGATCCGCACAAGTTGATCGAGGGCGCGCTGGTCGCGGGCTTCGCGATGCGCGCGCGGGCGGCGTACATCTACATTCGCGGCGAATATATCCGAGAGGCCGAGGTGCTGTTCGCGGCGGTCGCCGAGGCGTATGACAAGGGCCTGGTCGGCAAGAACGCCTGCGGATCGGGCTATGACTTCGACGTCTTCGTCCATCGCGGCGCGGGCGCGTACATCTGCGGCGAAGAGACCGCGATGCTCGAAAGCCTCGAAGGCAAGAAGGGCCAGCCGCGGCTCAAGCCGCCGTTCCCGGCGGGCGCGGGGCTGTATGGCTGCCCGACGACGGTCAACAACGTCGAGTCGATCGCGGTCGCGCCGACGATCCTGCGGCGTGGGGCGGCGTGGTTCTCCAGCTTCGGTGCGGAGAACAACAAGGGCACCAAGCTCTTCCAGATCTCGGGCCATGTGAACACGCCGTGCGTGGTCGAGGAAGCGATGAGCATTCCCTTCCGCGAGTTGATCGAGAAGCATTGCGGCGGCATCCGCGGCGGCTGGGACAATCTGCTCGCGGTGATCCCGGGCGGGTCGTCGGTGCCGCTGGTCCCGGCCAAGGACATCATGGACGCGCCGATGGACTTCGACGGCCTGAAGGCGGTCGGCTCGGGCCTCGGCACCGCGGCGGTGATCGTGATGGACAAGTCGACCGACGTCGTCCGTGCGATCGCGCGGCTGTCGTACTTCTACAAGCACGAAAGCTGCGGCCAGTGCACGCCGTGCCGCGAAGGCACCGGCTGGATGTGGCGCGTGATGGAGCGGCTGCGCACCGGTGATGCCGAGATCGGCGAGATCGACATGCTCCAGCAGGTGACCAAGCAGGTCGAGGGCCATTCGATCTGCGCACTGGGCGACGCGGCGGCCTGGCCTGTGCAGGGGCTGATCCGTCATTTCCGCCCCGAGCTGGAACGCCGCATCAACGAGCGTGGCGGCAACGTCGCCCCGATGCAGGAAGCTGCCGAATAATGCCCAAGGTCAAAGTCGACGGAGTCGAGATCGAGGTGCCGCAGGGCGCCACCGTGCTGCAGGCGTGCGAGCTTGCGGGCAAGGAGATCCCGCGCTTCTGCTACCACGAACGGCTGTCGATCGCCGGCAATTGCCGGATGTGTCTGGTCGAGGTGAAGCCGGGGCCGCCCAAGCCGCAGGCGAGCTGCGCGCTACCGGCCGCGGAGAACCAGGAGATCTTCACCAACACGCCGATGGTGAAACATGCCCGCGAGGGCATCATGGAATTCCTGCTCATCAACCACCCGCTCGACTGCCCGATCTGCGATCAGGGCGGCGAGTGCGATCTGCAGGACCAGTCGGTCGCTTATGGTCGCGGCCACTCGCGCTATGACGAGAACAAGCGCGCGGTGACCGAGAAGTATATGGGTCCGATCGTAAAGACGGTCATGACCCGCTGCATTCAGTGCACGCGCTGCATCCGTTTCGCGGAAGAAGTCGCGGGCGTTCAGGAGATCGGCGCGATCTATCGCGGCGAGAACATGCAGATCACCTCCTATCTGGAGGAAGCGGTCAGTAGCGAGCTGAGCGGCAACGTCGTCGACCTGTGCCCGGTCGGTGCGCTGACCAGCAAGCCTTACGCGTTCGAGGCGCGCCCGTGGGAGCTGCGCAAGACGCTGACGATCGACGTGATGGACGCGGTCGGCACCAACATCCGCCTCGACAGCCGCGGGCGGCAGGTGCTGCGCGCGGTGCCGCGCGTCAACGATGACGTCAACGAGGAATGGGCCAGCGACAAGACCCGTCACGCGGTCGACGGTCTGGTCCGCAAGCGGCTCGACCGCCCCTATGTGCGCCGCGACGGCAAGCTGCACGCGGTGACGTGGGACGAGGCGTTCGCGGCGATCGCGGCGGTGGACCATGGCGGTTCGGTCGCAGCGGTCGCGGGCGATCTGGTCGACTGCGAGACGATGTTCGCGGCCAAGGCGCTGCTCAAGGGGCTCGGCTCGTCGCTGCTCGAAGGGCGGCAGACCGGGATGGACTATGACACGTCCAGCCTCGCCGCGGTCAACTTCAATACCACCATCGCGGGCACCGAAGAGGCGGACGCGATCCTGCTGGTCGGCACCAATCTGCGCTGGGAAGCGCCGCTGGTGAACACGCGCATCCGCAAGGCGATCAAGAAGGGCGCGAAGGTCTTCGCGGTCGGGCCGGAAACCGAGCTGACCTACAAGGTCGAGTGGCTCGGCGCCGACCTGTCGGTGCTCGGGAACCTGCCGGAGCGCGTGACCGAAGCGTTCGGCAAGGCGGCCAAGCCGATGGTGATCGTCGGCGGTGCAGCGCTCAAGGGCGCGCATGGCGCGGCGCTGGGGCTGGTCGAGACGCTGGGGCTGGTAAAGGACGCCGCCTCGACAGGCTCGGGACAGGGCTGGAACGGCTTCAACGTCGTTCACATGGCGGCGAGCCGCATGGGCGGGCTGATGCTCGGCTATGCGCAAACGGCCGGTATTTCCGCGCTGTATGATGCGAAGCTGACCTTCTTCCTGGGCGCGGACGAGTGCGATCATGCGCGCTTTACCGGCTTCAAGGTCTATGTCGGTCATCACGGCGACCGCGGCGCGCATCATGCCGACGTGATCCTGCCGGGCGCGAGCTATGCCGAGAAATCGGGGACGTTCGTCAACCTCGAAGGCCGCGTCCAGCGCGGCGAGCGCGCGGTGTTCCCGCCGGGTGACGCGCGCGAGGATTGGACGATCTTCCGGGCGCTGAGCGAGCGCTTCGGGCAAACGCTTTCGTTCGATACGCTCGGCGAGCTGCGCGCCGCGATGGCGCTGGATTGCCCGGAACTGGCGACGCTGGGGCTCAAGACCTTCGCGTGGCACGCGCCCGCGCTCGGCACGACCGCCGAAGGCGTGCTGGAAGGTTATCCGATCAAGGACTTCTATCTCACCAACGCCATTTGCCGGGCGTCGCCGACGATGCAGCGCTGCTCGGCGGAACTGGTGCATGGCGAGAGCTTCGCGGAGGCGGCGGAGTGACCGACTTCTTCAATCATACCGTCGGCCTTCCTTATGGCTGGGCGTGGTTCCTCGCGACGATCATCGGGATTCTAGCGATCGCCTTGCCGCTAATGCTGTCGGTGGCGATGATCATCTATGCCGATCGCAAGATCTGGGCGGCGATGGCGTTGCGGCGCGGGCCGAACGTGGTCGGGCCGTTCGGGCTGTTGCAGTCGTTCGCGGACGGCCTGAAGGTCTTCCTTCAGGAGACGATCGTTCCGTCGGCCGCCAATCGCGGGCTGTTCCTGCTCGCGCCGATCATCACCTTCACGGTGGCACTGATCGTCTGGGCGGTGGTTCCGTTCCAGCCCGGCGTGGTGCTGGCGAACATCAACGTCGGCCTGCTGTACGTGCTCGCGGCCTCGTCGCTGGGCGTGTACGGGATCATCCTCGCCGGCTGGTCGTCGAACTCGAAATATCCGTTCTTCTCGGCGATCCGCGCCGCGGCGCAGATGGTCAGCTATGAAGTCGCGATCGGCTTCGTGCTGATTTCGGTGGTGATGTGGGCGGGTTCGTTTAACCTGACGACGATCGTCGAGGCGCAGAAGGGGCTGTACGGCTTCATCAACGGCTTCGGGTTCAATCCCTTGCTGTTCCCGATGAGCGTCGTGTTCCTGATCTCGTCGCTGGCGGAAACGCAGCGCGCGCCGTTCGATCTGACCGAGGCGGAGAGCGAGCTGGTCGCGGGCTATCAGACCGAATATTCGTCGATGGCGTTCGCGCTCTACTGGCTCGGCGAATATGCCAATGTACTGCTGATGTGCACGCTGAACGCGACGTTGTTCTGGGGTGGCTATCTGCCGCCGTTCGACTGGGCGCCGTTGTATTTCGTGCCGGGCATCATCTGGCTGTTCGCCAAGATCCTGTTCTTCTTCTTCGTCTTCTCGTGGATCAAGGCGACGGTGCCGCGCTACCGCTACGACCAGTTGATGCGGCTGGGGTGGAAGGTGTTCCTGCCGCTGTCGCTGTTCTGGGTGTTTCTGGTGTCGGGCGTGCTGATGTTCATGCGCGTGGGAGTGTAAGATGGGTATCGCGCAGACGATCAAGGCGTTCACGCTCTACGAGTTCGTGAAGGCGCATGCGCTGACGCTGAAGTATTTCTTCAAGCCGAAGGCGACGATCAACTATCCGTACGAGAAGAACCCGCTGAGCCCGCGTTTCCGCGGCGAACATGCGCTGCGCCGCTACCCCAACGGGGAAGAGCGCTGCATCGCATGCAAGCTGTGCGAGGCAGTGTGCCCGGCGCAGGCGATCACGATCGAGGCCGAACCGCGCGACGACGGCAGCCGCCGCACGACGCGCTACGACATCGATATGACCAAGTGCATCTATTGCGGCCTGTGCCAGGAAGCGTGCCCGGTCGACGCGGTCGTCGAGGGTCCGAACCTCGATTTCGCGACCGAGACGCGCGAGGAACTGATCTACGACAAGGCCAAGCTGCTCGACAACGGCGACCGGTGGGAGCGCGCGATCGCCGCGAACCTTGCCGCCGACGCGCCGTACCGGTAGGCGCTCGCGTGACATCAGGGGTCGAGATGATTTTGACGGTTTCAATCAGCGCGCGCCGTGAGCGTGCGGACGCGGGGAAGGCGCTATGATCCAGGCCATCGCCTTCTATTTGTTCGCGCTCGTCGTGCTGCTGTCCGGTGCGATGACGATTTCGTCGCGCAATCCGGTGCATTCGGTGCTGTGGCTGATCCTCGCGTTCTTCAATGCCGCCGGGCTGATGGTGCTGGTCGGCGCCGAGTTCATTGCGATGCTGCTGGTGATCGTCTATGTCGGCGCGGTCGCGGTGCTGTTCCTGTTCGTGGTCATGATGCTCGACATCGACTTCGCGGAAATGCGCGCCGGGTTCGTCCGCTATTTCGGGATCGGGCTGGTGCTCGCGGTGGCGCTGGTCGCCGAGATTCTGATCGGGGTGGGCGCCTGGAGCGCGGGCGGGATCGACCTCGCCCGCCGCGCGGCGCCGACCGATCATGTCGTCCCGAACATCGTTCAGATCGGCAACCTGCTCTACACGCGTTACCTCTTCATCTTCGAGGGCGCCGGGCTGGTGCTGCTGGTCGCGATGATCGGCGCGATCGTGCTGACCCACCGCGAGCGGTCGGGGTCGCGTTACCAGAATATCGCGCGGCAGAATGCGCGCCGTCCGCAGGACGCGACGCGCAACGTGCGGCCGGAGATCGGGCAGGGGGTACAGCTGTGAACGCGGCCATGTCGGGAGGCGTCGGCCTCGTCCACTATCTCGTCGTCGCGGCGATCCTGTTCACGATGGGCGTGCTGGGGATTTTCCTCAATCGCAAGAACATCATCGTCATCCTCATGGCGATCGAGCTGATCCTGCTGGCGGTGAACATCAACCTCGTCGCTTTCTCGGCGGCGTTGCAGGACCTCGTCGGACAAGTGTTCGCGATGTTCGTGTTGACTGTCGCCGCCGGTGAGGCGGCGATCGGGCTGGCCATTCTCGTGATCTTCTTCCGCGGCCGCGGCTCGATCTCGGTCGACGATCCCAGCCGGATGAAGGGATAAATTCCGGTGCATTCGATTCTCTTCATCGTCTTCGTCCCGCTCGTCGCGGCGATCGTCGCCGGGTTCGCGAACAAGTCGTTTGGCGCGACGCTGCCCAAGGCGATCACCACCGGCGGGCTGTTCCTGTCGTGCGCCCTGTCGTGGCCGGTGTTCATCGGCTTCCTGATGGGCAGCAGCGAGGCGTCGGTGACGCCGGTGCTGCACTTCATGACCTCCGGCACGTTCGACGTGTCCTGGGCGCTGCGCGTCGATGCGTTGACCGCGGTGATGCTGGTGGTGATCACCAGCGTCTCGGCGCTCGTCCACCTCTATAGCTGGGGCTATATGAGCGAGGACCCGGACCAGCCGCGCTTCTTCGCCTATCTGTCGCTGTTCACCTTCGCGATGCTGATGCTGGTGACCGCGGACAATCTGATCCAGATGTTCTTCGGCTGGGAAGGCGTCGGCCTCGCCAGCTACCTGCTGATCGGTTTCTGGTTCCGCAAGCCGAGCGCCAATGCCGCGGCGATCAAGGCGTTCGTCGTCAACCGCGTCGGCGATCTCGGCTTCATGCTCGGCATCTTCGGCACCTATCTGGTCTTCAACACCGTCTCGATCCCGGCGATCCTCGCCGCCGCGCCGTCGATGGCGGGGTCGACGATCGGCTTCCTGTGGTTCCGCGCCGACACGATGACGGTGCTGTGCCTGCTGCTGTTCGTCGGCGCGATGGGCAAGTCGGCGCAGCTCGGCCTGCACACTTGGTTGCCCGACGCGATGGAAGGCCCGACCCCGGTGTCGGCGCTGATCCACGCCGCGACCATGGTGACCGCGGGCGTGTTCATGGTGTGCCGCCTGTCGCCGATGTTCGAGACCTCGCCGACCGCGATGGGCTTCGTCACCTTCATCGGGGCCGCGACCTGCCTGTTCGCGGCGACGATCGGCACGACGCAGACCGACATCAAGCGCGTGATCGCTTATTCGACCTGTTCGCAGCTTGGCTATATGTTCTTCGCCGCAGGCGTCGGCGCCTATGGCGCGGCGATGTTCCACCTGTTCACGCACGCCTTCTTCAAGGCGCTGCTGTTCCTCGGTGCCGGCTCGGTGATCCATGCGATGCACCACGAGCAGGACATGCGCTTCTACGGCGGGCTGCGGAAGGCGATCCCGGTCACCTTCTGGGCGATGCTGCTGGGCACGCTCGCGATCACCGGCGTCGGCATCTACGGGATCGGCGGGTTCGCGGGCTATCACTCGAAGGACGCGATCATCGAGGTGGCCTGGGCCGCCGGGTCGCCGGTCGCTTCGATGGTCGGCGTGTTCGCCGCACTGCTGACGAGCTTCTATTCGTGGCGGCTGATGTTCCTCACCTTCTGGGGGAGCCGCGCTGGGCCGCGTCGGAGCATATCCAGCACGCGCTCCACGACGCGCACGGGCATGGCGATCATGCGCCTGACGATCACGCGCACGCGCACGACCATGGCGACGCGCATGCGCACGGCCATGATGCCGCGCATCATCCCGATCCCGCGGGCGAGGATGCCGGCCATGCGCCGCACGTCGAGTCGCGTGGGTTCAACGAGATCCCGAAGGGCACCGGCGGCTATCATCCGCATGAGAGCCCGATCGTGATGCTGATCCCGTTGATCGTGCTGTCGATCGGCGCGGTCGCCGCCGGCTTCGTGTTCCATCGCTGGTTCATCGATCCGGAGAGCGCGGGTGGGTTCTGGAAGGGTGCGTTGTTCTTCAACGAGCATATGATGCACGAAATGCATCAGGTTCCGCTGCTGGTGCAGTTGGCCGCGACGATCGTGATGCTGTCGGGGCTGCTGATCGCCTATTTGACGTACATCCGCTCGCCGGACGCGCCCGCGAAATTCGCGGACACGTTCCAGCCGTTGTACCGCTTCCTGCTCAACAAATGGTATTTCGACCAGCTCTACCACTTCCTGTTCGTGCGCCCGGCGTTCGCGATCGGTCGCCTGCTGTGGCACCGTGGCGATGAAGGGACGATCGACCGCTTCGGGCCGAACGGCTCGGCGTGGCTGGTGCAGGTGGGAAGCCGCGCGGCGGTTCGTCTCCAGACCGGATATGTCTATACTTATGCTTTCGTCATGCTGATCGGGCTCACCGCCGCGATCACCTGGGCGATCGCGGGCTGAGCGGGGAGAAGGAAGATGTCGTTCCCGATCCTTTCGCTGATGCTGGCGGTCCCCGCGGTCGCCGCCATCGCGTGTCTGTTCCTCTCCGCCCCGGCGGCGCGTGTCACCGCACTGGCCGCGACGCTGATCGACCTCGCGCTCGGCGTGGTGCTGTGGATGTCGTTCGACATCGGCGGCGCGCAATGGCAGTTCGTCGAATATGCCCCGCTGTTCGGCCGGTTCGGCTGGGCGCTCGGCATCGACGGCTATGCGTTGCTGCTGATCGTGCTGTCGGTGTTCCTGATGCCGATCTGCATCGGCGCAAGCTGGCAGGCGATCGAGAAGCGCGTGCCGGAATATATGGCGGCTTTCCTGTTCACCGAAGTGCTGATGATCGGCACCTTCGCGGCGCAGGACCTGTTCCTGTTCTACATCTTCTTCGAAGCCGGCCTGATCCCGATGTTCCTGATCATCGGCATCTGGGGCGGGGCGAACCGCATCTACGCGTCGTACAAGTTCTTCCTGTACACGCTGCTCGGCTCGCTGCTGATGTTCATCGCGATGCTGTACATGAGCATCACCGCTGAAACGACCAGCATCCCGGTGCTGCTCAACTATGACTTCCCGGCGAGCGTCCAGACGTGGCTATGGCTGGCGTTCTTCGCGTCGTTCGCGGTCAAGATGCCGATGTGGCCGGTCCACACCTGGCTGCCCGACGCGCACGTGCAGGCGCCGACCGCGGGGTCGGTGATCCTGGCGGGCGTGCTGTTGAAGCTTGGCGGCTATGGCTTCCTGCGCTTCAGCCTGCCGATGTTCCCCGAAGCCTCGGCTGACCTCGTGTGGCTGGTGTTCGGGCTGAGCGCGGTGGCGGTGATCTACACCAGCCTCGTCGCGCTGGTGCAGTCCGACATGAAGAAGCTGATCGCTTATTCGTCGGTCGCGCACATGGCGATCGTAACCATCGGCCTGTTCGCGTTCAATGCGCAGGGAATCGAGGGCGCGATGATGGTGATGCTGGGTCACGGCCTGGTGTCGGGTGCCTTGTTCCTGTGCGTCGGCGTGATCTACGACCGGCTGCATACGCGTGAGATCAGCCGCTACGGCGGGCTGGCGATCAACATGCCGCGCTATGCGATCCTGTTCCTGCTGTTCACGATGGCCTCGATCGGCTTGCCCGGCACGAGCAACTTCGTCGGCGAATTGCTGAGCCTGATGGGCACCTACCAGGTGTCGACGACGATCGCCTTGCTGTGCACCACCGGCATCATCCTGGGTGCGGCGTATATGCTGTATCTCTACCGGCGTGTCGTGTTCGGTGAGATCAAGTCGGACGATGTCCGCGCGATGTCGGACCTAACGCCGCGCGAGTTGTGGCTGCTGGTCCCGATCGCGGCGGCGGTGCTGTGGATGGGCGTCTATCCGGAGAGCTTCCTCGCGCCGATGCGCAAGGATACGCAGATCCTGCTGGCACGGATCGACCGCGCCCGCCCGGCCGGTGACTCGCTGCCCACCAAGGGCAAGGGGATCGTCCCGGCCGCACATGCCGAAACTTCTGCGCATGGGAGCGCACACTGATGGATTACGCCGCCAATCTGGCGATGACGCTGCCCGAGCTGGTGCTCGCGGTCGGAGCGATCGCGTTGATGCTGGTCGCTGCCTGGGGTGGCCCGGCCTCGACCAAAGCGGTGTCGTGGGTAGCGGTCGCGGTGTTGGGCGGCGCATTGATCGCGCTGACCGGGCCGGCGTCGTCCGGCGGTGACGCTTTCTACGGGCTGTACCGTGCCGATGCGTTCGCCGCCTTTGCCAAGGTGCTGATCTACGTCGGTGCCGCGGTCGCGATCCTGATGGCGCCCGATTTCTTCCGCCGCACCGCCGGTGCGGATCTGCGCCCGGAATATCCGGTGCTGATCCTGCTGTCGGCGTGCGGTATGGGGATGATGGTGTCGGCGGGCGATCTGCTGACGCTCTATGTTGGGCTCGAGCTGCAGAGCTTGGCCGCCTATGTGCTGGCGAGCTTCATGCGGCAGGACACGCGCTCGGCGGAGGCAGGGCTCAAGTATTTCGTGCTCGGTGCACTGGCCAGCGGTATCCTGCTCTACGGGATCAGCCTCGTTTACGGCTTCACCGGCTCGACCTTGTTCAACGAGATCGCAGGTGCCTATGCCGCGGCGCCCCTGACGGGTAGCGGGCGCTCGCTGGGCCTTCTGTTCGGGCTGGTGTTCGTGTTCGCTGGCCTCGCGTTCAAGATCTCGGCGGTGCCGTTCCACATGTGGACCCCCGACGTCTACGAAGGCGCGCCGACCCCGGTGACCGCCTTCTTCGCCTCGGCACCCAAGGTCGCGGCGATCGCGCTCGCGGTCCGCGTCGCGATCGAGGCGATGGGGCCGGCCGAGGTCCAGTGGCGACAGATCGTGATCTTCGCGTCGCTCGCTTCGATCCTGCTCGGCGCGGTTGCGGCGATCGGGCAGCAGAACGTAAAGCGACTGCTCGCTTATTCGTCGATCAACAACGTCGGCTTCGCGCTGATCGGTCTTGCCGCCGGAACGCCGGAAGGCGTCGCGTCGGTCATGACCTATATGACGATCTATCTGGCGATGACGCTGGGCAGCTTCCTGGTCGTGCTCCAGATGCGCGATGCGGACGGGCAGCCGATCGAGACGATCGCCAGCCTCGCCGGCCTGTCGCGGACGCGGCCGGGTCTGGCGGCGGCGCTGGCGATCTTCATGTTCTCGCTCGCCGGTATTCCGCCGCTGTTCGGCTTCTACGCCAAGTTCGCGGTCTTCTACGCCGCGGTGCAGGCGGGGCTGTTCCCACTGGCGGTGATCGGCGTCGTGTTCAGCGTGATCGGTGCCTATTATTACCTGCGCCTCGTCAAGACGATGTACTTCGACGAGCCGACCGGGGCGTTCGGTGAGGGCGACAAGCTTGAGGGCGGGCTGATCGCGGTCGCGGCGGTGTTCGTCTCACCGCTCGGTTACCTGGCCATCCCGGCGCTGTCGGCTTGGACGCTCGCTGCCGCCAACAGCCTCTTCTAAGGCGCCGGCGCTGCCCCGGATCCTGACGGTCCCGGCGACCGGGTCGACCAACGCCGACCTGCTGACGCTGGCGGGCGACCGCGCGGTCGACGAAGGAACATGGCTTCGCGCCGAGCAGCAGACCGCCGGGCGCGGCCGGCAAGGGCGGGTCTGGGACTCGCCCGCCGGCAATCTCTACGCGAGCACACTGGTCGCAATCCGCCCGGGCGATCCATCGGCGGCCGGTCTGGCGTTGGTCGCGGCGGTTGCGCTGGAGGAGACGGTGCGCGGCATCCTGCCTGACGCACGCGCGCTGCGACTGAAATGGCCCAACGACCTGCTGCTCGACGGGGCGAAGCTTTCGGGCATCCTGCTCGAGCGCGGTGCCGCGCATGTGGTGGTCGGGATCGGGGTGAATGTCGCGCACCATCCGGCGCTTGCCGACCGCGCCACGACCAGCCTCCACGCCGCTGGTGCGACGGTGGACGCGGCCACGCTGCTCGGCGACCTCGCAGATCGCTTCGCTGCGTGGCTGACGGTCTGGCGCGGGCAGGGGATGGCACCGATCGCCGCACGCTGGAGCGAGCGTGCGCATGCGGTCGGCACCGCGCTGAAAGTGCGGCTGCCCAGTCAGACGGCGTTGGAAGGGCGGTTCCTCGGCCTGGATACGAGCGGGGCGCTGCTGCTCGGCTTGGCGGACGGTACGCGGCATGTCATCCATGCCGGCGACGTGTTCGTGGTCTAAGGGAGAGGAAGGCGATGCTGCTCGCGATTGATGCCGGCAACACCAATATCGTCTTCGCGCTGGTCCAGCCGAAGACGCGCGAGATCCGCGCGCGCTGGCGAATCGCCACCGACCCGCGGCGCACCGCCGACGAATATGCGGTGTGGCTCAGCCAGTTGCTCCAGCTCGAGGGATACACGCGCGAGGACGTGACGGCGGTCATCATCTCCACCGTCGTGCCGCGTGCGCTCCACAATCTCGAAGTGCTCGCCAGCAAATATTTCCGTACCGAGGCGCTGATCGCCGGGCGCGCGCCGGTCGAGTGGCAATTGTCGGTCGACGTCGACGAGCCGCGCAGTCTGGGTGCCGACCGTGCGGTCAACACGATCGCCGCGCACGCGCTCCATGCCGGCGACCTGATCGTGATCGACTTCGGGACAGCCACGACCTTCGACCATTCCGACTTCGACGGGGCCTATAAGGGCGGGATCATCGCGCCGGGGATCAACCTGTCGCTGGATGCGCTGGTGATGGCCGCCGCCAAGCTGCCGCGGATCGCGATCGAGGCGCCCGCCACCGAAAACGTGATCGGCCGCAATACCGTCGATCAGATGAACATCGGCATCTACTGGGGCTATATCGCGATGATCGAGGGGCTGATCGCGCGGATGAAACGCGAGATCGCGCGCCCCGTGAAGGTGATCGCGACCGGCGGCCTCGCGACGCTTTTCGAACAACATACCAACGCGTTCGACGCGATCGAACCCGACCTGACGATTCAGGGTCTGGCGATCATGTACGCGCGCGCCCATATCGACGCATGACCGCTTTGCCGGCGCGATCGTCCGTCTTCCATGCCTGCCGCAATGATGCGGGCGGGCCGAGGTGCCGGCACTCAAAGGAATATAATGACACCGAAGAATAACGAGCTGCTCTTCTGCGCGCTGGGCGGGTCCGGCGAAATCGGCATGAACGTCATCCTGTATGGCCATGCCGGCAAATGGCTGATGGTCGATTGCGGCGTGACCTTCGCCGATGCGCAGTATCCCGGGATCGACGTGATCCTGCCAGACTTGCGCTTCATCGAGGAGCGGATCGACGATCTGGTCGGGATCGTGCTGACGCACGGGCATGAGGATCATATCGGCGCCTTGCCGTACCTCGCTGAGGACCTTGGCGTGCCGATCTACGCGACGCCGTTCACCGCCGGGCTGGTGCGCGGCAAGCTGGAAGAGGAGCGGATCGAGGACCGGGTGAAGATCCGTCTGGTCGAGGCCCGCAAGTCCTTCAAGGTCGGCCCGTTCGAGGTCGAGGTCGTGCCGCTGTCGCACTCGATCCCCGAGGCGAACGCGCTGGTGATCGGCACGCCGGCGGGCAAGGTGTTCCACACCGGCGACTGGAAGCTCGATCCGACCCCGGTGATCGGCCAGCCCGCGACGCCTGAGGAACTCGCCGAGATCGGGGCCGAGGGTATCGACGTGCTCGTCTGCGATCTCGACCAACGTCTTCAATGCCGAAGCCTCGCCGAGCGAGGCGACCGTCCGTGAAGGCCTGGCCAAGAGCGTCGCGCGCGCGCGCGGTCGCGTGGTGGTGACGACCTTTGCGTCGAACGCCGCGCGGCTCCACACGCTGGGGCAGGTTGCCGAGGAGACCGGGCGCAAGTTGTGCGTGACCGGGCGCTCGCTCGACCGGATCATCCGCGTCGCCAAGGCGACCGGTTATCTCAAGAACTTCCCGCAGACCATCGACGTCGACGCTGCGATGCGGCTGCCCAAGAACCGCGTGCTGATCGTCGCCACCGGTGGCCAGGGCGAGGAGCGTGCGGCGTTGGCGCGGATCGCGGCGGGCAGCCACCCGGTCGCGCTCGACATGGGCGACATGGTGATCTTCTCGTCCAAGCAGATCCCCGGCAACGAGGTCGCGATCGGCCGTATCCAGAACCAACTTGCCGCCAAGGGTGTCGAGATGGTGACGGAAAAGCAGGCGCATGTGCACGTATCGGGGCATCCGGGGCGGCCGGAACTCGCGAAGATGTATGGCTGGCTCCGTCCCACTTCGCTGGTGCCGGTGCACGGCGAGATGCGGCACCTGATGGAGCACGCGCGCTACGGCCTGTCGCAGGGGATCGCCAACGCGGTGGTGCAGACCAACGGCGATATGGTGCGTCTGGCACCGGGCGCGCCGAAGAAGATCGGCAACGTGCCGGTCGGACGGCTGGTGCTCGACGGCGACGTGATCCTGCCGGCGGACGGCAGCACGATCAACGAGCGGCGGCGCGTCGCGGTCAACGGCCAGATCTCGGTCGGGATCGCGGTCGATCGCAACGGTCGCGCGGGCGGTACGCCCGATGTGCGTGTGCAGGGCGTGCCGGTCGAGGAGGAGCGCGAGCCGTTCCTAGCCGATGCGATCGAGGCAGCGGCCGAGGCGATGGCCGGGCGGCCGCGTGACCGCGAGCGGCTGCGCGAGGACGTGCGGCTGGCGGTGCGCAAGGTCGCGACGCGGTGGACCGGCAAGAAGCCGATCGTCGATGTCGTGATCGTAGAGGTCTGATCGGGCGCGCCCGGCAGGAGGACGCAGGATGCGCTGGACATCGTTGTTGGCGATCTACGTCCTCTTCTGGGCGTTTTCGGTCTTTCTGGTGCTGCCGTTCGGCGTGCGCACCTCCGCGGAGGCGGGGAGGCGCACATGCCCGGCACCGCCGAGAGCGCACCGCACGAATTCTCGCTGAAGCGCATCATCATCCGCACGACGATCGTCGCGACGGCGCTGTTCGCGCTGTTCGTCGCCAATTATGAGTTTGGCTGGGTGACCGCGCAGTCGCTCGACGTCATGGACGTGGCGAACGCGATCGAGTGAGGCGGGTTGTGGCGGTGCGTAGCAGGGCGGTGCAAAGGGTAATGATGACCGACGCCAGTGATCCGCGCCTCGTCGACGACGCCGGCCATGTCTGGCCGCGCTTATCGCCGCTCCATACCGGGGTGCGTGGCTGCTGTCCGCGCTGCGGCAAGGGTGCGCTGTTCCGCGGCTTCCTTACGATTCGCGATCGCTGCCCGGTGTGCGGGCTCGACTATTCCTATGCCGATCCGGCGGACGGCCCGGCGGTGTTCGTGCAATTGTTCGCGTGTCTGCCCGGCGTGATTTTCACGCTGATGTTGCAGATCCTCGCTGATCCGCCGTGGTGGATACACGTGCTGGTCAGCCTGCCGGTGCTGCTGGCCAGCACGGTATTGCCGCTGCGGCCGATCAAGGGCTGGCTGGTCGCGAGCCAATTCTACTTCAAGGCGCGCGAAGGGCGCTTGATCAAGGAAGAGTGAGCGCGCCGCGGACGCTCACCCTCCAGCGGGTAGAGCGCCGCCGCGATCCGGCGTTCCTCGGCGCGCAGCACGCCCCACGCGCGTGCGGCGGCGCGGCTGTCCATCGCCTCGATCCCGATCCCGCGCTTCTCCAGCGCCGAGACCAAGGCACGCGGTGGCCGGCGCAGGTCGGCGCCGGTGCCGAGGAGCACGAACTCGATCGACTCGCCCAGCAACGGTGCGAGCGCCGCTTCGTCGAGCGTCTCGAACGGCGGCGGGGTCCAGCCGTCGGCGCGCGTCGCGGTCAGCAGCAGTGCCGGATAGACGCCCATCGTTCCGTCCGGCGCGTCGACCTTGAAGCCGGCCGGGCCAAAGCCGCGCACCAGCGGGCCGGCGGCGTCGCGCTCGCGGTCCATCCTCATCGTGCGTGCTCCCGGTCGCAGGTCAGGCGCGGGGCCCGACGCGCTCCGCATTGTCGGCGACGCTGCCGCCGCGCGCCGGCTTCTCATTTTCCGGCTCGGCACGGAGGCCGAGGGTGATGAGCAGCGAGGACGAGACGTAGATCGACGAATAGGTGCCGACGATGATGCCCAGCGTCATCGCCGCGGTGAAGCCGCGCAGCACGTGCCCGCCGAGGAACAGCAACGCGAGCAGCGCGAGGAGGATCGTCACCGAGGTCATGACGGTGCGGGGCAGCGTCTCGTTGACTGACAGGTTGATGATCTCGCGCATGTCCATCTTGCGATAGCGGCGCATATTCTCGCGGATGCGGTCGTCGATCACGATCTTGTCGTTGATCGAATAGCCGATGATCGTCAGCACCGCCGCGACGATGTTCAGGTCGAACTCGAATTGCGTCAGCGCGAAGAAGCCGAGCGTCATCAACAGATCGTGGACAATCGCGACGATCGTCGAGACGCCGAACTGCCACTCGAACCGGAAGATCGCGAACAGCCCGATGCCGAGGATCGCCAGCACCACCGCGAGCACGCCGTTGCGGATCAGCTCGCCCGACACCTTGCCCGACACCGTCGAATAGCGGCGGAACTCGGTGCCCGGGAACGCCTTGGCCAGCGCGCCCTCGACCTTGCGGACCGCGGTGTTGGTCGCGCCCTCGTCGCCGCCCTGCTGAACGGGCAGGCGGATCGTGATGTTGCGCTTGTCGCCGAACGGCTGGAGCGCGGCCTCGCCGACACCCTGCGCATCGACGACCGCGCGAACGCGGCCGAGATCCGGTTCCTGCGCGAACCGTTCCTCGATCATCAGGCCGCCTTCGAAGTCGACGCCGAAGTTGAGCCCTTTGTAGAGGGTCAGCCCCACTGCGAGCACGCTGAGCAGCAGCGTCAGGCCGAACGCCCAGCCGCGCAGGCGGACGAAATCAATATTGGTGTCGTCGGGGACGAGCTTGAGCAGTTTCATGACGGCCTCGCCGCCCCGGCCGCAGCCGGGGTCCGGTTAGGGAAAGAACGGTCGGCGCGATCATATGTTGATCGTCTTCGGCTTGGCGCGACGCAGCCAGCCCGCGACCAGCATGCGCGTGAAGGTAACGGCGGTGAACACGCTGGTGGCGATGCCGATCAACAGCACGACCGCGAAGCCCTTCACCGGGCCGGAGCCCAGCACGAACATGATGATGCCCGAGATCGCGTGCGTCACGTTCGCCTCGAAGATCGTGCGACTGGCCTCCTTATAGCCCAGCTCGACCGCCTGCACCACGTTGCGCCCGCGATGGCGTTCTTCGCGGATCTCGCTCGTTGATCAGCACGTTAGCATCGACCGCGGTACCGATCGTCAGCACGAAGCCGGCGATGCCCGGCAGCGTCAGCGTGCCCTTGAGCAGCGCCATCACGCCGAGGATGACGAACACGTTGATGACGACCGCGAGGTTCGCATAGACGCCGAACCGGCCGTAGGTGACCAGCATGAACGCGACGACCAGCGCGACCGCGACCGCCGAGGCGAGGATGCCGGCGCGGATCGAGTCGGCGCCGAGGTCCGGCCCGACCGTCGATTCCTCGACGATCTTCAGGTCGACCGGCAACTTGCCCGAACGCAGCGCGATCGCGAGCTGGTTGGCGCTTTCGACCGTGAAGCCGCCGTTGATCGATGCGCGGCCGCCGATGATCGGCTCGTTGATGTTCGGGGCCGATATGACGCTGTTATCGACGATGATCGCGAACGGCTTGCCGACGTTTTCCTGCGTCGTGCGCGCGAAACGGCGGCCGCCCTGACTGTCGAAGGTCATCGACACCTGCGGCGCGTTGGTCTGCGGCTCGAACTCCTGCCGGGCATCGCTCAGCATGTCGCCGGTGATGATCGCCTGCCGCTTGACCGCGATCAACGGAATGCCCGACGGATTGTTCGGATAGGGCAGAATCTGGTCGCCGGCCGGCGCCTGACCCTTGGCGAGCGCCTGCGGATCGGCGTTGACGTCAACCAGCTTGAATTCGAGCTTGGCGGTCTTGCCGAGCAGGTCCTTGAGCGCCTGCGGGTCCTGGAGGCCCGGCACCTGCACGACGATACGGTTGCTGCCCTGACGGATGATCGTCGGCTCGCGCGTTCCCATTTCGTCGATGCGGCGACGCACGACCTCGGTCGCGTCGCCCATCGCGGTTTCGACCGCCTGCTTCAGTCCCTCGGCGGTCGGCGTCAGCACGAAGCGGCTGGTGTCGACAACCTGGATATCCCACTGGCGCTGCCCGGTCATCCCCGCGCCGGTGCCGGTGATCTGGAGCAGCCGCTCACGCGCGGCGTCGACCTGTGCGGGATCGCGCAGCAGGAACGACAGCTGGCCGCCGCGGCTGGAGATCTCGCCGACCTCGATGCGCGGATTCTGGCGGCGCATCTCGGTCTGCACCTGCTCGCGCATCGCCTCGACGCGAGTCGCGGCGACGTCGTTGGTGTCGGCCTCCAGCAGCAGATAGCTGCCGCCGGCCAGATCCAGCCCCTTGTTGACGCGCGGAAGGTTGATCCCCCACCCTTGCGTCACGCTCTCGGGAATGAAGGTCGGGATCGACAGCGACACCAATGCCGCGAGCAGCAGCCAGATGCCGGCGACCTTCCAGCGGGGAAAGTCCAGCATGTCAGTCGTTCGCCGGCTTGCCGCCGAGCGGCGTGACCTCGGCGAGCGTCGCCTTGACGACGCGCACGCGCGTATTCGGTGCGATTTCGACCTCGACGAAGTCGTCCTCGACCTTGGTCACCTTGCCGACGAGCCCGCCGGCGGTGACGACCGAGTCGCCCTTCTTGACACCGGCGACTGCACTCTGGAGCGCCTTCATGCGGCGCTGTTGCGGGCGGATCATTAGAAAGTAGAAGACGACGAAGACGAGGAGCAGCGGCGCGAGGCTGATGAAGCCGGCGAGGCCGCCGCCCTGGGCGGCGCCGCTGGCGGTCTGCGCATAAGCGGGAGAGATGAGCATCGGTTTCCGTGCATGACCGTTGGGCGGCCGGGAGACGGCCGCGCGAAGTGGCTGCCGCTATCATTGCGGCGCGTCGCGCGCAACATGCGGCCAACCCGCTTGCATCGCGCTGCGACCAAGCGTAGAGGCGCCCCTCGGTCGGGGCGTAGCGCAGCCTGGTAGCGCATCACACTGGGGGTGTGGGGGTCGCAGGTTCGAATCCTGTCGCCCCGACCAAGCATTTAAATCATTGATTTGTCGTTCCTTGTCGGCAGCGCGGCTGGTATGATCCTTGCCGCACTGATTGGCGCGACTCCAGTCCTTCGAGGCTGGCTCTCGTGCCTGCGGCGCGAGGGGAGGTCAGATGGTGACAGCAGCCGCGGAAGCCGTTCTCGCCCGTTGCGTGGATCGAGCGCGCGCGTCGCCATGAGCAACACGCCCGGCTTGACCCCGTCGCCACCGCGCGTCACGATCGACCGCAGCGATCCGGTGCATCGCCGGCTGGAACAACTCGCGCCCGGTGTGGCCGCGACGATCGGACTGCACAGCCGGCGCTTTTCGCCGCGCGTCGTTCGTTCGCGTCGCGAGATCGTGCATGAAGGCGAGGCGGTTTCCGGTGTCTGGATGATCCGGGCCGGGTGGGCGGCGCTGGTGCGGCATTTCGCGGACGGCCGCCGCCAGATCGAACATTTGCTGCTGCCCGGCGATCCGCTGCCGCTCGATCGCGACGCTTACTATCCCGCGACGATCGTCGCGCTGACCCCGGTGACCATGGTCGATCTCGACGGTCCGTGGCTGTCGGATCCTGCGCTACTCGACGGCGCGTTGCGGCGGCATACGCTGACGACCCTGCATCACCTGCTCGACGCCACGGCGCGGCTAGGGCGACAGGTCGCGATCGAGCGATTCGCGCACCTGCTGCTCGAATTGCGCGATCGTCTCAAGAATGTCGGGCTGGCGAGCGATACGCACTTTCGGCTGCCGCTGACGCAGGAGATGCTCGCCGATACGCTCGGGCTGACCAGCGTTCATGTGAATCGCACGCTGCAGATGATGCGGCAGCAACAGCTGATCGAGCTGGAGGGGCGCGAGGTGGCGCTGCTGCTGCCGGCGAAACTCGCGCAGATGGCGGATTATCCGTCGCTGCCCGGACAGCCGATCGCTAACGGCTAAGCGATGACGAACGAGAACAGGACGCGTGTGCCATGGTGGTTTCGCCTTTTGGCGATCGCGCTGGTGCTGTGGGGCGCGATGGGCGTGTGGGCGTGCATCGGCCAGTTGACGCACGGGGCGGATGCGATGCCGATGGCGAGCGATTACGATCGCGCGTTGTTCGCGGGGCTGCCGCTCTGGTATCTGGCCGATTACGCGATCGGTACGGCGACGATGCTGGCGGGGGCACTGGCGTTGCTGGCGCGATCACGTCACGCGGTCGCGCTGCTGACCGTGTCGCTGGTGGCGGTGATGATCCAGTTCGGGTGGATGTTCGCCATGACCGACATCATCGCGGTCAAAGGGCCGTACGTGCTCTATTTTCCGCTGTTGATCCTCGGGGTCGGCGCGTTGGCGCTCCAGTTGGGCCATGTCGCGCGTCGACGCGGCTGGATCGTTTGATGCGCGTGGCGTAGCAGGGCGCGATGTCCACGACCTTCACCATCGACACCGCGACCAGCCGCGCGACTCCGGTCGCCGCGCCGATGAAGCGTCTGACCGTTCCGGCGATCCGGGCGCGCAAGGCGGCGATCGCGGCAGGCAAGGGCGAGCCGCTCGTCATGCTGACCGCCTATACCGTGCGGATGGCGCAATTGATGGACCCGCATTGCGACATGCTGCTGGTCGGCGACAGCCTGGGGCAGGTGATCTACGGCCTGCCTTCGACGGTGCCGGTTACGCTGGAGATGATGGCGGCGCATGGCGCGGCGGCGGTGCGCGGCAGCCATCACGCGACGGTCGTGATCGACATGCCGTTCGGCAGTTACGAGGCGTCGCCCGCGCAGGCGTTCGAAAGCGCGGCGCTGCTGATGAAGCAGACCGGTGCAGCGGCGGTGAAGCTGGAGGGCGGAACCGCGATGGCGCCGACGGTGCAGTTCCTGTCGGAACGCGGCATCCCGGTCGTCGGGCATATCGGGCTGACCCCACAGGCGGTGAACGCGCTGGGCGGCTATGGCGCGCGCGGGCGCAGCCCGGCGGAGGCGCGCAAGATCGTCGCCGACGCGCGTGCGGTCGCCGAGGCAGGCGCGTTCGCGCTGGTGATCGAGGGGGTGGTCGAGCCGATCGCGGTCGAGATCACGCGCACGATCGACATTCCGACGATCGGGATCGGCGCGTCCGCGGCGTGCGACGGGCAGGTGCTGGTCGCCGAGGACATGCTGGGCCTGTTCGAGCGGACGCCGCGCTTCGTGAAGCGCTATGGCGACATGGCGGCCTTCGTCGCCGAGCGCGCCGGGCAATATGCCGCCGAGGTACGCTCGCGCGCCTTCCCCGGCCCGGAGCAGCTCTATCCCGCAAAGGACTAGGCGGGGATCAGCTTCCCCGTCGCCCCGGATCGAGCCCGGCACAACGTACCAAGCGAGACGTGTCTCGACCGGCCCATTCGCCAGCCCTTCCGTTTATCCCGGCGAACCGCTACACGCCGGGCGTTTTTCCGTGAAGCCCGGAGTATTCGGTGGCCCTGACGCCGCAAAACAATGAAGCGTTCCTGCGTGAGGTCGACGACGAGCTGCGTCGCGATCAGGCGCTGCACGTCTGGCGCCGCTACGGCGTCGCGCTGATCGCCGCCGTCGTGGTCGCGCTCGCGGCGTTCGGCGCCTATCTGTTCTGGCAGCATCGCCAGGAACAGGCCGCCGGGCGCGAAGGCGAGCAGTTGCAGACCGCCTATGACGCGCTTGCCGCCAACGACACCAAGTCGGCGAGCGACACGCTCGCGAAGCTGACGCAGTCGAAGCGCGACGGCTATCGCGTGCTGGCGACGTTCACGCAGGCCGATGTGCTGCTGCAAAAGAACGACCTGAAAGGTGCGGCGGCCAAGTTCGCCAGCGTCGCGCAGGATGCGTCGGTAGCGCAGCCGTTCCGCGATCTCGCGATGATCCGCCAGACCAGCGCCGAGTTCGACACGCTCAAGCCTGAGGTCGTTGCGGAGCGGATGCGTCCGCTGGCGGTCGCGGGCAATCCGTGGCTGGGCAGCGCGGGCGAGCTGATGGCCGCCGCCTATCTGCAACAAGGCCGCCGCGATCTCGCCGGGCAGGTGTTCGCGCGGATCGCCGCCGACACGCAGGTGCCGTCCTCGTTGCGTCAACGTGCGGTTCAGATGTCGGGCGTATTGGATGAAAAGGCGACGCCCGCGTCGCCGACGGCTGCCGGTGCCGCTGCGCCGGCCAAGAACGAAGGTAACACGACGCGATGACGACACGGGTGGCGACCGGCCTGGCGCTCGCCGCGCTGGTGGGGTTGAGCGGCTGCGGCATCTTCAAGGGCGGGCCCAAGAAGACCCCGACCGTGGGGCAGCGCGTTCCGATCCTGATGTCGGAAAATCAGGCGACGGTCGACAAGGGGCTGGAAAGCGTGCCGGTCACGCTGCCGGTCGGTGTCGCCAACGATGCCTGGACGCAGCCGGGCGGCAACGCGGCCAAGTCGATGGGCAATCTGCTGCTTGGCTCCGCGACGCCCGCCAAGGCGTGGACCGCGCAGATCAACGGTGGCACCAACCGCGCGCGCCTCGCCGCCGGACCGGTCGTCGCCGAGAACAAGCTGTTCGTCGTCGATGTCGACGCGACGCTGCACGCCTTCGCCGCGGACACCGGCACGAAGCTGTGGACGCGCGTGCTGCCTGACAACGAAGAAAACAAGAACGCGCGCTTCGGCGGCGGCGTCAGCTATGACGAGGGCAAGCTCTACGCCACCGACGGGCTGGGTGACGTCGTCGCGGTCAACGCCGCCGACGGCGCGGTGCTGTGGCGCGCGAAGCCGGGCGGCCCGCTGCGTGGCGCACCGACCGTCGCCAACGGCCAGGTCTATGTGCTGAGCCAGGACAATCAGATCTTCGCGCTCGATCAGGGCGACGGCAAGGTCGTCTGGACGCAGTCGGCGAGCCTGGAGACGCAGGGCGTATTCGGCGTCGCCGCGCCGGCCGCCAGCTCGGGCACGGTCATCGCAGGCTTTTCGAGCGGCGAGCTGAACGCCTATCGCTACGAGAACGGGCGCACCCTGTGGCAGGATGCGCTGTCGCGCACCTCGATTACCACCTCGGTGTCGAGTCTCGCCGATATCGACGCCGATCCGGTGATCGACGATGGCCGCGTCTATTCGATCGGCGAGGGCGGCCGGATGGTCGCGCTGGAGATCGCGACCGGGCAGCGGACCTGGGAACAGAACCTTGCCGGCATCTCGACGCCTTGGGTCGTCGGCGACTGGATCTTCCTCGTCACCGACGATGCGCGGCTGGTCTGCCTGTCGCGCGCCAATGGCAAGCTGCGCTGGGTCAGCCAGTTGCGCGCGTTCAAGAACGAGGAAAAGCGCAACGATCCCTATAATTGGTTCGGGCCGGTGCTGGCGGGCGACAAGCTGTGGCTGACCAACTCGCGCGGTGAACTGGTCGGCACCTCGACGACCGACGGCAGCGTGCAGACGACGATCGAAGCCGGTGATCAATTCTCGATGGCGCCGATCATCGCCAACCAGACGCTCTACACGCTCGACGAAAAGGGTGTGATCACCGCCTGGCGCTAACGCCGGCGATCCGAACAGCCTTCGTCGCCCCGGACTTGTTCCTGGGCCCCGCTTTCCGCCTCGGGCAGGGAAGAAGCGGGGCTTCGGAACAAGTCCGGGGCGACGTGCAAGTGCGAGGCCTCCGACGCACCCCGCACCTCCCACCACTATCGCGCGCGCCGATAAATCTTTAGGTCATCCGCATGTCCCGCCTTCCCACCGTCGCGATCGTCGGCCGCCCCAACGTCGGCAAGTCGACGCTGTTCAATCGTCTCGTCGGCAAGAAGCTTGCGCTGGTCGACGACCGCCCCGGCGTGACGCGTGACCGGCGCGAAGGCGACGCGCATCTGCTCGGGCTCGACTTTCGCATCATCGACACCGCGGGGTACGAGGAGGAGGACCCCAACACCTTGCCCGGCCGGATGCGCCAGCAGACGCAGGCCGCGGTCGATGCCGCCGATGTCGCGCTGTTCGTGGTCGATCTCGCGCGCCGGCGTCGTGCCGCTCGACGAGGAAATCGCGCGCTGGCTGCGCGGATCGGACACGCCGATCGTGCTGATGGCCAACAAGGCCGAAGGGCGCGCGGGCGACGGCGGCTTCTACGAGGCGATGGCGCTCGGCTTCGGCGATCCGGTCGCCTTCTCCGCCGAGCATGGCGAGGGCATCGTCGAGCTGTTCGAGGCATTGCTGCCGCATCTCGATCCGCTGCAACCCGAGCCCGAAGAGCCGATCGACATCGAAAGCCCCGACGCCCCGCTCAAGCTGGCGATCGTCGGGCGCCCGAACGCGGGCAAGTCGACGCTCGTCAACCAGATGCTCGGCGAGGACCGGATGATCACCGGCCCGGAGGCGGGGATCACGCGCGACTCGATCGCGATCGACTGGACCTGGGAAGGCCCGGACGGTCCGCGGCAGGTGCGGTTGATCGACACCGCCGGGATGCGCAAGCGCGCCAAGGTGCAGGACAAGCTGGAGAAGCTTTCGGTCGCCGACGCGCTGCACGCGGTCGATTTCGCCGAAGTGGTGGTGCTGCTGCTCGACGCTACGCTCGGGCTCGAATCGCAGGATCTGCGCATCGCCGATCGCGTGCTCGAGGAAGGCCGCGCGCTGGTGATCGCGCTCAACAAGTGGGACGTGGCGGAGAATGCCTCCAGCCTGTTCAACGGCGTCAAGAAGGCACTCGACGAAGGGCTGGCGCAGGTAAAGGGCGTGCCGCTGCTCGCGGTGTCGGCGGCGACCGGCAAGGGCATCGATCAGTTGATCGCGGCGGCGTTCGAGACGCGTGAGGCCTGGTCGCGGCGCGTCGGCACCGGCGAGCTCAACCGCTGGTTCGAGCGTGCGATCGAGGCCAATCCGCCGCCAGCGCCGGGCGGCAAGCGAGATCAAGTTGCGGTATCTGACGCAGGCGAAGACGCGGCCGCCGGGTTTCGTGCTGTTCGGCACGCGCGTCGACGAGCTGCCGACCAGCTATCAGCGTTACCTCGTCAACGGCATCCGTCGCGATCTCGGCTTCGGCGCGGTGCCCGTACGGCTGATGCTGCGCGCGCCGAAGAATCCTTTCGGAAAGTAACGCCCGCTTACGTCCCGTTTACCAGTCAGGGCTACTTTCGTGGCCAGGTATCCGGAGGGTGGCGGGAGACGTTGGTGTCGGTGGAAACGAGCAAACTGGTCGATGATCTGGCGTTGGCGCGCGCGCGTGCCGAGCTGGGGACCGGCTTCGCCCGCATCCTCGGCTACTTCCGGGAAGACGGCATCAAGTCGCTGACCACGCTTGAGGAAGCCGTCCGCAAGTCCAATGCCGTCGCGATGGTGATCCCGGCGCATACCTTGAAGGGCGAGGCGCAGCAATTCGGCGCGCTGGCGCTGGCGGCGATCGCCGAGAAGATCGAGAATTATGCGCGGTTGTGCATCGAGCATCACGATGCGCCCGATGGTGCGATCAAGGATGTGGTAGCCCTACGCCCGGTGCTGCTGCAGACGCTGGCGCTGCTCGAGCGCGAGGCGGGAGTGGCCGTGACGCCGCCGCCAGCGGTCACCCCACCAGCGCCTGTCGCACCGGCGTTCACGCCGCCGCCGCTCGCCGGGCGTCCGCGCGCGCCGGGTGGGTTCGGGCGCAAGATCGGCTGAGGTCGCGCGTCCTGCCGGCGGTTTGATCAACAATCGCTGTTGACCCTGAGTTTGCCGAAAGGCGGCCCAATCGCGCGTGCTTCGACAAGCCGAGCACGAAGGGCGGATACGCTGCCAACAACAGCTCTCGCCCCCGGCTCACGTCGGGGTGACGGAGAAAGGGCGGGGAGACCTTATCGAGCCCCACCGCCCCTTCGCATCAACCCTTCAGATACGGCGCAGCGCCGCTGGCCGGCTTGTCGTGTTCGCTGATCGAGTTGAGCTGGATATAGTTCTGGATGCCCATCCGCTCGATCATCTCGAACTGACGCTCCAGCGTATCGACATGCTCTTCTTCGCTGGCGAGGATGCGCGCGAACAGCTCGCGGCTGACGAAGTCCTTCACTTCCTCGCAATAGGCGACCGCGGCCTTGAGCTGCGCGACTGCCTCGATCTCCATCGCGAGATCGGCCTTGAGGATTTCCTCGACCGTCTCGCCGATCCGCAACCGCCCGAGCAGCTGGAAGTTGGGCAGCCCGTCGAGAAACAGGATCCGCTCCGCCAACCAGTCGGCGTGCTTCATCTCGTCGATCGATTCGTGGCGCTCGAACTCAGCGAGCTTGTAGACGCCCCAGTGGTCGAAGAGACGGTAATGTAACCAATATTGGTTGATCGCCGTAAGTTCGTTACGAAGCGACTCGTTCAAAAATTCGATGACTTTCGGGTCACCCTTCATCGTCTCTTCCTCCACTGGAATGGAGGCGAGATACAGAGGCGGGTGCTTGAACGGAAGCCTGAAAACTCTATTCGCGCAAGATGAGAGCGCTACGCAGCCGCACGTTCCTCATTGATGATCTCGCGTGCGAACGCGACGCACTGCCCGCATTTTGCCTGCCGCCCATAGCAGCGATAGGCCTGACACGCTGTGGTCGCTCCCGCGCGGGCCGCCTCGCGTACTTGGCATTCACGAATCGCATTGCAGACGCAAACGACCATAACCGCTCCCTAACCGACGTCGCCGTGGTACGGATAATGCGAATGGATCGCAAGCTAATTTGCGTCGCGTTCGCAAGTTGCGCGACGAAGTGGTATCCATGTGCCGCGGGCTGCGCAGCGCCACAGCCATTCGGCAGGGCCGTGGGTGAAGCGCGCCAGCCACCATTGTGGCCACAACAGCATCGCCGCCCAGGCGGGAACGAGCAGGAGGTAGAGCGCCGCGCGGTCCCAGCGCGCGAACTGCCCGCTGCCCCAGCCGTAGAACAGTGCGGTGAATGCGAGGCTGCAGGCCAGATAGTTGCTGAGCGCGACCCGGCCTGCCGCCGCGACGCGACCGTCGCGCACGGTCAGCAGCAGGAGCGCCGCATAGCCCATGACGGTCACCGGACGGAGCAACGGCGCGACGACGAAGCTCGCGAGGACGACGATGTGCGCATCGAAGTCGCGCGCGATCGTGTGCGCCGCGATCAGGGCGAAGATCGGGAGCGTCGTGAGTAGCGCCGCCGCCGCGATCATCACGTACCGGCGACGTGGCCATGCGCCGGTCAGAAAGCCACTTCGCAATCCCGCCATGCCGAGCAGCATATAAGCGAGCGTCTCCGGACCGTTGGCGAGGAAGGCGGTGAACGGTCCGGCTTCCTCGCGCCACCGCCATGTGACGTTTGCGCGCCAGCCGCCGCGCATCGCAGCGATCTCACGCGCCAGATCGGCGGGCACCGACCGGCCGAACACCCGCTCGACGACCGCACCGAGCCCGGCGACCGCCAGCCCGTTGGCGAGCGCGAGCATCAGGCAAGCGGCAGCGGCGAACAGCAGGAGCCGCAGCGGCGCGGCGCTGAACAGCAAGGCGACGCAGCCGACCAGCGCGTAGAGGCTGAGGATGTCGCCGCTCCACACGAAGTACAAATGCGCGCAGCCGATCACGAACAGCGTCGCCATGCGGCGCAAGTGGAGCGCCGCACCGTTTCCGCCACGCGCGTCGGCGCGGTCGATCACCAGCAGCATCGACGCACCGAACAGCGCGGCGAACAGCCCGCGCATCTTGCCCTCGACGAACACATAGGTGAACGCCCAGGCGGTGATGTCGGCGGGGCCAGTTCCGCCCCATGCCGCGGGTGAGAAATAGGCGGCGACGGGCAGCGCGAAGCCGGGGAGGTTGGCGATCAGGATGCCGAGCACCGCCGCACCGCGCAGATGATCGAGCGCGACGATGCGGGACGTCGGGCGGTGAGATCGCGTCGCGGTTTGATCCATCACCCACTCCTTGTCGCTTCCCCGGCGAAGGCCGGGGTCCAGTCGGGAAGGCCGGCGAGATGAAGCGAGACACGCCTCACTGGCGCCCCCAACCGGGCCCCGGCCTCCGCCGGGGTGCCGCTCTATTACCAAAGCAATCGCGTGCTTGCCGCTGAGCAATCGTGCGGCAGTCTCTATAGCGCCGCTTCGGTGCTCATCAGCTTCGGGAAGAAGCCCTCGTGCGCCGCGCGCAATTCGCCCAGCGGGACGCAGAAATCGCCGCCTGCCAGTTCGAAGATGATCCGCGTCCCGATCGTGCGGCCCAGCGGCTCGGCCTCGACGCCGGCGTCCAGCGCGGCCTGCAGGAAGTCGAGCAGTGCGTGATCGTGGACCGTCACGACGTACACGCCCTGATCCTCGGCGAACAGCGATGCGGCGGTGTCATAGGGGAGGGCACGGTCGATCATCGCACCGATCCCGCCGGCCAGGGCCATTTCGGCGATCGTCACCGCGATCCCGCCGTCCGACACGTCATGCACCGCGCCGAGATGCCCGGCGGCGATCTGTTCGCGGATGAAGTCGCCGGTGCGGCGCTCGAGATCGAGGTCGACGCGCGGCGGTGGGCCTTCCTCGCGGCCGTGGAGTTCGCGCAGCCACAACGACTGGCCGAGGTGCCCCGACCGCGTGCCGACGACGACGATGATGTCGCCGGTCTGCTTGAAGGCGATCGTCGCGTTCTTCTGCCAATCCTTGAGCAGTCCGATGCCGCCGATCGCGGGGGTCGGCAGGATCGCGGAGCCGCCGCCGGTCGCCTTGGACTCGTTGTAGAGGCTGACGTTGCCCGACACGATCGGGAAGTCGAGCGCACGGCACGCCTGCGCCATGCCGTCGAGGCAGCCGACGATCTGGCCCATGATTTCCGGGCGTTGCGGATTGGCGAAGTTGAGGCAGTTGGTAATCGCCAGCGGGGTCGCACCGACCGCGGTCAGGTTGCGCCACGCCTCGGCGACCGCCTGCTTTCCGCCCTCGACCGGATCGGCGAAGCAATAGCGCGGGGTGCAGTCGGTGGTCATCGCCAGCGCCTTGTCGGTGCCGTGGACGCGCACCACCGCGCTGTCGCCGCCGGGGCGCTGCACGGTGTCGGCACCGACCATGTGGTCGTACTGCTCCCAGATCCAGCGGCGGCTGGCGATGTCGGGCGACCTCATCAAGGCGAGCAGATCCTTGGCAGGATCCTTGCTCTCCGGCACGTCGACCAGCGCCTTCGGGGCGGGAGTGGGGACGTGCGGCCGATCGTAGAGCGGCGCGTCGTCGGCGAGCGGGCCGAGCGGGATATCGCAGACGGTCTCGCCCTTGAACTTCAGCACCATGCGCCCGGTGTCGGTGACATGCCCGATCACCGCAAAGTCCAGCTCCCACTTCTCGAAGATCGCGCGTGCGAAATCCTCGCGGCCGGGCTTCAGGACCATGAGCATCCGCTCCTGCGATTCGGAGAGCATCATCTCGTACGGCGTCATGCCGGTTTCGCGCTGCGGCACGTCGTCCATGACCAGCTCGATCCCGACGCCACCCTTCGACGCCATTTCGACCGACGAGGAGGTGAGGCCCGCCGCGCCCATGTCCTGGATCGCGACGATCGCATCGGACGCCATCAGTTCGAGGCACGCCTCGATCAGCAGCTTTTCGGTAAAGGGGTCGCCGACCTGTACGGTCGGGCGCTTGGCATCGGCATCCTCGCCGAAGTCCGCCGAAGCCATTGTCGCGCCGTGGATGCCGTCGCGCCCGGTCTTCGACCCGACATAGACGATCGGGTTGCCGATCCCGCTGGCGGCCGAATAGAAGATCTTGTTCGTTTCGGCGACGCCGACCGTCATCGCGTTGACGAGGATGTTGCCGTCATAGGCGGGGTGGAAATTGACCTCGCCGCCAACCGTCGGGACGCCGACGCAATTGCCATAGCCGCCGATCCCGTGGACGACGCCCGAGATCAGGTGCCGCATCTTCGGATGGTCGGGCCGACCGAAGCGCAAGGCGTTGAGATTGGCGACCGGCCGCGCGCCCATCGTGAACACGTCGCGCAGGATTCCGCCGACCCCGGTCGCCGCACCCTGATAGGGCTCGATGTACGAGGGGTGGTTGTGGCTCTCCATCTTGAAGATCGCCGCCTGCCCGTCGCCTATATCGACCACGCCGGCATTCTCGCCGGGGCCGCAGATGACCTGCGGGCCCTCGGTCGGCAGCTTCTTCAGGTGGATGCGGCTCGACTTGTAGCTGCAATGCTCGGACCACATCACCGAGAAGATGCCGAGTTCGACCAGATTGGGCTCGCGACCGAGTGCGCCGAGCACGCGGTCATATTCCTCGGGGGACAGGCCGTGGTCGGCGACGATCTGGGGCGTGATGACGGTCATGCCCGCGCGCATAGCGGGCCGGGGGCCGCGATGCCAGATGCGGCGTGCGGCGCGGCAAGTTGGCGATGTTTGCGCCGAACGGGGTTTACGCGCGGTCCGTGCCAAGGGGCGCGGGGTTTCGGCATGGCTCAAGGATAGCAAATGTTGGAGGATGTAGGACAGCAGGTTCCGCGTTCACCGTCACAGGGGCTGTGGTTTTGCCTTAGTGGTGAAAGGGCTGACACAAGCGCGTCGGGCGTGTGTCAGGCCGATCGATGAACGATACAGACATGGGCCCCTGCCTGCGCAGGGGCGATGGAAAAGGGGCGGGCTGGCCGCGTTTAACCCCGTCATCCACGCGCAGGCGGGGATCCAGACGCGCAGGTTCTCGCAAGGGCCGAAAGGTCAGAGGTTCTGGATTCCCGCCTGCGCGGGAATGACGAATTCAGCGGTGCCGCCGCCGCAAGCGCCGGAGCAGGCCGCGTTTTTCGAAGCTTTCGAACATCTCGCCCGGCCCTTCGGGGTCGAGCACCTCATTGTCCGCGAGCCATTTCTCGACGCCGTTCAGGTCGTCGATCTCATACGGTATCAGCGTCCGGCCCGACCCGCGCAGCGCCTCGATCGTCGCGATCAGTCCGTCGCGCTCGATGCGCGCCGAAACCTCGTCGATGTTTGCGCCGAGATGCTCGGCGAGCAGGTCGGCGCGGATCGCGGCGATCGTCTCCGGCTCGTCAGTGATCGTCACGTCGCATTCGGTGTCGAGCCGCAGCGAGCGGTTGTTGAAGTTCGACGAGCCGATGCGGATCGCCACCTCGTCGATCACTGTCACTTTGGCGTGGCAATAGATCGCCTCGCCACGCTCGGTGACCGGATGGTAGATGCGGAAGCGGCCGTGGCGGTCGCGCTTGCGCAGCTCGGCGACCAGCCGTGCGCGCGCGGTGTCCATCGCGATCGGCTCCAGCCAGCCTTGCGCGGAGACCGGGTTGATGATGACGATCTCGGGCGGATCGGCCTCGACCAGCCGCTTGGCGATCGCCTCGGCGATCCGGCGCGAGGCGAAATACTGGCTCTCGGCGTAGATGCGCTTCTTCGCGCCCGCGATCAGCGCGAGATAGAGGCGCTCGATCTCGAGCACTTCTTCCTGCCCCTCATGCTCGGGCTGGCTGCGCGAGATCGCGACCTCGACGTCGGTGAATTGCGCGGGCAGGCTTTCGGGCCAGCAATCGCTGCCCGGCGCGGGCGAGGGCGGGGTGATCGGCGCGCCGCCGGCGATTTCCCAGCGCGTCCGGCACAATTCGCCGAGCGCCTTCGCGACCGGCCCCTGCAACGCGGTGGTGACGTCGTGCCACGGCTTGTAGCTGAAGCCGTTGGGCGAGCGGCGGTGCGGATTGTCGTCGAGATGCTCGCGCGTGTCCCAACGCTCGTCGGTCATGTCGATCCCGCCGCAGAAAGCGAGGCAGTCGTCGATGACGACGATCTTCTGGTGCTGCGACGCGGCCATCGGGTGGTGGCCATCGAGCTTCAGGTGGATGCGCGGCTGGCGCCACCGCCAATTGAGCAACGTCCACAGCGTCTTGCCGCGTGTGAGCGTCTTCATCGCGCCGGTGTCCCAGCGCAGGATGTGGACCTGCAATCCGGGCGTGCGCTTCACCAGCCAGGTGATGAACGCGCCGACATCCGCGGGCGCCTCGGGATGGTCGTCGTCCCAGGCGAGCCGGATGCGCGCGTCGAAGTCCCAGCCGACCAGCAGGATCTGATGCTTCGCGTTGAGCATCGCCTGCCGCGCGGCGCGGAAGTAATTGTCGGCATCGACGACGGCGGCGGCGCGCGTCGCGCGGGCGACGCGCCAGCGGGTATCGACGGGCAGCTTCACAGCAGGTCGCGCACGCGTTCGGGCGGGCGGGCGATCAGCGCGCCCTTGTCGGTCTCCACGAACGGCCGCTCGATCGTGGCGGGATCGCGTGCCATCAGGTCGAGCGGGTCGTCGTCGGTCGTCGCCGAGGCATCGGCCCGTAGCGCAGCGCGGGGCGTGATCCCGGCGCGGGCGCACAACAGCGCGAGTTCGTCGCGCGACGGGGGCGTTTTCAGATACTCGACGACCGTCACTTCGGCGCCGGCCTCGGTTAGGAGCGCCAGCGCCGCGCGCGACTTCGAGCAGCGCGGATTGTGGAGGATCGTTGCGTTCATCGCGCCCCGTTTGGCAGGGCGGAACGCTGCGGTCCAGCGATCAGCACGCCGCGGAACGGACGATCGTCGCCGTCGAGCCCCTGACCGGCGGGCAGGCCGAGCAGATCGCGCAGCAATGGGGCGACGTCGACATTGTCGAACGTCGCCAGATGCTTGCCGGCGCGGAATGCCGGACCGTTGGCGATGAACAGCGCGCGCATGTCGGCGGCGTCATTGTCGAAGCCATGGCTGCCGGTCGATTCCTGCCGGGTCGGCGCAGTCTTCGCGATCGACCACCCGCCGCCCGGGCCGTCCTCGCCGAGGCACAGGAACGCCGGGATGCGCGGGTTGCGGCCATAGTGGAAGCGCGCCGGGATCTGCTCCTTGCGCCAGCATTGCATGTGCGGATGCGGGCGCAACAGCGCGGCGGCGACCGCGGCGTCGCGCCCCGGCAGCGGCGCGAGCGTCGCATAGGGGCCGCTCTCCACGACACGCGCGTCGGTGGCGGGGACGATCGTGTCGAGCGCGATCGTGCGGCGCGTATCGGTCGCGGCCATGCCATGATCGGCGACGATGACGAGGTTCGCCGGCTGTCCCAGCGCGGCGAGGTCGCTCATCAATTGACCGATGGCGGTATCGACCTGCGCGACCGCCTGCATCGTGCGCGGGTCGGCGGGGCCGAACTGATGCCCGGCCGTGTCGACCGCATCGAAATAGAGCGTCAGGAAGTGCGGGCGCATCGCCGCGGGCCGGCGTAGCCAGTCGATCAGCGCATCGACGCGCTGACGATTGTCGACCGATTCGCCATATTGCTGCCAGTCGTGCGGGCGCATGCCGCCGGTCGTCTCGTGCGGCCAATCCTTGGCCATCGTCCCGCCCCATGCGACGTTCGAGCCCGGCCAGAACATCGTCGCGGAACGCACCCCCGCGCGCTCGGCGGTCACCCAGATCGGCTCGGCGGCGTTCCACCAGAACGGATCGTCGGTCGCCATCGTGAAGGTCTCGCCGGGGCGCTGCGGATCTTCCATGCTGTTGGCGGTGATGCCGTGACGATCGGGGACCAGCCCGGTGACGAGCGTCCAATGGTTGGGAAAGGTCTTGGACGGAAACGACGGGCGCATCGCCGCGCTGACGCCTGTGGCGGCGAGCCGCGACAGGTTGGGGGTGACGCCGCGTTCGAGATAGTCTGGGCGGAAGCCGTCGATCGAAACGAGGTTCGTTACCGGCGCGCGCCGCTCGCTGGCAGCGAGACCGGTTGGCGCGGCGGCGGCATAGCTCGTCGGCGGAGCGGGGCGGGCGACCGGCGGCAGCGCGGGGGGATCGTAGCGATAGGCGCAGGCGGACACGGCGGCCAGCGCGGCGAGCAGGGGAACGCGGGACAACATGCCCGGCCCTTACGCGCGCGATCTTGCAGAACAAAGACCTGTCGCAGCGTTGCGGAACGCCTGTGCCGGTTCGCGCTTTCTGATCGCATGATCCGCGTCTTGCTGCCCCTGTTGTGCCTCTCGGTCGCGGCTTGCGGCAAAAGCGACGAGGAGAAGGCGCCCCCACCCGCGCCGGTTCCGACCGCAACCGCACCCGCGCCGCGGACGCCGGTAATGCAGATCACGCCGGCGCCGGGGGCTACGCCGGCCTGGTTGAAGGCTCGTCCGCATGAGGGAGCGGCGGTGCGTGCGCCTTATGGTGGCACGCTCGACCGGCCGGTGGTGGAAGGCGGACGTTGAGCTAAACGACTTTTGGCAACGCCTCCCCATGTCGAACGGCAGGGGATGGGGCATGTGCTTCGACAAGCTCAGCACGAACGGTTTGGAAGAGCCGGCCGCGCGGTGCATGGGCGACCTTGCGGAGTCACCCAGCGCTATACTCTACCGTTCGCCCTGACGTTCGCCCTGAGCTTGTCGAAGGGCGTGCGAACGGGAAGCTGCTTCAACCGGCGACCGCTCGGATGAAGCAGCGCCCCGGATCACGTCCGGGGCGACGGCCAAATATCAGACGTTGAAGCGGAACAGCAGCACGTCGCCGTCGTGGACGACATATTCCTTGCCTTCCTGCCGCAGCTTGCCCGCCTCGCGCGCGCCGGCTTCGCCGTTGAACGCGACGTAATCGTCGAAGGCGATCGTCTCGGCGCGAATGAAGCCGCGCTCGAAATCGGAGTGGATCGCGCCCGCCGCCTGCGGTGCCTTCGACCCGGCCTCGACTGTCCAGGCGCGCGCTTCCTTCGGGCCGACCGTGAAGAAGGTCAGCAGGTGGAGCAGTTCGTAGCCGGCGCGGATCACGCGCGTGAGGCCGGTTTCCTCCAGCCCCAGTTCGGCGAGGAATTCGCCGCGATCCTCGTGCGGCATCGTCGCGATCTCCGCCTCGATCGCCGCGGAGACGACCACGGCCTGTGCGCCCTCGGCAGCGGCCTTGTCGAACACCTTCTGCGACAGCGCATTGCCGTTCGCGGCGTCCTCCTCGTTGACGTTGCAGACGTAGAGGACCGGCTTGGCGGTGAGCAATTGCGCCTGATCCAGCACGCGCTGCTCGTCGGGGTCGTTGGCCTCGGTCAGCCGCGCGGGCTTGCCGTCGCGCAGCAGGTCGAGCGCGCGGCCCAGCACCAGCGCGCCGAGCTTGGCTTCCTTGTCGCCCTGCTGCCCCTTCTTGGCGAGATTGGGGACGCGCTTTTCTAGGCTTTCGAGATCGGAAAGCATCAGCTCGGTCTCGACCGTCTCGGCATCGGCGATCGGATCGACGCGATTGTCGACGTGCTGGATGTCGTCATTCTCGAAACAGCGCAGCACGTGGACGATCGCATCGACCTCGCGGATGTTGCCGAGGAACTGGTTGCCCAGCCCCTCGCCCTTGCTGGCGCCGCGCACCAGCCCGGCGATGTCGACGAAGCCGAGCTGCGTCTCGATGATCTTGGCCGAGCCGGCGATCGCCGCCAGCTTCGACAGGCGCGGATCGGGGACGCCGACGTTGCCGACGTTCGGCTCGATCGTGCAGAACGGATAGTTCGCCGCCTGCGCCGCGGCCGTTTCGGTCAGCGCGTTGAAGAGGGTGGACTTGCCGACGTTGGGCAGGCCCACGATGCCGCAGCGGAAACCCATTGGGGAAAACCTGTGTGATGAGGAAAGCGCGCCAGATAGGCCAGCGCGCGCGCCGTGGCTAGGGGAGGGGCTCACCCCACCGCCATTCCCCACAGCAGGTAACCGTTGAGCACCACGATCACCGCCGCGATCGCCCAAGCCAGCGCCGCCAGCCAGCGCGGCGCGGCGAAGCTGCCCATCAACCGGCGGTTGGAGGTGTAGAGCACCAGCGGGATCACCGCGAACGGCAGTTGTAGGCTCAGCACCACCTGGCTGAGCACCAGCAGGTCGGTCGCGCCGCGGTCGCCGGCCGAGGCGACCACCACCACCGCCGGCACGATCGCGATCGCGCGCGTGATCAGCCGCCGCAGCCATGGCGCCAGCCGGATGTCGAGGAAGCCCTCCATCACGATCTGCCCGGCGAGCGTGCCGGTGACGGTCGAGTTCTGCCCGCTGGCGAGCAGCGCGACCGCGAACAGCACGCTCGCCGCGCCGACCCCGAGCATCGGCGCGAGCAGCCGGTGCGCGTCCTCGATCTCGGCGACCTCGAACCGCCCCGCGCTGTGGAACGCCGCCGCCGCCAGCATCAGGATCGCCGCGTTGATGAAGAAGGCGAGCCCCAGCGCGACGGTCGAATCGATCGTCGCCATCTTCAGCGCCTCGTGCCGGTCGCCTTCGTCGCTGCCATAGGCGCGGGTCTGGACGATCGACGAATGGAGGTAGAGGTTGTGCGGCATCACCGTCGCGCCGAGGATGCCGATCGCGATGTAGAGCATCGCCGGGTTGCGGACGATCTCGGCCGAAGGCACCAGCCCGATCGCCGCCGCGCTCCAGTCCGGGCGCGCCCAGAACAACTCGAATGCAAAGCACGCGGCAATGATGATCAGCAACGCGGCGATGAACGCCTCCAGTCGCCGGAAGCCGTAGCGCTGGAGCGCGAGGATCAGGAACACGTCGAGCACGGTGACCAGCACGCCGTAGAGCAGCGGCATTCCGAACAGCAATTTCAGCGCGATCGCGGTGCCCAGCACCTCGGCCAGATCGCAGGCGACGATCGCGATCTCGGCGAGCGCCCAGAGCAGCCACGCCACCGGGCGCGTCGAATGCTGCCGGCATGCCTGCGCCAGATCGAGCCCGGCACCGACCCCGAGCCGCGCCGACAGGGATTGCAGCACGATCGCCATCAGGTTCGACAGCAAGACGACGCTGAGCAACGTATAGCCGAACGCCGAGCCGCCGGCGATGTCGGTCGCCCAATTGCCGGGGTCCATGTAACCGACCGCGACCAGCCAGCCGGGACCGACGAACGCCAGCAACTTGCGCCAGAAGCCCGCGCCCTTGGGCACGGGCACGGAGGCGAAACTGTCGCCGAGCGAACGGGTGGTGAGGGTCATGTGCGGGGAGGAATGCGGGAGAAGGGCGACGGTTTCAACCGTCTGGGGTGGATCTGCTTTTCTCGACCCACTCACTCTGTCGCCCCGGACTTGATCCGGGGCCCCGCTTCTTGCCGGCGATTGAAGAAGAAGCGGGATCCCGGATCAAGTCCGGGATGACGGGAAGTGGCGACCCTAATCTCCGTCATTGCGAGCGAAGCGAAGCAATCCAGGGCGTCCTGGTCCGACCTTGGATTGCTTCGCTTCGCTCGCAATGACGATCACCCCGCCGTCAGATTCAGCCCCAGCACCCGCGCCAAGATCGCCTCATTCCGCGCAATCATCCCCGCATCCCGATGCGCCGGTGCGGTCATGATCGGGCCGTCCAGTGCGGTGTCGATCGGTGAGGGCGTGCGCTCGGGCGGTAGGTGCCGGAGCAGATGCGCCACCGCCGCGCGTGCGATCCGGCCATTGGCGGCCATCTGCGCGACGATCTCGGCCACGTCCACCGCGGCGCGATCGTCGCGCCAGCAATCGTAATCAGTGACCATCCCGACCAGCGCGTACGGCAGCTCCGCCTCGCGTGCGAGCCGCGCCTCGGGCATGGCGGTCATGCCGATCACGTCGCAGCCCCAGTCGCGGTAAAGGCGGCTTTCGGCGCGGGTCGAGAATTGCGGACCTTCCATCGCCAGATAGGTCGAGCGCTCGGCGACCCGGCCGCCCGCCGCGGTGATCGCCGCCGCGGCGAACGCGCTCAACCGCTCGCAGGTCGGATCGGCGAGCGAGACATGCGCGACCAGCCCGCCGCCGAAGAACGATGCCGGGCGCTGCACGGTGCGGTCGACGAACTGGTCGACGATCGAGAACGTGCCGGGCGGCAATTCCTCGCGCAGCGAGCCGACCGAGGAGATCGCGAGCAGGTCGGTGCAGCCCGCGCGCTTGAGCGCGTCGATATTGGCGCGCGCCGGAATGTCACCGGGCAGATGGACGTGCCCGCGGCCGTGACGGGGCAAAAAACGGATCGCGACATCTCCGATCCGCCCGAACAGGATCTGGTCGCTGGGGGTGCCCCATGGCGTCTCGACCGTGCGCCATTCGGCCTCTTCCAGCCCGTCGATCGCGTACAGGCCGGAGCCGCCGATGATCCCGATGGTCCATTGCGTGTTCATCACTGATCTCCGATAGTTTCCGACATGCGTATCATGCTCCCCGCCGCGCTCGCGCTGCTCGCCGCCGCCGTCCCCGCGACCGCCTTCGCTGCCACCCCGATCGCCGGACGCTACGTCACCGAGGATGGCGCGGGCGTCATCACGGTCGGCCCGTGCGGCAGCGTGACCTGCGGCAAGCTGACGACGATCCTCAAGAAGCGCCCTGGTGCCCCGGACACCGACGTCAACAACAGCGATGCGAGCCTGCGGACCCGTCCCGTTCTGGGAATGCCGATCCTGTCGGAGTTCAAGGATGCGGGCAAGGACTGGCGTGGCAAGATCTACGATCCGCGCAACGGCAAGACCTATAAGTCGATCGTCGCGAAGAACGCCGACGGCACGCTGGCGGTAAAGGGCTGCATCGCCTTCTTCTGCCAGACGCAGACGTGGCGGCCGGCGAAGTAAGGAATATCACACCCCTCTCCTGAAGGGGAGGGGCTTGATCCGATCACCCCTCGATCTGGTTTCCGCCGTGGCTGGCGGCGAGTGCGGCGTTGGCGCGGGCGGCGATCAGGGAGCTTTCCTGTCCGCCCGCGGCGCCGGTCGCGATGCCGGCCGAGGCGGTGACGCTGCCGATCGGTTCGCCGGTGCCGCGCAGCCGCAGGCGGCGTGCCGCGAACGCCGACAAGGCCCGCTCGGTCAACAATCGCGCGCCGCTGACCGGCAAGCCCCGGGTGATGAAGACGAATTCATTGCCGCTCCAGCGGATCAGTTCCTCATCGGGAAATGTCTGGTGCAGCGTCGCGGAGAAGGCGTTGAGGACGTTGTCGCCGACCGCGCGACCGTAGCGATCGTTGATCGTGTCCAGTGCGTCGACGCTGAACGCCACCACGACATGCGCCTCGCCGCCCGCGTCGGCACGCGCCATCACCTCGCGCGCGCCGCTGCGGTTGAGCGCCTGCGTCAGGTCGTCGCGGTCGGCGTCCGCGGGCGGCAGGCCGGGCACGATGTTGTCCCGCAGCCGGACCACCTCGGAGCGAAGCGCGGCCAATTCGCGCTCGGCATCGGACAGGCGATCGACAAAGTCGGTCGCGGCGGCGGGCAGGGTGGTGACGGGATCGCTGTTCGCCGCGTCGACGAAGGCGCCGACGTCGCGGCCGAGCGCCTCGGTCAGGTGGTGCGCGTCGCTGGTCAGCGTGCCGAGTTCCTGCGCCTGCCGCATCACGGTGCGCTCGCGCCGGTCGAGCGTCTGCTCGCGCGGCGGGGAGAGAAAGTCCTCGACGAGCGACTGGACGGTGGCGGCGGAGAGGCGCAGCCCGCCATCGGTGTATTCGGCGACAGCCTCCGACAGCTTCGATCCCGGCGCGCTGATCACCGCGAGCGCCAGCTCGTAGTGCGATGGCGACGGATCGAGCTGATGCAGTTCCAGGAAGTTGATCGCGCCGCGTGCGCGGTCGAACGGTGTTCTCATCGCCCCTTGTTCCGCTTCCTCGCGTCGCGTCGCGCGTTTATGCGGCGCGCGACCTTAAAGGTGCGTAAACGGCGGCCGGATCACACCGGGGCGGCGTCCGCGCCGGCGCCATAATGGTGCCAGGTGAAGATCGCCGCTGCGCCGCGATACGGCCGCCATGGCTCGGCGAGGTCGCGCGTCAGCTTCTCGCTGGGGCGTTCCGGGTGGCCGAGGATGCGTCCGGTCTCGATCTGCACCGCCAGATCGCCCGCCGGCCAGATATCGGGGCGACCCTCGGCGAACAGCAGATAGACCTCCGCCGACCAGCGCCCGATCCCCTTCACGCGCACGAGCTGCGCGATCGCTTCCTCGTCATCCGCGGGCAGATCGTCGAGATCGAGCCGCCCGCTCAGCACCTCGTCGGCCAGACTGCGCGCATAGCCGGTCTTCTGGCGCGAGAAGCCGCACGCGCGCAGCGAATCGTCGTCGAGCGCGGCGACGATCGCCGGATCGGTCGGATCGCCGAGCACCTCCAGCTTGCGCCACACCGCATCGGCGGCCTTCACGCTCACCTGCTGGCCGACGATCGTGCGCAGCAACGTGGCATAGCCGCGCGCGCGGATGCGCGGGGCGGGATAGCCGACCCGCTCCAGCGCGGCGGCGAAGGCGGGCTCGCGGGCGGCCAGCGCGTCGAGCCCGGCGTTCAGGTCGGCGGCGCTCAGCCCCATTGCGCGGGCTTCGGCTTGCCGCCATGGGCGGGGCGGATATCGGTGGAGTTCATATGGCCAAGCTTATCGTCGAGACCCGCAACGGGGAAGAACGCGAACTCGAAGGACAGGCGGGTTTTTCGGTCATGGAGGTGATCCGCGACGGCGGGATCGACGAGGTCCTGGCGCTGTGCGGCGGCTGTTGCAGCTGCGCGACCTGCCACATCCACGTCGACCCGGCCTTCGCCGACAAGCTGCCGCCGATGAGCGAGGACGAGAACGACCTGCTCGACGCCTCGCTGGACCGCGACGCGACATCGCGGCTGTCGTGCCAGATCGAATTCGGCCCGGCGCTGGACGGCCTGCGGGTGCGGATCGCCGCGGAGGATTGATCGCACCACCGTCATCCCCGCGAAGGCGGGATCCAGACGCGCAGGTCTTTCGATAGAGGCGCAGGCCTCAGGGGTCTGGATCCCCGCCTGCGCGGGGATGACGGCAGGGTAGCGGATGGGCGCGGACGTTATCGCGCCGTTACCGCATAGAGCGCGATCGCGGCGGCGTTCGAGACGTTGAGGCTCTCGACCTTGCCCGAGATCGGCAGCTTTGCCAATTCGTCGCAATGCGTCTCGGTGTTCTGGCGCATCCCTTCGCCCTCGGCGCCGAGCACGATCGCGATCCGGCGGCTGGCGCCGATGTCGGCGACCGATTGCTGGAGCGTCTGCGTCGCATGGCCGGTCAGCCCGATCCGCCAGCACCCCGCCTCGGCCATCTCCTCCAGCGCGCGCGCCAGATTGACGACGCGCACCCAGGGCACCGTCTCCAGCGCCCCGCTCGCCGCGCGCGCCAGCGCGCCCGATTCAGGCGGCGCGTGGCGATCCTGGGTGACGATGCCGAGCGCGTCGAACGCCGCGGCCGAGCGCAGGATCGCGCCGACGTTGTGGGGGTCGGTCACCTGATCGAGCACCACCAACGGGCGCGGACGCTCGGGATCGTCGGTGGTGCCCTGTTCGAGCAGATCGCCCAGCCACACGTCCTCGAGCGGATCGACCTCCGCGACCATTCCCTGGTGCGGGGCGTCGCCGGGGACCAGCCGCCCGAGATCGGCGACGTCGGCGAACACCACCGGCAACACCGGCGGCAGGTTCAGCGAGGCCAGCGCCTCGCGCGTGCCCCAGATCTTGCGCACCACGCGCTCCGGGTTGGCGAGCGCGGCGGTGACCGCGTGGCGACCCCATAGCCGGGGACGATTGCCCTGCGGCTGGCTCGGGCGATGACCGCGCCGTGCCATCAGCGAAGGCCCCGGCAGTGCGGGGCGGGGGAGGGCGGAGAGAAACGCATGACGGGTCGGGTCCGTGTTGTTCGATGGGGTTTGTCGACGCGGACGCTATGCGCGGCGGCGGCGTGGCGCAACCGCGGTGCAAATTGTTGCGGCATCGCGACACAGGCGTTGACAGGTCGCCGATGCGCGGGCATTGCGCGCCCTCGCTTTGACAGCGCCGCTCGTGGAAGGGTGGCCGAGTGGTTAAAGGCAGCAGACTGTAAATCTGCCCACGCAAGTGTACGCTGGTTCGAATCCAGCCCCTTCCACCAACCCTTTGTTCCAAAGGGTACCCGAACAGCCCCGCAGTGCCCCTTTCCCCTCGTGGGAAGGCTTGTGCGTTGTCCCACATGGTTCCAGATGGAACGCATGCAGCACAGTGATTCTGGGGGCATTTTGGGGGCACGGCTCAGATTGGCTGGGGGCACCGGATGCTGACGGATGTCGCGTGCCGGAAAGCGCCGGCGAAAGACAAGCCTTACAAGCTAGCCGATGCGCACGGGCTTTACCTCTACGTGCTGCCGTCCGGCTTCAAGTCGTGGCGCTGGAAGTACCGCGTGGGTGGCAAGGAGAAGAGGCTGGTCTTCGGCCCCTATCCAACCATCACCTTGGCGAGGGTGCGCGCGATGCGGGAGGAGGCCGCGCGTGTGTTGCGCGAGGGAGTCGACCCGGGGGTGAGCAAGCGACAACGAGCTGCCGAGCAGACGGCGCTGGTCGGCAGCACCTTCGAAAAAATTGCGCGGGAGTGGCATGCCAGCCAGAAAGCAGGCTGGTCGGCGCGCTACGCCGCGATCGTGCTGAACAGCTTCGAGAACGACGTTTTCCCACGGATCGGCAAGCTGCCAATCACGGCGGTCACGACGCCGCTGGTGCTGGAAGTGCTGCGGCCGATCGAGGCGCGCGGCGCTGTCGAAACGGCGCATCGTGTGCGTCAGCGGATCTCGGAGGTTTTTGCGCGCGCGATCGGCGCGGGGATCGCACCGGCGGATCCGTCGGCTGTGACGAAGCGCGCGTTAGCCCGCAAAACAAAGGGCAAGTTCCCAGCCGCGCGAACCGTCAAGCTCGCGCAGGCGGTGCTCGAGGAGTCGGAGAGGCAACCCGGCCAGCCGCTGACGAAGCTAGCATCGCGCCTGCTGGCACTGACCGCGGTTCGCTCAGCTACGCTGCGCAACGCGGAGGTGAGCGAGTTCGAGGACCTGGACGGCCCGGCGCCAATCTGGCGCGTGCCGGCGGCAAAGATGAAACTCGGCGTGGAGCGCAAGCAGGACGCAGCGTTCGAGTTCATCGTGCCCTTGTCGAGGCAGGCCGTCGAGACAGTGAAGGTGGCGATCGGCTTCTCGGGCAAGGATGCGACGGGGCTGATCTTCCGCAGCGTTCGCAACTCGCGCCGCCCGATCAGCGACAGCACGTTGAGCAAGGCGTATCGGAAGGCGGGCTTTTCGGGCGTGCACGTTCCGCACGGTTGGCGAGCGACCTTCTCGACGGTGATGAACGAGCTGGTGAAAGAACAGGGCAGGGGCGACGATCGCGCTGTGATCGACCTTATGCTCGCTCACATCCCGGCGGGGGTGGAGGGCGACTACAATCGAGCCGCGTACATGCCACGCCGGCGCGAGCTGGCGCAGGAGTGGGCGGATCTGCTGACCGACGGTTTGGTCCCGCCGGCGTCGTTGCTCGAGGGCAAGCGCCAGCACGGCTGACGATCGGAGGCCGCGCGTGACCGCGGCTTCGATTGGGCGCCAGGCGCGCCAGGTCACCAAGGGTTTTACGGCCCGCCTCACCGGTAAGGCCGAGCGTGGCGCTGACCGCAAAGTGCGCCGCGGAAGCATCGATGTCGAGGACCGCCGCTCGCGGGTTTTCCGGCCCATCGGCGATGGCACGACGGCCGGCGCGATGGGCTGGATCGACTGCATGCTGAAGGTAGTCGCCGAGTGGGACAATGAGCAGCGCGCCAAGGGCGGGGCTCGCCCTCTCGGCCTGCACGGCCTGCGGGTGCTCGAGGCGCTGCTCGGCCGGCACGGCAAGGTCGCGCTCGACTTCAAAAGCGGTCGGCTGGATCCCGCACTCGACACGATCGCCTGCGCCGCTGGCGTTACGAAGACCACGGTTGTGCGTGCGCTTGCGCGAATGAAGGACTTGAAGATTTTGGACTGGATCCGCCGTTCCGAGCGGACCGGCAACGACGGTGTCTTCGGTCCCCAACGTCGGCAGGTGTCCAACGCCTACTTCTTCACGCCCCACGAGCTGCCTGCACGCGTCGCCCAGCGGCTGCGGGATCTGCTCGCACGGAAGCGGCTCCGACGAACAGGCACCACCCCAGCGGTCTCGCCAGCAGCTGCGGCTGAGCCCTCGTGCCTGGATCTGCGCGACACGCTCGCTCGGATTAAGGCTGGGATCGCACGCCGCGATGACGGGGTGAACGCGAGTCCACCATGCGGCCAGTATCCCCTCTCAGGGGTTGAAGGATAAAAGGAATGGGATCGCTGAGGCGATCCCATACATCAATTTGTGATCCCCCCACGCCGACAAGGCCCGCCACATCCCCTCGACCGCTAAGACCCGGCGGTTGAGCGTGGCGGCTTGCGCCGCCCCGGGCTGCCTGGGGGGATGAGCACGGACCGTGCCATCCGCTCCCGACCGCGGCGCTTGCGGCGCGGTCAGTCAATCAGGATCTCGGCCCATTCCTCGAAAATGCGGCGACGCGGCGCCAGATGCTGGGCTCGGTTGTACGCCCCCTCGACTTTCGCAGTGGTCCCGTCTTCGTGCTTCAGCACGTGCGCGAGCGCCTGGTCGATCACGCCGCGATCGTCCGGGCGCCGCTCGTTCATCACCGTTGAGAATGTTGCGCGCCAGCCGTGCACGACGTGGCTCCCGGCAAACCGCGTTCGCCCGTACAGCGCGTTGATGGTGCCCTCGCCAAGCGGACTAGATCCGTCGCGGCCGGGGAAAACTAGTCCACCCCCATCTGAGAGCGCGCGCGGCGCGCAGCACTGCCACGGCCGCCGGCGCGAGCGGCACCAGGTGATCGTTGCCGGCGTCGAGCTTCTTCGTCGCGGCCAGCTTCATCCGCACCGCGGGGATGCGCCAAACGGGCGCGTTGCCGTACAGATCCTCGATCTCGCACCAGCGCGCGCCGCGCACCGCGGCGAGGCGCACCGCGGTGAGCGCGAGGAAGCGGGACGCGAGCTTCACCGCGGCGCTGGCGTCGACCAGCTCGGCCGCGGCGAGCAGCGCGCGCGCGTCCTCAACCGTCGTCAGCGCCGGGTGATGGCGCGCGGCCGGGGCGCGCGCGAGCGCGCGGCCGACGATCGCCGCCGGATCCGTCTGGGCCCAGCCCTCACTGACCGCGAGCGCGAACACATCGGAGATCCGCTGGCGGACGCGCCGCGCGGTCTGAATAGCGCCGCGCTGCTCGATAGCCCGCACGATCCGGAGCACCGCTGGCGCGTCGATCGCGTCCAGCTCGTTGTTGCCGATCGCTGGGAATACGTCGGCCTCAAGTCTGGCGATCACGTCGGCCGCGTGCACCGCAGTCCAGCCGGCGAGCTGCTGCGCGTGCCAGGCGCGCGCGGCGCGCTCGAAGGTCATCACCGCAGGTGCCGTGCGTGGATCCATGCCGCGACCGAGCCGCTCACGCGCTGCTTCAGCCCGGGCCCGAGCGGCATCAAGCGAGATATCCGGCCACTGGCCGATCGTCAGCAGCTGCTCCTGCCCGGCGAACCGAAAGCGCCACCGGAACGACTTGCGGCCGGTCGGAGCAACGAACAGGTGCAGGCCGCGCTCGTCGGCGATCTTGTACGCGGACGCGCGGGCGCGCGCCGCCTTGACGGCAGCGTTGGTGAGCATAGCGTTACTCGTGCTTTCGGGCGGAGAACCGCCTCAGGACAGTGGAGGGAAAGTGTCACCGATCGAGCGCGCTGCACGGGCGCTATGTCGCCTCGCCGGCCGTCCGGAGAATACCCGCTTCGAAGGCCGACCGATGTGGGAGAGCTATATCGACGAAGCGGCCGCGTCGCTTTCAGCGGTCCGACACGCACACTTTGTGGCGCTCACCGAGCGGCTGCTAGCTTGGTCTGAGACCGGCGAGCGCGGCCGCGACTGGCGCGAGATGGCAGAGCTGAAGCAGGAGGCGCATAAGCTTCTGCTTAGGATGCAAGCGCCACCGCACGATCGTTAGCGGAGGCGAAGCAAAGAGGCCCTTTTCTCTGCTCCCCCTTTAGTACCATATCGGGATCACTACGGGAGATTATACGATTGCGCCGTTTCTGATCTAGTTCAGAAGGCGTCCATGCCGAAGTTTGCAATCGTTATCGTAGATGGGAACACCTACAAGGGGGTCGAGGAGTTTTCCTCCATGAGCATGGCGCGAAGTGCAGTAGCGCGCTCCGCCGTGCAAATGCTGCTTGAAGAGGAAACCCTCGAAGGAAAGCGCGTAGCGGATTGCCGGATTGAGGAGATTGGAAGTCGGCGCGAAGCCTCGTTCCAGATCAATCTCGAAATTATCGATTTCATATGAAGACAGTGGCGGAGGTACCCTCCGCCGCGGTCGGCTGCTCCTATCCGCCGTGCGGCCGTGGCGAAGCCGCTCGTACCCAACCTTGTACCCGCAGGCCGATGTCGGCTTTCGCTCACGAGCGGACGCTTTGAGAGCCGGGGAGTGACCGCTGGTTATGTACCGGTTAGATGAGACCGATAATGGCGATCGGAAGGCGATCAGCCTTCAGGAGAGTAAACGTGCTTTTTCACACCATGGTCGGATCGAACGACATTGAACGGTCCAAGCGCTTCTACGACACGGTGCTCGGCACCTTGGGTGCAGGGAGGGGACGCGGAACATCGCCGACAGCGGCCATACACGTCTGATCTACAATAACGGCAACGGGACGAACTTCATCGTCAGCCAGCCGATCAACGACGAACCGGCAAGCGTCGCCAACGGCAGCACCGTCGCTTTCTCCTGCGACTCGCCCGAGCAGGTGAAGAAGCTTCACGACACCGCCATTGCCGCTGGCGGCACCTCGATCGAAGCTCCGCCCGGACCACGCGAAACTGCCTCCATGGGCACCATCGAATTGGCCTATTTTCGTGACCCTGACGGCAACAAATTGTGCGGAATTCATTTCCCTGCCTGATCCGTCCGGCACGGCGTCGCATCCGTCTCTAGCGGACCTCGATCATGCGATCCCGCGAACGTTCGCTAACCACCAATCTCGGTCATTGAGGCGGAGGGGCCCTCCGCCTCAGTGCTGACGGACCTGCGGAAATCCATCATTTACGAAGGCTCGGCCAGGCTCGATACCCGGGCGATACCCCACGATCGTCAGCTGCGACGCCCTAAACTCGATAGATAAAAATTATGGCTTTGGTCGCAATGACGATCAAGCGACGGGGGTGGTTGTCGTCGCGCCGATCAGGCCCGCGACGGTGTTGCCGAGCTTCAGCATCGATGTGCTGTTGCCGTGCGGCCCCGAGACGCCTGCGCTGCTCTCCCAGCCTTCGATGACCTGGTAGTCGGGGATGACGCCGACGTTCGACAGCTTCGCATCGGTGATGGCCTGGTAGTTGGCTGCGACCGGGCTGCCGTCCTTGATCTTCGGAACGATGTACTTGAGCGCCGACCCCCCGAACAGGAACGAACGGGTGGTCGCCAGCATTTCGCGCTCGTTCACCGCATACGTGTCCCGCGCGTCCTGGCTCAGGATCGCATCGGCTTCCCCCTGATACCAGATGCCATAGCCAAGCGTGAGGTTTACCCCGCTGTCATAGCCGGCGCGGTTGCGAGCATTCTCGACCTGATCGACAAAGGACCGCCACAGGTTGTTCGTCTGCTGCAGGGTTGGCTTCCACCGATCGTATAGCGCCGTGCCGCCAACGCCGCTCTTCACCAGGTACCCGAATCCGAAATCGATCGAGAGATCGCGCATCAGCGACAATTCGATACCATGCTTGATGAGCGGTGCCGCCGGCGTGCTGTTGGGGCGATTGTTCACGCCGGCCTGCAGGTTCTCGAAGGCGTTGTTGGTCGGGTTCCAGATGAGCCCGTTGGCGATCGGCCCCTGGACCGAAGCTGGCAAGCCCGACACATCCTGCACCAAGCCTTCGCCCATTGCGTTCGACTGCCCGAAGAGCACATGCAGCGGCTTGCTGCTAGCAGGAGCGGACGCGCCGGTCTTCGTCATCCAACGCTGTACGCCGTGGGTCAGGGTGCGCCGCAGGGCGACGTTCCCATAGACATTGTAGCGGGCGTTGAGCTCATCCTCCATCGCGAGCAATTCGTTGTCGGTGATGTAGCGGTTGAACCAGATTGCTTCCTTGATCTCGACACGGCCCGAGGCCTGACCGATCGAAAGAACAGTGGCGGTAACGTCGCCGACATTATGCACCACGCGCTTGATGATCGCGCCGTTCTCTCGCAGCTCCATGGTGCCGGTGTTGCCACCACCGCCCGGATAATAGTTCACCACGGCGGATCGACGGCCGGACAGGATGACCCACTTGTTGCGGACCACCGGGTCAGCGTTGCGGATAGCGCCCTGACCGTCGTTGCTGTTGCCCTGCTGCCAGTTGGTTTGGGTATCTGAGATGCCAGGGCCACCACCACGAGCGAACAGCGAGTCAGCGCCGGTTGCATAATCGCCGAGGCGAACGACCATGATGAACGCGTCTTCTGCCTGCGTCGTGCTGGCCGCGGTGTACCGCATGATCTTGCCGGTATCCAAGCGAACGCACGGCTGACCATCGCCGCTATCGGCAACGTAGAGCGGCTTGGCCGTACCCGACGCCTGCGCGAGATTGACGCCGCTGCCGTTGACGTCCGCCCAGGCCGACATGAGGTTGCTGCTATCCTGGGTGACGGTCGACGGCTGATCGGCGCGATATCGCGCCAGCATCGCGGACGAAGGCGGCACGCCCGACGACACGTCGTCGTTGAGGATGGTGCCGGGCGACGTCACGGTGCCGACGTTCGTCACACTGACGGTCAAGACGAACTGCTCGTCGGGCTCGACCGTGGTGTCGCCTGCGACAGGAACCGAGATCGTCTTGGTCGTTTCGCCGGCTGCGAACGTGCCCGACCCCGACGGGAACGTGCCGCCGGTGAAATCAGATGCGTTGGCCGGGTTGGAACCGCTGCCGGTCACGGCCCAGGTGAACGAATAGGCAGAGGTTGATCCATCACGATTGAGCGTGATCGTGTAATCGAAGCTCGTCGTTCCGCTGTTGCCTTCCGCCTTGCTGACCGGGTTCGAGATCGAAATGGTCGGCATGGGGGTTGCTGACACATCGTCGTTCTGGATCGTGCCGGTGGAGCTGACAGGCGACAGCCCGGTCGCCGATGCCGTGACCGTCACCAGGAACTGCTCGTCCGGTTCGACCGTCGCGTCGCCGCTCACCAGGACGGTGATGGTCTTGGTCGTCTCGTTTGACGCGAAGGTGCCGCTACCCGACGGCAGCGTGCCGCCGAAGTCTGCCGCGTTGGCCGGGTTCGATCCCGAGCCCGTGACTGCCCATGTGAAGGGATATGCGGCGGTCGAGCCGTCGCGGACCAGCGTGAGCGTGTAAACGAAAGCAGTGCTCGCACCTGCCGCTCCCTCCGGCTTCGCCACCGACGACGAGATCTGAAGGTAAGGAGAGGGAGACGGTGCGGGGGTCCCCGATCCTGCCACCTTCACCGGCTTCGAGCAGATCTCGACCACCGCGTTGGTCATGAGCACCGCCTCGGCGCCGTCAACGCTCTCTTGAGCGCCAAAGCGCGCGCGCGCAGGTAGCGGATGGCACCCGTCGGGTAGGTCACCCGCACCGGGTAGAGGCGCTGGGTGGTGTCATCACCCGCAGCGCGCAGCAACGACTGGCCGGCGTCGCCCTCGTCATAGGCCATCGACAAAGAGAGAGCGCCGTAATCGGCAGTGCCCTTCAGCTTGTCCTTGGCGCCCTTGAGCGGCTGGAACTCGGTCTTGCCGAAGGTACCGCCAATCGGGCCGATCTTATCGACGCCACCGATCTCGGTGTAGGAAAGCGCGGCGAATCCTGCGGCGTCGAAGCTGGCGAGCGTGCCAGCCGAGATGGCGATGCCGGTGCCGGCTGCGGTGGTCGAGGTCATGAGAGGTCTCCCGATGAGAGAGCCGGATCGCCCGGCAGTTGTTCAGGTGGTCGGCGGCCGGCGATCACTTCGCCTGGAGCAGCTCGCGGAAGGTCTGCGGCAGGCTGGTGTCGGGCCATGCGTCGATCAGGAGCTGCCGCTTGTCGTCGCAGCTCCACAGATCGAAGCCGCGGTTGCGGATCGTGCTCTCGGCATCGGCCGAGGTGGCGCTACCGTCGGGCTGCCGCGTCACCGGCGAGAGGCTGCACGGCTCGAGCGCTGCCGCCGGCGGCCTCACTCGCACCGGGACGGGCGGCATCGAGCGCATCGATGGCGCGCACGCGGTCAGGGCCAAGGCACAGAGCCCGGCCAGCATCAGTCTGGGCATATTCCCTCACGGTGTCGGTTGAGCGGATGATGAGCGGCGATCGCACGGCGAGCCGGTCCGCGAAGGTCGACGTCGCCTTCGCCTCGCGCTGCGCGTTCGCGGCGACCAGCTCGGCGCGCTCACGTGAGGCCTTCTCGGTTGCGAACTTGGCCTCACTGCGCTCGCGCTCCAGGTCATGGCGTGCGTCGACGAGCTGGGCGCGCAGGAAGAGGACGGCGATCGCCAGCGCGCCGATCGGCAGCGCAGGCCAGAAGCGGCGCAGCAGCGCGAGCGCCGCGCCTAAGCTCACGCGGTCACCTCGCCGAAGGTCTGCGCCTTCAGCTCAGCGAAGTTGCTCAGATAGAGCGCTGCCTCGGCGGCGCGTCGGCGGACCAGGCCGGACGAGACCTGGCCGTTGCTCTTGTTGAAGAGCGCGAAGGCACGCGCGGCCGCGTCGATCTGCGCGAGGCGGTGAAGGCGCAGCACGGACGACTTGCGAAAGGCGCCCATGCCGATGTTGTACGCCAGCGCGACCATCGCACCGAACTGCGCCGCGGTGACCGGCGTGCGGCCGATCGCCGCCATCACCGGTGCGGCGAAGTCGCGCGCGAGCAGCTGCGCGAACATCGCGTCGGCCTGCTCCTGGGTGATCCGGTCGCCCGCCTTCACCCGCCGGCCGTCGGGATAATAGGTCATCCCCCAGCCGATCGTCCATTTGCCGGCCGGGCAGAGATACGCGGCCAGGCGGCAGCGCTCGAAGTGGTGGAGCAGCGCGATAGCGACGGGCCCGACGATTAGCGCGGGCGCGGCCGAGCTGATCAGGCCGAGCCGATGAGCGGCCGCCGGCTGCGGCACCATGCGCGCGATCGCCACGCCGACGAACAGCAGGAGCCCGATCCAGGACTGCAGGTGCTCGGGGAAGAGCGCGCGCACGTCGGTCGGCATGCCGAGCCACGCGGCCTGCAGCGTGGCAGGATCGATCGCGACCAGCCCGGCGGAGATCATCGCGCCGATAGCGGCCACGCGAACGGACCAGGCGTGCGCCGCAGCGCGCGCCCGCTCGAGGATGAGCGACATAGGTGTTCCTTTCGGAGGTGAGGTCAGGGCCGCTCGGGGTGCGGCGGATGAGCAGGTCGAGCTTGGCGTTGATCGCCGCGAGGTTGGCCTTCATCTCGCTCTGCTCGACGTCGCGGGTGTCGGCGCGGCCTTCGAGCTTCTCGATGCGACGCGTGTTGTCCTCGACCTTGCCCAGCATTTTGCCGCCGCCCAACAGCAGACCGACCACGGTGATCAGGAGGGCGAGGACCGGGATCAGATCCTTCCAGGAGGCGCGCGCGGTCGGCGTCACGACGACAGCCGTGGCGGTGGGAATGTCGGTCATGAGGATCTCCGCGCCGGCAGCGCTATGGGGTGGGCGCGTTGCCCAGGAAGGCCGTCTCGACGTTGCGCCGGCAGTGGCCGGGCTCTTCGCCGAGGAGGATGAACAGGCGATCGATCACAGGCGCGAGGATCCGCGCCCACCGTGCGCCGCGGAGCTGGCCGCGGCCGACGTAGCTGCTGACCGTCTCGTCAGCCGAAGGGCAGGTGGCAGTCAGGCCCGCGATGTAGAACAGCCCGACGACGAGGACCTGCGCGAGCTGGTCGATCGAGACCAGCAGCTGCCGGGCGACCTCAAGCGCTCGCCGCAGCACCGATCGCGCTCCAATCGATGGCCTGTGCGGTGATAATGCCGCCGATGGTGTCGGCCGCGGCAACGTTGCCCTTGGCCGCCATGCGCCTCGCCTCGATCGCCGCGCCGATCGTCACCCAGGCGTCGGCCTGGGCGATCACCTCGGCGGCAAGCTCCGCAACGGACATGCCCCGGGCCGTCGCTTCGGCGACAAGGAACGGGGTCGCGGCGCCATTGTCGGCCACCCAGGCGCGCGCCTCGCTCTCCTTGCGGGTATAGGTCATCGCCTGGCCAGCACCCGGGGTCAGGAAAAGGCAACGCACCCGCTCAGCGGCGGTGTCGATGTCCGACCAGACCGCCGCGCGCAACAACGGGAGGTTGACTGTTGGGCCGCTAATCACCGCTTGCGGGACAACGGCCATTCCTGCGCCTTCGGGCACCTGCTGGAGCGCAGCGGTGCCCGCAGAGCCACTCCCGCGCCACAGCTCGGCACCGGAAGCGAGGTCGAAGAAGATCCAATATTCCATGGAAGGCACCTCAGAGCGCGGTCCAGTAGAGCGAGACCGCCGGGTTGTTCATGTTCGTTGCCGCACCGTCAGCGCCGCGGTTGACGATGCGCCAGCGGATGACGCGCGCCCCCCAGAGGTTGATTGCACGCACGACGTAATTTGCGAGGCCGCCGGTGCGGCTGTCAGCGAAGGGAAGCCTGTAATCGCCCAGCACGTTGTTGTTGGTGTCGAGCAGCTGCACGGATGGGTAAGCCGCCGTGACCGCGCCGTTGGTCGAACCAATCTGAGTTGCGTTGACGGTGAAGTAGAGCGATCCCCCTTCACCAATCGGCATGTCGCCCGTCACTCCGTCGACCGGAGCAACGTTGGGGCCGAATGGTGCCTGAAAAGGCCCTGTGCGGCTTGCTTCGGTCGTAGCGGTCATCGTGCCGCGGTTCAGCTTGAGAAGCGTAACAGCACCATCGACGATGAGATCTCCCGCGATCCGCATGTTTGCGCCGACGTAGAACAGGGGCGAGGTGCCGTCCGATTTCGACAGGCTGAGCATGAACTGCCCGTCTGGCGTTGTGCCCACCACGCGCCAGTAGACCGACGTCCGCTGATCAATGCCGGAAATTGCTCCGACCTGTACTTCGACCTGTCCCACGCGGCCGTCGAGGTTCGAGCGGACGGTTTCGACCGTCTGCGCAACCGCCCCCGCCTTGGAGTCGGCGATCGCCGTTGCCCGGCTCTCGACAGTCGCTTCGAGCGACCGCTTTAGGCCGCTATCGGTCGCGAAGTTGACCTGCGCCTCGAGGGCGGCGGTGCGAGACGCGGCGGAGTACCGGTTCGGCAAATCCGCGAGCGTATCCTCAGACGCCTTCACGCGAGCCGCGACGGCGGGGATTGTGACGTCGATCGCTTTGCGGGCAGCTACTTCCGCATCGGAGGCGGGGCGAATATCACAATGATACCAGTCGATCGTTTTGGCCGACATGGGCGCAAAGAACGACCAATTCTGCATGAGGTGCCAGTTGTTCAGAGCCTGATCGATATAGACCAGTTTTGACCAACGGCGTCGCACGCCAATCCCCGCGGGATTACGCCCGACGGCCCCGGATGCATCCGGCTCCCTAGCGAAATCGAGCGAAGTATATCCTTGAATCGTCAGACCGCTTCCGCTCCAATCGCCGCCCATCAAAGCCGCGTCGGCCTCCATGACGTACCAGCCTGGCTGGAAACGCATCGCGAACTGAGCGATGCCGGTTTGATAGTCCTCAGGTGCGGCAGCTCTCATGGCCCAGCCGGCGCTCGATCCATCCGGCAGAACCCTGCTCAATTGCATCGGCTGGTTCCACACGACCCAACCCGGTGGAATCACAGCAGCGTCGGGCCAAAACGCGAAGTTGCTGTTTGCCACTAGGGAGCCCGGTTTCGCCGCGACTGCCGAGGCTTCGAGTACCGTCGACCGGCTGCCCAGCGCCCGATCCGCTTCGGTGTAGGCCGTTGTGAGGTCGCGGGCGCTGGCGCTGACCCGCTCGCTCATCCGCGCCTCGATCGCGACGCTTTCGCGCGCCGCGGCGGCATCGCGGCTGATTGCCGCCTCATCAACGCGCTGGATCTCGGCGCGAGCGACTGTGTCGACGCCGTCGCTGCCATCGCCCCCTTCGGCGATCAGCGTGTCGACGCGCTTGTTGACCGTGTCGGCGTTCTGAATAGCGAGGTCGGCGCGTGCCTGGGCGGCCGTGATCCTGTCGCCGGCGTCGGCCACCGCCTTGTTAACGGCCGGGATCGTGACGTCCGTCAGCTGCTTCTGCTGCGCGGTGGTTGCCGCGATTTCCTTCAGCACGTCGGCCGAAGGCTTGCCGCCGACCGCCGCGGTGTCCTTCGAGGTGTTGGCGCTCGTCTTGTCGGCGTTGTCGGTCGGCTTCGTGCCGAGCGGATCGGTCACGTCCGGCCAGGCCGTGTTGCCGCCGGTCGGCAGGCCCGGGTTGATCGGCGCGGCTTCGCTCAGCCCCTCGATCGACAGCGACAGCTTGCTGTAGCGCTCGCCGACCTCGATCGAGAATTCCTTGAAGAGGCCGTAGACCGTCAGGCTGTCGGTGCCGGCGTCGCCGATCCACAGCGAGGGACGCGCGCGAACGGCGGCGATCCGGTTGGCAACCGCGTCGACTGCATCGGTGCGCAGCATGCCGCGGACCGACATGCGCTTCGCCCACGATCGCGGCACCACCGTCACGCCGCCGAAGTCGTCGACCTCCTTGCGGCTGTAATCGGTAATGCCAGCACTCGGTGATTGCTCGGTGGTGCCAAGCCCGACGACCGTGCCGACCAGGAGCGTGCCAACGGAAACTTGCCCGCTGCCGGCGATCGTGACCGTGACCCGGCCGCTCGTCGTCGGAAGGTCGAGGAACGTGATCGCGCCGGCGCCGACCGCGACCGTGCGATCGTAGCCGGTTGCCTGCACCCGCACCGTGCTGCCGGCAACGTCGAGCAGCGCGACGGCGTTGACCGAGCCTGCCTCGAGGCCGACCACGATCGAGCCGCTGGCGGTGGTCGCGGTGCCGAGCGCCTGGTCGAACATCGCCCAGCGGTTCGTCGGCCCGACGGTGAGCCAGGCCGCCGGATCGTTGACGGGATCGCGCCCCTTGTTGCCGGCGACGAGGCTCTCGTAGACGACATGCGCCCGCATGACGCGCACGCCGGCGGCGTAGGTGGTCGCGGCTGCCCACGATGCCTCATCGTTCTCCGCGACGCTGCTTTGCGCCAGCATCGCCTCGCCCAGCGCGACCGGCTGCAGCAGGCGCAGGGTAGGGGTGCCGCCGCTAAGGGTCGGGTTGATGCCCGGATCCGCTGCCGTTTCGGTCTGCGCGAACCCTTCGACGCTCAGCGTGCAATAGCTGACCGGCGGAAGGTTGAGGTCGAGATCGAAGTCCTTGAAGAAGCCGCGCGCGGACAGCCAGGCGATCTGCTCGTCCGCGATCCACTTCGCCGGCGTCGCGCGAAGGCTCGCCAGCCTGCGCTGCAGCACGTCGACGTCGGCGAACGGCAGCTTCAGCTTGACCGACATGCGGCGCGAGAAGCCGCGCTCCACGACCGTCGTCACGCCGAAGTCATCGGTCACGCGCCGGCTATAGTCGGTGATCGTGATTGTCGGCGCGGTCTCGACCGTGCCGAGCTCGATCGACTCGCCGCTGTCCAGGACGACCCTCATGCGGCGGCCAGCGTCATGCTGATCGCGTCGCCGCCGCTGGCCTCGGTCACGGCATCCCACTTCTTTGCGATGCGACCGGTGTTGCCGGCAGTGGCGGCATGGCCGGCGTTGTTCTCGCGACGCATACCGACGGTCTCCTCGAGCAGCTGCGCCAGCGTCTCGGCCAGCGTGTCTTCCGAGAGCTGCGATGCGCTCGCCGCCTCATTCGCCGCCGAGCTGGCGCTCAGCTGATCGTTCGCGGCCGTGCCAGGCCCACCGGCGTTCGCCGCGAAGATGCTGATCGCCGAGTAGGTCGCCTCGAGCGATGCCGCCGTCTGCGCCTTGACCCGGTCGAGCTCCTGCTTGCTGGTCGCAGCGTTCGCGGCCGCCGCGAGCAGCGCCTGCGATAGCTGCGGCAGGGTCTTGGCGGCGTCCTGGTCGCCGCCTCGCGCAGCGTTCGAGGCGATGTTGAAGCGGCTCATGATCGCCGCGAACCCGCCGGCGGTGTCGGCCTCGTTCAAGCCGCGGATCCGGTTGACCTCGTCCATGATGGTGTCGCCGACCGACTTCCACGCGTCGCTCAGCTCCTTGGCCGCCTTGACCGCTTCCTGCGCGTCCTGGAGCGTCCAGATCTGCTCCTGCAGCGCGCGGTTGCTGGCATCGAGCTTGGCGAGCTCGAGCGCGCGGATCGCCGCGGTGTTGCCCGACAGCTCGAGCAGCTGGCGCTCGAGATCCTGCCGCTCGGCGAGCACGTCGGCTGCGCTCTTGGCACCGTCCATGGCGGTCTTCAGATCTGCGAACGCCGGCGCCAGGTTGAGCAGCGCGGCATAGGTCGAGCGCCCGGCCGCGGTGGTGAGGTCCTGCGCCTCGACGAGCTGGCGGAAGCCGGCGAGCGTCTGCGGTACCGTCAGGCCGAGGCTCGCGAACACGCGGTTCATCTGCGCCGCCTGCGCCGCCTGCTTCTCCTCCTGGGTGTAATAGGCGTCGGCATAGGCCTGCACCGCCCCGGTGAAGTCGCTGACGCTGTCGAACTGATCGGCAAGCGCCACCTTCATGTCGATGCCCAGCACGCGGCTGCTGCCGCCCAGGAGATCGAGCGCGGTGGTGACAGCCTCGACGGTCGAGGCGACGCGCGTCAGCGTCTCGAATGCACCCTCGCCGGCCTTCTGGAAGCGCGACAGGCCCGGGAACGCGGCCGCGGCCATGTTGTCGGCCGCGGCGCCGAACACGGCGTTGAGCTTCTCCTCGATCTGCTCGCCCGTCAGGCCCTTGAGATCGACCTTGCCGAGGTTGAGCACGAAGCCGTTAAGCCGGCGCTGGATCTCGTCGGTCGATTGGCCGAGCGGCCCGGCGGCCGACGCGATCGCGTCGTTGAACTGGCGCAGGATCAGTGTGAACTGCCCCTCGAGCTCGCCGCTCGCGCCGGTGTATTGCGTCGAGGTCTTCGACCCCGTCTTGATGCCGAGGAAGCTCGAGGTCTTCTTGACGTCCGAATAGTAGGACGCGTCGAAGCCGCGCGAGAGGATGCTTTCGAGGGTCTGATCCTTGGCGAACAGGCCGCTGCCAGTCACCTCGGTCTTGCTGCCGAACAGCCCGCCCAGGATGCCGCCGATCAGCGGGATCTTGCTGAGCACAGAGCCGATCAGGTTCTTCTGGAAACCCTCGGTCACGCCGGCCGACGCGTCGACGTCGCCGGCGCGTACGATCTGCGCCGCAACCCCGCCGATCGCGCCCTCGATCGAGCGCAGCGAAGCCAGCATCTCGCGCGTGTAGATGCTGGTGGCGGATTCGATGCCGGCCAGGTTGTCGACCGAGCGCTTGAGGCTCTCCGACTGCTTGGCGGGATCGCCGAGCACGGTACCGGTGCCGGTGTTGGTCACCGGCGCGCTCGCGCCGCTGCTGCGCGACGAGAAGATCGTGACGCCGGCGGCAACAAGCGCGGCCGCGGTCGCTGCCATGGCGGCCAGGTTGAACGGGAAGGGCAGCTTGGCCTGCGCCGACACGCCCTCGGCGCCGTTCGCCGCAGCACGGGCGCCGCTGTTCGCGACCGACGCGATCGTCTCGCTGACGTCCTGGACCATCGCGCGGACCGACATGGCGAACTCGAAGGCGCGGTAGACCTTCTCGGCCGCCATGAGGGCGGCATAGCCGCGGCTCTTCTCATCGAAGAGGCCCTTCGCGGCCGAGGTCATGTCGCCGTAGAGCCCGATCTGGGCGGTCGCGGTTCGCACCTCATACTGCGCGTTGGCGCGGCGCAGCGCGGCCGTCTTCGCCTCACCTGCCGGCAGCTGGTTCGCGATCTTCAGCTGCTGGCGATAGACGTCGGTCAGGCGCTGCTGGTCGGCACGGAACTGCGCGAAGATCGCGGCGGTATCGCCGATCGCACGCCCGACGTCGCCGAACGCGTCGGCCATGCCGCGCGCAGCGTTGGTGACGTTGGTGGCGATGCCGTCGAGCAGCTCGGATTGATGGTTGAGGCTGTTGTTGAGCGCGTCGGTGAGCAGCTGGCGCTGCACCTCGCCCTCGGCGATCTTCGCCTGCGTCTCGATGTATTTCGCCGCATCGGGCCCGGTCCACTGCCGGCGCGCGGCCTCCTGGGTCGCGGTGAGGATCGCCATCGATCGCGCGCGCGCCGCGTCAGTCGCACCGATCAGGCGGATCTCTTCCTGGAGCTGCTCGAGCCGATCGTTGGCACCGCCCTGCGCGGCCTGCAGTGCGGCGCGGCGCTCGGCATCGGTGAGCGCGTCGCGTGCCGCGCGAGCGTCGGCGAGCGCCTTGTTGGCCTCCTCGACGGCGCGCGTGCCCTCCTTGCCCTTGATGGTGCGCGCGGCCTCGAGCGCGGCGAGCAGCGGAAGATCCGCCATGCGGTCCTTCAGCAGCTCCGCGGCGCGCTCGGCCGGGATGACGCCGGCGGCAACGTCGTCGTTGACCAGCTGCTGCTGCGCGGCCTGCTCCCGCATGGCGGCCGAGCTTCGCGCGGAATCCGCGACGCGCTGCGCGACCGCAAGCCGGATCTGGCGCGAGATGAACGCCTCGGCCTCGCCGCGCTTGAGGATTGCCGCGGTCTCAGCCTTCACCTCGGCCTCGGCGATCAGCGCTGCGGCGCCCGATACCCGGTACGCAGCCGCGATCTTGTACTGGCCGGCGATCTGCGCCTCTTCGGCCGCGGCCAGGCGCGCGAGCTGCTCGGCGTGGCGGTCTACCTTCGGCGACTTTGGATCATTGAAGCCAATCTTGTCGGCGAGCCGGTCGCGAGCATTGTCAACGGCCGCCTTGCGGATCCGGCCGCCCAGCTTCGTCAGATAGCTATCGGCCGCGTTGTACGCAGCGCCATAGGTCTTTTCGAGCAGCTTGGGATCGCCCTGTCCGACGAGCATCTTGCCCAGCCCCAGGAAGCCACCCTTCTCGATCTCGCCGAGATAGGACTTCGTGCCCGCGAGACCGGCGTACAGGCCTGCCAATGCCTGCCGCCCGTAGGAGGTGAGATCGTCGAGCAGCGTCTTCACGTCCTTGCCCATCGACTTCACGTCGTTGACGAAGACGGCCATCACGTCCTTGCCAACCACATCGAACATGGCCTTGGACGTGTCGGCCCAGGTGACCGTCTCGTCCTTCAGCTTGAACAGCTCGGCCTTGGTCGCGTTCGCGCCGCCGGTGATCTTGCCGAGGTTACGGGTCAGATCGTCGTTGGTGACGCCCTGGTTGATCCAGCGGTTGAACAGCGCAAAGCCAGCAGTCGCGGCGCCGACGAGGCCGATCAGCGGCGCGAAGCGCAGCGCGAACATGCCGATCTCGGCGGCAAAGCCGCGGATCCCGCCCTGCGCCATCATTGCCACCTGCACGAGCTGGCCGCCCTGCTGGATCAGGACCGTCAGCGGCTTCTGCCCGGTGAGCAGGCCCTGGATGATGTCGGGCGACTGCAGCGCGAGCTGCTGGACGGCGAAGCCCTGCCGACGAACCGACTTCTCGACCTCGTCGACGCCGGCGGCGAACTTCTTCGAGCCGGTTGCAACGACGTCGCCGGTGCCGGCGACTTGGCGCGCGTGCGCTGCCAGCGCCTCACGCGCGCGGTTCGTCTCGGCGGCATATTCGTGCTGCCTGATCGCGCCGGCGGCCAGCAGCCGATCGGCGCGATCCATCTCGTCGTCGAAACGGCGCTGCGCAGCGAACATCGGGTCGAGCGACGCACGAACCGCGGAAGTCTCGCGCGCGAGCGTGGCCTCCGCCTGGGCGGCATCGCGCGCGGCCTGCGCCATCTGGCGGGCGTGCGTCTCGAAGAGCTGGAAGCCGAGCGCAGCGCTGCGCGCCTCCTGGGCGGTCTGCTCGAGCGACAGCTTACGCGCTTCGGCATCGGCCTCGCGCATCGCCCGCGCGCCTGCCCGGGCCCGGGCCTCGAACATCTCATAGGCGAGCGCGGCCGAGCGGATCCCCTGCGCATGGCGCTCGGCGTCCAACGCCTTCTCGGCCGCGGCCGCCTCACGCATCGCCTCGGCGCCCTTCCGGGCGGCCGCCTCGAACATGTGATAGGCCTGCGCTGCCTCGCGCGTCGCCTGCGCCTCGGCCGCGGTTGCCGCGGCGGCCTTGGCGCGCTGATCGTTGAGGAGCGCTTCCTCGGTGCGCAGGCGGCCGACCAGCTCGACCATGCCGCGGTCTTCGGCCGCCTTGGCCGCTGTCGCGATCTTGAGCGATTGCAGCTCCTGGCGCGACATGCCGAAGGTGGCGTTCTGCCGCTCGAGCTGACGCACCAGGCTTTCGGTCTCGCGCTCGACCCGGGCGAAGTCCTGCGCGGCGCTGCGGGTCTCGCGGCCAAGCGAGCGGAACTCGTCGGCCGCGCGCTTGAGGTCGGTGCCGCTCACCACCGCGCCCTGGATGCGCTGGAATTCGCGCACCGCGTTGGCAGCCGTCGAGCCGATCAGATCGTCGAGCGTCTTGAGCCCGCCGAAGCTGTCGCCGAAGTCGATGTCGAAACCGACGCCAAAGCCGGGGGAGCCGTCTTCGTCCATGCGGACCTCCTCATCCCAGCAGCTGCTCGAGCCGCGCTACTTCGACGTCGATTTCGCGTTGCGTGACCGCGACCTGATGCGGGGCGGAGCACAATTCGCTCTCGGCCCGGCGGCTCTCGGCCACGTAGGCCGAGGACAGCGTGCGCAGCAGGTTGGCTTCCCAGGGCGACAGGCGGATGCACATCGACTGCTGCCAGCCGGCGATCTCCGCCCATCCCAGCGCCGCGATCCCCATGCCGGTCGGCTGGACGATGCCCATGGCGATCAGCCAGCCGGTGATGTGCGGCGCCGGGTTCGGCGGCATCGGGATCGGCAGCTTGTCCCGTTTCAGCTGGTCGATCCGCGTCAGGCGGCTGACCTGACGCTCCGGATCGGCTCGCCTGGATCCGGTGGGCGGCTTCGGCGTGGCATTGAGCCACGCCATCTGCCGCACCCAGAGGATCAGCTCGTCGGCGAGCCGGGCGTGAACTTTCCCCAGTCACCAACGAACTTGACGACCTGCTCCTTGATCCAGCCGAGCGCCGGGTCGGAATAGACCGCGTGGTAGAGCGCCGTGCCGGAAAGCGGGGTGCCGTCGGGCCCATCATGCTCGATGTGGCGGAAGCCGGCGGTCAGCGTAGCCAGATCCTCGGCCGCCTCGACGCGGCGGGTGGCCAGCGGCACGTGCGCGATCTTGTTCTCGTTGTCGGCCATGCGCTTCACGACGCGCGCCGACTGACGCTCCTCGATCTGGCCGTGCTCGGCCGAGCCCGGGCCGAACAGGTCGATGCCGACCTTCTCGCCGGCGTCGAAGAGCGGGACCCCGTCGGGACCCTTGAGGTGGCAAAAGGCGGTCGCAACCGAGGCGAGCAAGGCAATCTTCATGGCAAATGTTTCCTTCGCGGGAAGTTTCGCGGGATGCACCGGCCCGCCCCGTCCCGCGAAGCGCAGGGCGGGCCGATGCTCATGATCCGGCTAGGGGCCGGAATGGGGTTGGGATCAGGCCTTGATGGGCTTGGTGCAGATGCCGATGTCGGCGTTGATCATCAGCACCGATTCCGCACCATCGACGCTTTCGGGCGCACCGAACACGCGGCCCTGGCAGTAGCGGACTGCGCCGGTCGGATACGTGACCTTGAAGGCGTAGAGCTTGTTGGTCTCGTCCTCAGCGGCGGTGCGCAGCAGGGTCTGACCAGCGTCGGCCTCGTCGTAAGCGGCCGACGGCGAGAGCTGGCCGTAATCGACCGCCCCCTTCAGCTTGTCCTTCGGCCCCTTGAGCGGCTGGAACTCGGTCTTGCCGAAGCTCGCGCCGATCGTGCCGATCTTGTCGATGCCGCCGATCTCGGTGAAGGCGAGCGCTGCGAAGCCGGCCGCGGTCTGTGCGGCCGGGGCGCCGGCGGAAATGGCGAGCGCCGTGCCCGCCGCGGTGGTGGAACCCATGGTGTTTTCTCCCTGTGGGCGAGCCGGAACTGCCGGCTGCAGTCACCCGCGGATGCGGGCAAGGCGGGTCAGTTGAGCGTCTTGCTCGACTTGCGCGTGCGCTTCGGCTTCGCCGGCGCCGCGGTGGTGGTGGTGACCTCGGCGACAGCAGCCTCAGGCTCCTGCGGCCCGTCGGTGTTGACCAGGCCGGCTGCGCGGTAGTTGGCCAGCTCGGCCGCGCTCACGTCGACGTGCTCGCCGGCGGTGAAATTGCGCTGCGTGCCCGCGTCGCTGAAATCACGCGCGGCGTAATGCTTCTTGTTCATGCGGTTTCTCCAGGGGAACAGCCGCACGGCGGGAGGGGCCGGGCGGAAGGTCAGTCCAGGGTGTCGAAGGCCACCCGGAAATCTTGCGTCTTCTCGAAGGTGTCGGCCGGCCCGATCACGTCAGGGCCACCGCCGGCGAGATGAACCACCACGCTGCCGGCATCGCCGACCGCGCCGATCGCGCCGGTCGGGATTCCGCGGACCAGCTTCATCACCGCGAGCTGGTCGGCGTAGGAGACGGCGCGCACCATCACCGACACGCGCGCGGTCGAGCGCGACCAGCCGGTGCGCCTGAGCGTGTGCCGATCAACGATGCTGACCTCGCGGATCAGCAGTGATGGCAAGGCGGCGTCTTCCGGCAGCCGGCCAGCCTTGATGCGCGCGATCGGCACCACGTCCGTCAGCGGCTCATGACCGCGCAGGAGCAACCCGAGGATCTCGACGCTGGTCATCAGTCCACCTCGTCGATCGGGCGACCAGCCAGGGCACCTTTGCGGACCTGCTCGTTGATGAAGGCCTGCCCGGCACGGATCGCCTCGGCGCGCTTCTTGTCGAGCGCGGGCCGCATAAAGGCTTCCTGCTTCGCGCCCGGGTGCCAGACGGTTTTGCCGACCGGCTGGCCGTTGATGACCAGCACGCCGTCGCGCTCGAGCTTATTGGTGCGCCGCGCGGTCCTTCCGCCCGACTGACGCGCGTCGACGCTGATGTAGTGGCCCGCGGTGCCGTATTCGGCCCAGATCGCGAGCGATCGGCCCCAGCCTTTGGCGACATCGATCCGCACCTTGATGCGGCCATCGAGGGCCTTGGCGGCGACGGTTACCTCTACCTCGTCGGAGGGCGCGTTTTCCTGCGCCTCTTGGCCGACCACCTTGCCTGAAATGCGACCGGCGCCCTGCAGCACCCGGGTGATGCGGGTGGGCGCATTCCTGATATAGCGCTGGACCTGATCCAAGCCTTTGACGGTCACGGTCATCAGGCGGCGTTCCCGGCCGGGCGGTAATCCTCGACCATGAGCTCGAGGCCGGAGCGCCGGCCGAGCATCGCCGGCTCGGATACCAGCTGCATCGTGCGATCGGCGGTCACCAGCCGCATGTCTGGCGTCACGTCGTCGCGGAAATACATGCGCACGCGCGAACGGCGCGTGGCAACGGTAGCGCCATTGGCGGTCTGCTCGCCCCGGCTTGGCAACAGGTCGCGGATCCCGATCCAGATCTCGTCGACCAGCGCCCATGCGCCGGAGCCGGCACCGGTGAAGCTATCGTCGGCGATCGGCCGCTCGAGCCGCGCCGGCGTGTCCAGCTCGCTGGGGCGCACGACGATCATCCGAGCGTGATCACCATGTGCCGGCCGATCATCGGGCGCAGCTGGTCATCGGTAAGCTCGGGCGCTTCGCGGTTCACGAACAGATCCGACAGCGCGAGCTTGACGCAGTGGATCACCAGCGCCGGGACCTCCTCGGCGGTCGCCCAGCCGGTAGCACCGACCAGCTCGCGGCCGAGAAACGCTTCGATGCGTCCTTCGGCCGCGGCGAACAGGCCAGCGTCCAGCGGCTGGCTGCCGATGCGCAGGTGCTCGCGCGCGGCGGCGAGCGTCAGCACGGTGCCATCGCTCCCCACCACGCCGGCCATCTTAGGCGGCCGGCTCGGTCTTGCCCGCCGGCGCCTTGTACGGCTCGGCGAACTTCTGCTCGATCAGGCGCTTCTCGGTTTCCTTGTCGAAACCGGCGATCTCGCCCTTGTTGTAAAGCGAGCCCTGCTGGCAGGCTTCGAGGAATTTGACGGCCATGATGGCTCTCCAGAAACGCGAAGGGCGCCCGCTTACGGACGCCCTTCGAGGGTGGTGATGGTGGGTGGCGGCGAAGCTGTTACGGCTTCCAGGTGACGCCGGTGAGCACCGCGAAGGCGGCGTCGTAGCGCAGCTGGGTGTCGTGCTCCTCGATGAGGCGGATCACCGTCTCGTCGTTGGAGAACGCCGAGCGCATCGTCCCGTTGTCGTCGTAGGCGGCGCTGTCCGAAGCGGCGAGCGTCACCTGCTGGGTGTCGCCGATCAGGAACTGCTCGAAGTCGCCGAAGTAGACCTCCGACTCGTTCGTGCCCGCGCCGAGATTGTCCGGCACCGACGTGGTCTCGAAGATCGGGTAGGTGCCGAAGCGACCCTCCGCGACTTCCGGGAACGCCTTGTTGCCGTTGCCGTCGGTGATGTTCTCGAGGAACGACTTGACGGTCGGCGACATGATGTACGCGCACTTCGACAGCGGCACGTTGGCGTTGACCACCTTGAGCTTCAGGCGCGCCATGTCCGAGCGCACCGTCACCAGCGTTGGGTTGGCCGTCATCGTCAGCACGTTGCCGGCGACGATCAGCGAGCGCAGGCCGGTCGGGGCCACCGACGAGCCGGCGCCGCGGAGGAACTGCATGTCCTCCTTGATCGCGGCCGAGGTGATCAGGTCGTCGCGCACCATGGCGTCGACGCCGTACGAGGCGCGGCGGATCAGCTGGTTGGTGATCGGCACCAGCGCGCGCAGCGTCTTGGCCGACATGTTGAGCGTGCCGACGGTCAGGTCGGTGGTCGGCGCCGGCGTGCGCTCGCCGACATAGCCCGCGTTGGTGCTGCCGGTCTGCTTGCGCATCGTCAGGTTGCCGTCCGGCATCGGGACCGAGCGCGCGCCGGCGGCGCGGATCACGACACGCGGGCGCAGCAGGCCGATGAAGTCGCGGCTGTACGCGGTGTCGACCAGGTAGCCGCCCTTGGTGTTGGTCGCCTGCTCCATGTTCGCGACGATCTGGCCGGTCTCGTCACCCCAGACCTGCTGCGAATAGTCGGCCATGCGGCGCTGGTCCTCGCCGCCGGTCGCCGCGATCGCGAGCGCCACACGGCCGACCATCGCGCCGGGCTCCGGCTTCTCGGCAACGGCCGCGGGCACGCGCCCGGGCTGGGTGCCAGGCGTGTTGGTCGCGCCGGGGATCGTGACGGGCGCCGCGGCGCTCGACTTCAGCGCCAGCAGGTTTTCCTCGCGGGCGATCTTCGCCTGCAGGCCCTTGGCTTCCTCCGCCTTGGCGTCGAACGCGGTCTGCTCCTCGGCGGTGAGGTCGCGAGTATTGTCGTTGGCAGCAGTCGCCAGAATGCCGTCCATCGATGCAACGACGGCCGCCAGGCTGGTCTTGAGCGCGGTGATGCGCATGGACACGTCTCCTTGGTGGGTTTCAGCTTCTCGCGCGGATCTGCGCGAGAGCCAGGGTGTTCGCCGCGGCCGTCCGCCGAGGCGTTGCCGGGCCGGACTTGGCGAGCCGGCGGATCGCCCCATCGAGGCCGTCGGGCTCGATGCGGTCGACCATGCCGGCCGCCTTGGCCGCCTTTCCGGTCAGGGTGCCGCCCTTGCCGAACTCGTTGCGAACGACGGCCTCGGTCACGCCGCGGCCCTTCGCCACGTTCGCGATGAAGACGTCCTCGATCGCGTCCAGCATCTGGCGGATCTGCGCCTGGCCTTCCTCACTCGAGAGGTCGGGCCGCTTGTTCGGCGCGTTGGAACTGGCAATGTCGAGGTCGCGCCGGCCGTTGGCGTCCGGCTCGACCTGGTAGGAGGTGGAGATCAGCACGCCGATCGAGCCAACGACGCCGGTCGGGTCGAGGCTCATGCCGCCGGCGGCCGAGCTCCCGATCCAATAGGCAGCCGAGCAGCACAGGCCGGTGATGTGAACCGACACCGGCTTCGGCGAGGCCGCGACCAGGCGTGCGAAGTCGTTCACCTGCGCAACCGCGCCGCCCGGGCTGTCGATCACCATGAGGATGTGGCGCACGTCAGGCGAGGCCTGCAGCGCGCGCAGATCGGCAGCCGCAACGTCGAGCGATGCCGCGCCGGAATATTCCGTCATGATGTTGGCGCGCGGAAAGACCGGGCCCAGCAGCGGGAGCATGCCGACACCGTCGCGCAGCATCGAGGTGCGCGTCGCCGGCGCGCGGGCGCCCATGGAGGCGACTGCCGAGACCTGGCGCTCCTGGTGGCCGTCGCCCTTGAGCGCCATCACCGCCGGATCGTCGAGGACGCGCAGCGCGATCGCCTCGATCGCCTCGAGATAGCCGGGCATGATCGCCCAGGGCTGCGACCGGATCGCAGCGAGCACATGGTGCTTCATTCGTCGTCCTCTTGGGGCTGGGCGGGCGCCGGCGGGCGATGGTCGACCGGCTTGGAGGGCTGCTGGCTCTCGAGCGTCGAGCCGGATCCGACGCGGTACTCGTCGCCGCCGGGCCGCTTGTTGCGGTTCTCGAGGTTGCGAACCTCGTCCGGGTTGAGGATCCCCTTGTCGATCGCGATCGAATAGGCCTCGTACCGGCTCTTGATGTCGCCCTTCAGCAGCGCATCCGGGTTAGCCTCGAAGAAGTGCCCCGGCTCAGCGAACTGATGCGTCATGTGCGCCTGCGCGCGGCCGAAATGGCCGAGCATGGTGTAGAGGTAGAGCTCGAGGCTCTGCTGCTCGATGTTGGAGAAGGTCGCGCGCGCCAGCTCGAAGAGCACATGCGGCGGCACGCCGAACGCACGCGCCACCTCGACAACTGAGAAGCTGCGCGATTCGATGAACTGCGCCTCCTTGTTGTTGTGCGAGAGGAACTCGGCCTTCATCTCCTGGTCGAGCACCGCGGTCGCGCCGGCGTTGCGCGGACCGGCGAAGCGCTGCTGCCAATCGGCGCGGATCTGCTTCTTTTCGTCGGCGCCGACCTTCGCCTTGGTGGTCAGCACGGTCGAGGGCTGGGCGTTGTTGTTCCAGAAGCGGGTCGCAAACTCGTTGGTCGACGCCGCGTTCTCGAAGGTGTTGGAGAGCAGCTTGAGCCGATCGAGCCCGAGCAGGCCGTCGCGGCTGAAGCCGGGCACGAACCACAGGTCGTTGCGCGTCAGCCGCTCGCGCGAGCCGTCCGGCAGGCTGGCGTCGTAGAAGACCTCGAGCCCGTCGGCCTTGTTCCAATGCTGGACCGGCTCGATCGCGTGCGGCAGCAGCCGCGACAGCGCCATCGGCCGATAGAGGGGATCGCGGTGAATGTAGCTGCCGAAGCGCCCGCACATCAGCAGGTCGCCCAGCATCAGCTCCTTCAGCAGGAACGCCGGCTGCACCGAGTTGGCGCTGGTCGAGAACAGCAGCGCCTGCGGTGCATCGTCGACGCGCACCTTCCCCTGATCGGTCAGCTTGTAATAATGGAACGGCGTCATGGCGAAGAGGCCGCAGAGGACCTCCAGCGCGCGCAGCACCGCCGGCACGCTCAGCGCCTCGTGCTCGCCCATCGGCGCCCCGCGGCCGCCGGCGCCCAGCAGGTTGAGCACCGTCATGCCGCCGGTGTCATTGAGGCCGTCGTCGCCGGCGACGATCGCGTCGGAGCTGCTCGTATAGCGCCAGGCACGAACAGCTGCTCGAGCACGGTCCATCATTCCCATGCTCAGATCCCCGTATATTCGAAGGCGTCGGCCCGCGGGTTGCGGGTCATCAGCACGACGGCGTTGAAGCCCGCGAGCAGCGGGTCGATCTTCGCCGTGCCGGAGACCTGCTTGGTGATGAGGATCGCGCTGCCGCGCGGCTCCACCTTCGCGTTGCCGACGCACCAATTCATCAGCCCCTGACCCGCATGGAGCAGGGTGCCGTCCTTGAGCTTGCGCTCGGTGCCCTTGATCGCGCCGGTCAGGCGGAAGCCCTGCGGCACCGCGACCAGCTGCTCGGCCGTGAAGCCGCGCCCGATAACCTCGTCGACCAGCGCGGCGACGCCTTGCGGATCCAGCCCGATCGCCGCCTCGGACGGGAACAGCCCCGCCTCGCGCACGCGGTCGAGCACGTCGGCGACCTCGACCAGGTCCTGTGTCGGATCCTCGCAGCGGATCAGCGTCTTCTCGGCGACGAAGTCGTTGAGCCGGCTGACGATATCCTTGCGGCGCTCGAACACGTCGAGGTGCGCCCAGGCATGGTTCCACATCAGCCAGGTGCGCGGATCCGCGCGCAGGCGGCCGAGCAGCGCCAGGCCGAACAGATCGTCGAGGCCGCCGCCATCGATGCCGGCGACCGCGACCTCGACCAGCTCGAGGAACTGCTCGATCGAGCCGTCCCAGATCTCCACCGCCGCTTTCGCCTGCGCCCAATAGGTCGCGCCGATCCAGGCATCGTGCCGCAGCCCGACGCCGATCTCGACGTTGAGGTGCTTGGCGTAGAAGACCTGCTTGGTGCCGTCCTCGGCGTTGGCGACCTCGGCGAACTCGCTCTCGAGCCACTTCTGGCTGACCGATCGGCCGAGGTTCGGGTTGGTGATATAGAAGTTGGCCGGGAACAGGTGCTCGTCGGCCGCGAGCATTTCAGGCGGGAACTCGTAGAGGACCGGCAGGAACTGATCGTTGACGACGATGCCGTCGCGCACGTCGCGGGCGTAAGCGAGCTTCTCCTTGAAGACGCCGGCGGGCGGTTCGTCCGACTGCGTCGTGAGGTAGAGCGTATATCCTTCCGGCCGCGAGACCTGGCCGCCGGTCGCTTCCCGCAGCATCGAGTCCGCGTTGGCCTTCTTGCCGAACAGCCACAGCTCGTCGACGAGCACCCGGCTGGCCTTCTTGCCCGAGACCGTCGCTGCGTCGGCCGCGACCACCTTCAGCGTCGCCTTGGTCTCGCGGTTCGTGATGAGCCGGTAGTGCTCCTGGATGTGGAGCAGGTCGCTCATCTCCTCGTCCGCGCGGATCATATCGCAGGCCGGCTTGAAGCTGTTGCCGGCGACCTCGATCGTCGGCGCCAGGATCAGGTTCTCGTCCGACGGCCGCCATCCGCAGATCAGCTCGGTGAGCATGATGCCGGCGGCGATCGTCGACTTCGTGTTCTTCTTCGACACGAGCAGCATGCCCTGGCGGATCATCTGCTCGCCCGTTTCAGCGTTGTACGCGCCGAAGATCGCAGCGGCGAAGTCGAGCAGCCAGGCGTCGGCCGATTCCCCGATCGTCCAGGTCTCGTCGGTCGCCGGGTTCACGCCCAGGTCGGCGATGCGTAGCGCGGTGAAGACCGCCATCTTCGCCTCGGCCGACGCCGGGAAGAGCGGCGAGAACGGGATTAGCGGTCGGCGATCGCGGATCCGATCCTTCCAGTCGGGGCAGGCGGTCGACCAGGCGGCCATGTCAGTTGATCGTCCTGGTCGGCGCGCCGATCGCGCCGAACTTGCGCCCAACCGCGGCTGCGCGCTCCTGCGCCTGCGCCTTCTTCCCCTTCGCCGGCGCAGCCGCCTCGTTGATCGTCTTGAGCGTCGTCGCGAGGTTCTTCGCGATCTGCGAGCGCGCGGGCAGCGAAACCGCCTTCATCATCGCCTCGCGGCGGCGATCGTCCTCGTCGCTCGCGGTCGCGACCTCGATCAGCTCCTCGAGCTCGCCCTGGTAGCTCGTCATCGCGTCGAGCTCGTCGAACATGCGGGCGACCAGCTGCCGGCCGTGGTCGGCGATCGCGCCGGCTTCGACCGGCTCGGCCGGCGCGCGCGGCTCGATCACCGTCGGCTCCGGTCGCGGTACCGGCAGCAAAGTGCGCACCGGTTTGCGGGTGCGAACCGGGCGATCCCAGCCCTCGGCCTTTGCTTTCTTCCGAATAGCTGCTTCGGAAATCTCGTGCCGATCAGCTATTTCGCGGATCGAGTCGTCGCTCGACAAGTATTCACTTTGTATCCGCGACCATTCAGCAGCAGATTTACGAGAAGCCATTCAACAAGCTCCCCGACCTCAAAGTGCGCACCTCGAAGGCGCCGACGAGGAAAAATTCTCTGCGTGACTCGGAGACCGGTCCCGGGAGGCGGCGCCCCTAGAGATCGGACCCACCCCCGGGTTGCCAATCAAGCGGCGCCGTGGAATCAGGCTGCAGCTGGGGTGGAGCGATCCTCACGCAGGCGACGGCTAGGCCGTGATCCACCCGAAAGGTGGAGCCCCGGCGTCACTCCCCGCGGCGCTCAGCCCGCTGCTTGTGTCGATCGTGGCACGGCTTGCAGAGCGTCTGAAGGTTGTCGATGTCCCAGAACAGACCTTCGTCGCCGCGGTGCGGCTTGCGGTGGTCGGCCACCAGCAGCGACGTGTTGGCGGTCGTGAAGCCGCAGCCAGGCCACTGGCAGGTGTACAGGTCCCGGGCGAAGGCGAGCAGGCGCAGGGCGCGCCATCGTGCTGACTTGTACCAGGTACGCCATGGCGAAAAGAGCTGGCGCTCGGCGCTGGCGGTGCGCTCGACGGGTGGCAGGCTGCCGAGCGCTGGCTTGAGCCTCGAGAGGTTGCTGCCGATCGCCTTGAGCTTGCCCACCTGATCAGGCGGCCGTGGCGTTGCCGGCGGTGCCCTGCTGCTCGCCGGCTTCCAGGACGAACTCTTCGCCTGGGGTCGACGTATAGAAGCCCATCGCACGCAGGCGATCGCCGTTCTTCCCCTTGAGCGCCGCGCCCACTGCCGCCTTGTCGACAGCCTCGGTGACGCGGATGAAGTCCTTGCCCCAGCGATACGCCTTGAGGGCCTTCACGGCTGCCTCGTCGTCGCCCGGGATCATGAGCTTGCTGCGGCCCGACTTGCTCCCGATGATGCAGCCGAGCAGCTCCATGGTCTTGCGCTTGCCCGGCAGCATGCCGAAGCCGGTGCGACGCCACCACGGCTCGATCGAGGCGCGCAGGCGCTCACGCTCCTGCACCAGCGGGGCGACGATCTCGTCTGCGATGGCGTTGGTCTCGGCGATCTGCTTGTTGCGGGCCGTCTCGGCAGCAGCGATCTCGAAGCCGAGCTGGGCGAAGCGCTGGAGCAGCGGCGTTGCCTTCTCGAGCGTGGCGTTGTCGCGCAGCGCGAACCGGTTGGCGGCAGGTGCGCTGGTCATGCGGCGGCGCTCTGCACGGTGCCGACGTAAGGCGTGGCGGCCAGGTCGGCAGCGGCCGGGTTGAGCGCGACCCAGCCCTTCAGCATGCCGATTGTCACGCCGACGAGCGCGTTGTCGGGGTGGCCGGCGGCGAGGATGTCGCGCAGGCGGGTCGGTTCGGTCTTCATCAGAACATCGCTCCGGTTCCGTCGGGTGAGACGTAGAGCGGCGCCGCCTTGGGCGCCGGCGACCGCACGACCGCGCGCAGATCCCGACAGAAATTCAGGACCAGCTCGTCTATATCGTCGACATCAGCTTGGGTTTTGGCCAACCGCGCCCGGTAGGCCAGCTCGTCGAAGCGCGGGGTAAGGCGTTCGAGCTGGTCTGCTACGTTCGGGCGCGGCTGGGTCGCCGCGTTGATGACGCGACGGTGCCGAAGTCCGCTCGCAGAGTGGTCGGGAGCCGGGGGAAGGGGCATCTGGACACCTCCACGCAAAAGCCCGCCGCTCCGGGGAGCAGGCGGGCTCATGGGCGCAACTATGGCGGGGTCGTTTGTGCCGGTCTCACGACCGTTTCGCACCGTGACCTTGGGGACACTGCCCACAAGGTCACCCCTATGTCAGCGGGCACGTCCCCACTGATCGAGCGCGTCGACCAGGAGCCCGCGCGCTCGCCGATCGGACATGCGCCACCGCCGCGCCGCCGCGCTGAGCGTCATGTTGTCGACGATGATCGCAAGCATCATGGCGGCGAACGGGCCAACGCGCTCGCGCCACTCGGTGTAGCGCCGCTCGAGGATCACCGCGGCGAGCCTCTCGGCCGACGCTGCGTTCGCGCCGCCGCCGGAGCTGCGCGGCTCGAGCTTGGCCGTCCGCACCGCCACGTCGGCCGTGATGCGCTCGTGCGCTGCGACGATCAGCTCGGCCGCCGCCGCCTGGTGCGCATCGATCGCGCCGGAGCGCTGAAGCCGGGCAAGTGAGCCGTCGAGCTTGGCGAGCGCTGCGGCATAGGCGTGCGTCTCGGGCGTACCCTGCTTGTGCGACCATGCCTCGCGCAGCTGGACGCGTTCCTCAATGCCCGGAGCGAGCAGCACGACGGGTGCCTTCGTCTTTTTCCGCTTGCTGGTGATCTTCCGGCGCGGGCGCGGCGCGCCGAGCACGAGGTGAGTGATGCGCTGCTGTTCGCGCTCGGCAGCGCTAAAGGCGGGCAGTGCCGCCGTGTTCTGATTGGTCATGATGGTCCCCGGCTACGAGGCCAGGGACATGCTCCAGGATCGCGATCAGGGGCAGATGACCTTGAGTACACGGCCCGCCCGAAACGACGTCGGCGTCGACGACATACCCATCGCGCCGCAGCTCATCGAGCACCAGCTGACGGAAGAGGCCGGGAATGCTGATGCCGCGCTGAGCGCCGGGCACGCGCTCAATCATCTTGGCCGTGGCGAGCTGGTGAACCAACGCCTTCGCCCGCGTCTTGCTGACGCCGAGCGCGATGCGGACGTCCTCCATCGAGGGGCTGTGGCCGTGCCGCACGATGTACGATCGGATGAAGTCGTAAGCCTCGTCCCGCCGGCTCGCCGGGCGGGCATCCTCGATTGTCAATGCATGAGGAACACCCATCCACGGAACATAGCGGGACCCTTGTTAAATTGAAAGTGACGAGGAGCGGGCCGAGGCGAGGCGCCGCCGCCGTTTGAGCCATTGCCAAAACCTTATATTGGAAATCCGACCCCGCTGTGATCGCAGAGGAATCGCTAGCGATCGTCCATGCTCAAAGGATAGTTGTAAAAATTGTCACGCTCCCGTCACCCGTTGTGTGTTTGCAATCGTTATCTGAGGACGGCAGACGCAGTCAGAGCCTGACTTACATCAGGTCAATCAACCAGGCGATGGAGAAGAATGAGTGATTCGCTCGGAGCTGAAAAGCGCCTTGCTGGAGGGGAATTCCACCCTCAACGCTAAGGATGTGGACGCGATCGTCTCCGTCTTTTTCGACGAGATTATCGATCGCCTGTCTAAAGGTGGTCGTGTCGAACTGCGGGGCTTCGGCACGTTCACTACTCGTCCCCAACAAGCGCGAACTGGAAGAAACCCCAAGACTGGCGTGTCGGTCGAGGTGGAGGCATTCCGTAGACCGCTCTTCCGGGCTGGCAGAGACCTGCAGATCCTTCTGAACGCTGCGTCGTCTTCACCGCTTAAACGCTGACGGATCTTCGAGGGGCCGCGCTGACGCTGAGCAAAGCCGAAGATACTCAAGCCAAGACGGCTGGTTGACCGAGGCGGAGAGGCCCTCCGCCTCAATCGCCTCTCATCCTAGGGCATGAGGGCGATCGGCACCGATTATACCCGTCGGATACCCGCAAACGCTCGTCTGCTTCCGCTCAGAAAGCGATGTTCGGCGCACCTTGGTCCTCCCCCAGTCCTGTCAATCGTTCAAGTTCAAGTTTTAACATCGATCGGCCAAGTGCAGCGGCAGACAGGAGCGTGATTGATTGGCATTGGTATATATCTGAAAGCCGCTGACGGAAGCTAAGCTGAACAAGTCGAAGCGATCGTCAGGCGCCCACAGCCGCCATCACCTTTAAAGCGATTTCTTTAAGTTCGGCGCTTCTACCCGCATCCAGCAGGTGCAGGCTCGGATCCACGTCTAGTAAGTCGAGAAGCTCGTATGCGAGTTCGACTTTTGGAAGCGCAACCCCCGTCGAATTTGCATACGCCTGCTCCAGCGCCGCCATTCGCCGTGCGCCGGCGACTACGTCGGCGCCGAGCGGATCGGCGGCGCTGTGATGACGGTTGATAAGCGAATTTGCCGCCCTCAGGAGCAACTCAGGCGCCACAAAATCTTCTAGTTCAAGCCCTTCACTCTCGCCGAGAATGATGATGCGTTCGGCATTTAGCCCTTCCTCGAGAAGACTTTCCCTTATTGCAAGGCCCCCATTGTCTCCGTCGACCAAGAAGGCAATTCCGCTTGCCTCCTCGGGCAGCAGCGGCATCAGCCCACGCGCCGCGGACGACAAGTTTGGAACCACCTGAAAACCGAGATCATGCACCTTCAACGCCTCGCGAAACATTGTGGGGTACAGCAGCATGTCGCCTGGACCCTCGACGCAGACGGCATGCCGGGTCGGAAAGAACGCCAGTGTGGTCGCGCCCATCCCAAAAAGGAGAGGCGAGAACCCGCCGCTGCCCTGAGCCCAGAACTTGTTGACAATCGCGCTGCACGTGACGTCGTCAGTGCACGGCTGCACCAAGCGCACTCCGTGGCCGAGATCCTCAGGCAGGCAGCCGGCCGAGTGCGTCGTGAAAATTACCTTCGAGGCGACACGTTGCCGGGTCAACATCTGCACAAGGTCAGCTTGTGCATCATAGTGTAGTTTTTGCTCGGCCTCGTCGATCAGGAGAACAGGTCGGTCCGCCCTACTGATTGAAATAAACGAATGAAGAGCGACGAATTGTCGGAGCCCGTCGCTACGCTCAGCTAATGGCGTAAAATCTGATTGCTCATTGATGACCTGTATGTCCAGTTGCACAAGAGTGAGCCGCAGCGCAACTGCGATACCGGATTGGCGCCACGCTTCCTTAAAGCTGCGTTCGAGCGTTCGGTTAGCTCGATGCTCCAAGGTCGTAAGCCGGGCAGTATCGTTGGCATCAATCGCGGCGAACACATCGTCGGGTCTCAGGTCGGCAAGCACCAGCAGAGACTGCAGCGCACGCGGCATTTTTTGCCTTAGATGCTGTATCGAGTAAGTAGATGCGAGATTTCTCGCATCCTCGTCAAAGAACAATATTGTAGGCACTCGATCATGAAGCGAGTTGATCGCACGTCGAACCGGGTTCGGTGCCCGCTCGATCTCTGCCAGCTCCGTCCAGAGCCGAGTCGCCACGACGAGGGTCTCAAGCTCAGGCAGCAGCGCTGTCAGGTCTTTCAGCGCTGATACTGCCGAGCGCACTGTTTTCAACGTCTCAGCATCCATATCTGAGCCGGCGTCACGCACCTGTTCTATCGACTCTTTTAAGAGCGCCAGCAGGTCCGCGCTGAGCTGATTGCCAAACTCGCGCGTCCCAAGAAGCTGGACAAGCGTATCGATCGCAACCACCCGGTGACTAGTGTCCCGAGCCGGCGGTGATGGAACGAACCCATATGAGCGACGGCCACTGAATTCTTTGTAGACCTGCAGCCAGCTGGGCCCTGACAGTCCGGCGACTTCCAGCTCGTCATCATCAAGGAGAAAGCGCCCTACTATCTCCAAATCGTCCTCGCCCATACCGCGCGATACATCGGCCACCTCGAACGCTTCAGAGTTGCCCAGCGACCGGATCGCGTCCAGCACCGACGACTTCCCGGCTTCATTCGGGCCCACGAGTGCAAGCGCCTTGCCATTAGTGCGAAGTGTGGCCTTGCGTGCGATTTTGCGAAAGCCGGAGATCGTGACGGAGAAGAGTTCCATGTAAGCAGTCTAGCGGGTGAACGAACGGCTGGGAATGCAGCCGTGAAATCTCAATCGACTAGTCCGTAATCCACCAATCGCGATCATTGACGCGAAGGATCGCTCCGCCTCGGTCGTCTTCTGCCCAGGGCATGGGAAGCAATTTCAGGCCCGATGTACCCGCCCGTTACCCGCCTCGCTGCCCAGCCGCGCGGCGCGCGCCATTCCGTATCGGACACTAGGCGCCGCCACCAGACCGCGTTGACCTCGAACCTTTGTTCCCTCAATGTTCTTGCGAATCACACGGCGATCAGCGTAGCTTGCCGCATCGCCGATTGCCGGCGCATTGACATCGAAGGAGCTTTGGCATGGAGCACGACCTCCTGCTGCGTGCAGCCGCGCGCGCGATCTACGACGCCTGCTATCCCAGCGAGGATTGGTCGCCGATCGGCTTCGACGAGGCCGAGCGCTGCGCGACCGTGCACTACCGCCAGGCGGTCGACGCCGCGATGCAGGCGCGCGCGGTGCTGCTGGTGCGCGGTGAGCAATTGCCGTTGCCGGCGCTCGCGTAACCTGCGGATGTGGTCGGCCAGCCCAAGACGCTCTACGACGTCCGTAGAATTCATGGATCGATCAGCCAGACCTGCGCCGCCTGCGGGACGGTCAAGGTACGCGACCTCGAGGAGTTAATCCGCGAGCGCAGCTTCCAACGCCAGTCGCTCGACTGGCAAGTGTTCCTGCGCGACGCTTGGTGCTGGAAATGCTCGCCCGAGCGCACAGCCGTGACGATCGGGATCATCCCATTCGGCGGTACGGACCGCGAGCTGCGCACGCGCCGGGCCGAGACGCTGGTCATCAACCTCGCGCTCACCGTGCTTAAGGATGCCGCGTGCTGCGCAAGCCAGCATGACGCGTCGACGCCAGCGGTGCGTCTGGCGCTACGCGTGCTGCGGCCGTTCCTCACTGATCGGACGTTGCTGGTGCGGTTCTGGGAGGAGGCGGTGTCGGCGAAGACAAACCCAGCGCATGAGACCCACTTCGCCCATGGCTGGATCGTGGCGGCGCTGATCAAGCGCGGCCATTCGGTATGGGCGCAGTTTCGGTGAGTGGCCTCGGCCAGCGCTCCGAATAGGGCGGAGGAACCCTCCGCCGCGCTCACAATTTGTCCTCGACAAATCGGGTGAAAGGTCGTGATTGTACCCGATCAATACCCGCTTGTGTTCGCGCGACAGCAGTTAACGCCTGATTAGTTGGCGATGCTCTCTCCGCACAGTCATCATTAAAAAGCGCGTGAAGCTCCTCATACACGGACAACTTAACATCTTGCTTGAAGTGGACGAAGTCGGCTCGGACTCCAGCCGCTTGACGTGACCTGATTGTAACAAGATCGAGCTGCTTTAGGGCCTCGTACAGGGCCGGCCAGTCTCCGTGCGAAATGATGCGCCGCCCCTGCGGATCCGTGTCCTCGATGTTGGTGCGCAACCAAAACGGGCGATACCGTTCGACCCTGCCGAGAAGCTCAGTCATGCCATTTGACCATTCTAGCTCGTTGCTCTGTTCTGCAGCAACATCAGGGTTGAGCATCTGCTTTATTTCACGTTGATCGGCTATCGTTCGATCGCCAGTTTCTATTAGCTGAGGTTGAGGAAATGATGACGGAAGGAGGGTTTGCCGATCCATCTCAAGGGTCGCGATGTTAACCCCGTTATCGAAGGTCACGGCTGTCAAATCAACGCCAGAGGCGTGCAAGATGCTTATCACCGTGTCCTTAAAGGTGATGCCTGTCGGCGGTGAAAATGGGAAGTGCACCTCACTGATGCCGACATCTCGAATGTGCAAAGAGGCATCATCAGGAGAAGCTCCGCAAGCTGCCGCGACAGCTAGAACCGATAAATTTGTTGCAGTCCGATCGCGCGACGGCGCGGCAATCACTCTCCGAGCAGCTTCCAAAAGCAAATAGCGTCGTTCGGCCTTCCCTTCGCGACATGGCCAAAAACCTCCAGCGACTCGCGGCCGAAGAGGTTGCGTCGCACGTAACGCGGTATCTCTCCAGCGCCGACGGAGCGGAGCGCCTCTCGCGCTAAAAGTGCTGCTGGAGCTGCTCATGCGCGAAACGGACATGACCAGGCTGAACATCGTTTGCCAGAAAGACGATTGTTCTGGCGCGTTGAACAACGGCCGGTATTTGATCATCTGGCAGCAAGCCGTTAGCAGCGACTGTTGCGAGTAGATCAAGGGCATCATCGGCAAGCGCGTCGGTCTGATTCTCTGCGAGATCGCGGGCCACTTCCTCAAGGAAGCGGCCTACATACTCTCCATACACCTTGATTGCTTCGTTCCCGTTCGGAGGATCAAGGCTTTCGAAGAATTTCTGCGCTTCGCGCCGCGACATCACGTCAACCAGATAGGTCAAAAGATCTGAAGCTGGCGGCTCGCTGTCACGGAGCGCATCGGGCTCGCGTGCGATAACGTCGAGGAAGAACGGGCGTAAAGCGTACGACTTCGACACGAAAATCGGCTCGACAAAATCTAAGGTAAGAAGATCCGCGTTCCAACCCGGCTGATTTAGAAGCCAAGCGCGGGCGGCTTCGGGATAGGGATCACTTAATGAAAGAGAGCTTAGGCGATCGTTCGTGGGCCGGAAAGAGGTTAGCTGTCGTTGGATCGTTTGAGTTGAAATGAATGTCTCGCGACCAGCAAGCAGAATGGTGGCAACGCCGCGCGCGCCTTCAAATAGGGTGTTCAGGCCGCTCCAGGCTGTTTGAAATCCATTAGGATCTGAGAGTTCATCAAAGCCGTCAATGGCTAGAGTGATCAAGCCATGTCGTATCAGGACCATTAACTCACGAATCGTAAGATTTGCTCTCACGTCTTGGAGGGCAAATGCAATTAGATCCGAGATGTTTTGTAATACTCGACCACGGCTGACAATCTGCACTATCAATGGAAGCGATCCATCGTAGCTTTCGGCGCGTAGAAGAGCAGCTTCCCGGACGATAGTGGTCTTTCCGACGCCCGCGGGCCCGTCAATGAGCAGGAGGTCGATGCTGTCCTCCTGCTTGGTTTGCTCCAGGTTCTGCAACCAAGAGTCGAGCGCCTTCCAAGGTTCGGCTGTTGCGATAAAGTCCGGGACTGAGCCGGCCACCTGCTTCAATTCGCTTGTGATCGGGACTGGCGAGCTGCGCATGCGTACGGCTCCGAGCACTACCGCTTGGTTCTGAGCGATGCGACCGAGATCGGCGAAACGACTGCTAGCTAGCAAGGCACCAGCGTTCTTCAAGAGTTGCTCTGGCTCCTGCGGCGTGCGCACGATGTAGCCTGCTTCGGTGGGCACCACCTCAGTCAGAAGGCCGTTACGGTAAAGTGAGAATGAGCCATCTCCCTCTTCGGCGGTGCTGCCGAAATCGGCGAAGGGCATCAGGTCGTCGAGAATTAGCGTCAGCGCCGGCATACCAGATCCATCATTTTGGGGTTGCTGTTGTTGATGCCCCCACGGGAAAAATAGATTGTACGTCGGTCTGTACCATGAAGCAGCCCCTCCGCCGTAAGAATTCCTGGGACCAGGTCAGCGTCCTGACCGACTACAACAAGCCAGCTTCCATCGTTTTCGATTGCTAGAAGTAGGAGGTCAGAAATCAAAGCGGTATCGACCATTTTCTCACCCCATAACTCGTCCCGGCTTTTCTGGTAGGTGCTAGGTAGATGATGGTCGAGCCTAGGGCCACATAGTCGATCGTCACGGGCGCCGAGCAGTCGATCGCCAAATGCAATGGAGCGGATCACCTGCGAACTCCTCGGCGAGTACTCCGCCAAGCCTCGATCTTGAACGTTAGCTGGGTCATAAACCCTTGCCGCCTCGAGAGAATCCCGTCTCCGCGTAACCTTAGATTGAATTCGCCAGCCACTATAAAATCTGAAGTGGAGAAAAAACGCTTGGGCATCTGCAATATCGTGAAGCATTTTTCCAACATTGCGGCAGAGTAACCGCAATATTCTTCGGGCGACCTCGGGACTTTCCCTGTCACCAAGATTTTTGAAAGCGTGAAGCTCGCTGTTCCAGTCGACTAGAACGTGAACAGGGATCGGACGAGTCGTCATATACCTCGATTTTCTGCAGATCCATCAAACAGGAAAAGTGGCACGCGTCTATTCAATTTTGGTCCAATGATCGAAGCATGAGCGCGGCGGAGAGACCCTCCGCCTCGGTCACCTTTCTCCCTTCGCGGAGGAGGCGAACGGCCTCGATGGTACCCGTCAGGCACCCGCTCAACGCGGGCTGTTGCCGCCACAAGCTGAGGTGATGCCGCAAGCCTCTATCGTAGCAGCGATCTCATCTAATTCGTTTGCCAATCCTTGCAGCGCGGCCTCCGCTGCCTCGAGGGGCGTTGCAGGAAGCTGGGGATTGAAGAGGGACTTCGCCTTAGAACGAGCGATCCAAGCCACATGACGCAGCGTGCTCGCATCCGGGCCGCGCAGCTCATCTGGCGTGACATTCAGTAAGTTCGCCAAGTTGCCCACGGGCAAATCTTAACGGATCGTCCGGATCGGTTGTACACATAGAGCAAGAAAAGCCAGGTTACTTAGCTAACAGGTGCCTCGATCGCAGCTGAGGCGGAGAGATCCTCCGCCTCGGTCATTACAACTCCGCGGGAAGGCTGGCATGTCAGAGCGTCAAAACGTGCCAGTACCCGCGCCGTACCCGCACCCTGGCCGGAAATGGAGCAGGGCGCGGCAGCCCGCGCCGGTATGTGTGCTTGCAGGTCTAAACCGATCGCTAGGTACAGCGCAAATTGATATAGCTCTACCTATTGGATCAAGAGGAAGCCTGATCCACTAGGCCTCCAAGCAGTATCATCGCGGCGCCTTTGATTGCCGGCTGCAAACGCCGGAAAATCTCGATGAGCTCTATCTCCTCGGTCGAGAGCTCAGGAGGTGGAGGGGCATCTGAGAGCGGATCGTCGGTCTCGCCGGATAGGTATGCTGGCGTTGTTCCAAGAACCCTTGCAATCTTGTGCAGATGCTTCGACCCGACCTTATTGCTGTGAACCAAGCTATAAATCGTCGGCTGCGACACGCCAACCCGCCGTGCAAGCTCAGCCTGCGAAAGCTCACTAGCGTTCATCCGCTCTCTGACTCGATCGCCGATAATCACGGCGAACTAGTTATAGGCATCCCTATTGCAAGCGACCCCGGAATACCTTAGTCGAGTGCAATAGGCATGCCTATTGGGGACAAATCGCGGTGTCACGATGTCAAACATCAGAGGAAACAGACTCGTCCTGCGCCAGTGAGGCCTTGGTAGATGCCGTGCAGCACCTCGGAGGCCAAGCAGCCACTGCGCGCCTCTTGGGCATTACCCAGCCTTCCGTTTGGGCCTGGCTGAAGAACGGCAAGCCCTTGCCTGGTGAGCACGTTCTCAAGGTCGAGGGCGCGACAGGCATCAGCCGCCACGACCTCCGTCCCGACCTCTACCCTCGCGAGACGGCCGGCAATCACGCGGAACCTAGCTATCTGGCGCCTGCACGATGAAGGGTGATGCGACAACAACGATAACCGGACCACGTCGAGCGTCCAGCCCGACCTCCAAGGGCCTATTTCTTTCACCCATCGGCCGCTTGCAGACCGGCCAGTCACCGCGCCTCCCCCGTATCTCCGTAGCGGTGAAGCAGTCTGCGCATTTCTGTACCGTCCAACCTGTGACGCCGGTCGTCTATCTCGATCGGCGTCACTCTTTGAGGGAACGTCGGCATGACCAAGCTGCGCGACCCCGTGACGATGGAAAATGCCCTGTATCTCGTGCTGGGCTCGATCACGATCGAGCGCGCGGCCGAGGTAACAGGCCGGGAACCCCACTACCTTCGCGCGGCCGCCGATCCCGACAAGGATCAGCAGCTGACCGCGCGCGATCTCGAGCTGCTCGACCTTGAGGCTCACGCCCAGCACGGTCGCGGCTTTCCCCTCTACGAAGCGCTCGGTCGTCGGCTGGATTGTGCGCGTGCCGAGCGCTTCGTGGACGAGGCGGCGATCGGCCGTGCAACGATCGATCATGCGCGGGAGGCCGGCGAGGCAACTGCCGCCTTGGTCGCCGCCACCCTCCCCAGCAACAACAGTCTCGAGACACTGACGACAGCTCTTCGTGAGCTCGAGCAGTCTGACGCGGCAACTGGCGCGGCGATTGCGATTGTACGTCAGGCTCTCAATCGCGCTCGTGATCCTATGCTCGACAGTTCCTGAACCCGGCCACCTCTGCCGCTTCCCCGACCTAACCGCCGGACCTGATCGCTACGTGCTTTCGGGAACGGCTTTCTGCTGCCCGAAGGACTCGCCCGTGACCCTCGACGATCTCGATACCACCAGGTCCTGCTTGAACGTCCTGCGCGGCGAGCTGGCAGTGGCAAATACCGCCGACTTCATCGACGCGATCGCGGATCTCGCGGGCGCGATCGCGGCGCTCAATCGACCCGGGCTCGCGCTTCGCGAGTTCCCCATCAACGGGCGCGCGCGGGTCGTCACTGCGATCCTCGACGATCTGCTGGTGCAACGCGGCGTGCTCGAGCTGGTGATCCTCGACGCTCCACACCTTCACGGCCCCGGCGGCGTCGCGCTCCATGATCTCAACCGCGCGATCGCCGGCATCACCATCATGCTGGCGCGGCTGAAGCTGCGCGCAGCCGCATGACGCCTCGTCGTGACCAGCGAGACAACCTCGCTCTTCCGCTCGCGATAGCCGGGATCCTCCTCGGCATCGCACTGCTGCTGCTCTTCTTCGTCGACGCGGCGCGCATCGCGCTCGCCGTCGTGGTCCTCGCTTTTGCCGTCACGCTCGCCGTCCTGCGCGAGCTGATCTTCCCCGGAGATCGCTGATGCCTCACGTCACCGCCCCCGCACCGCGCCGCCACGATCGCGCGCGCGCCGCCACTCCGATGTTCCGAGCACCCTCCGTGACACGCGAGCCGGGTCTGAGCCCCCTCAACGCTGTGTCGCTGCAGATTATCGCCGGCCTCATTGGGCCGCTGCCCTTCATCCAGCTTGGCCACTTCCTATTCGGCTGGCCAAGCGTCGCCGTAATGTTCGGTGGCCTGTGAGCCCCCGGACGCTTGCTCAGGCAAAGCGTGATGGAAGCCCAGCCGCGCACGGCCGCTTTCTGCGGATCAAGGACGTGATCGCGACCATCGGTCTCAGCCGCACTTCGATCTACCGAATGGTCGGGGCAGGGGACTTCCCGAAGCCGATCCAGCTCACCGCTCGATCGGTCGGTTGGTGGGAAGCCGACGTGTCGAAGTGGCTGGATGAACGTCTTTCCGGTGCCTCAGCGTGACAATCTTGGGGGCACCGCAGGGGGCACCGATCACGCAAGACCAGAAGAAAATGACGGATTTTAAAGGGTTTCATGAGCATGTACCGGCAGCAGCCCCTTCCACCACCCGCGGCCATCGGGCTGCGGGCCCGCCCCGGCCGATGTCGCCAGCCAAGAACTCGCCAGCCAAGATCTCGCCAAATGACGGTCGGGCGCCTTCCCGCGTCGGGCGCTTTTGCGATTTTGCCCTGATTTCTTGATCTTCCATACCGGTCCTTAATCACATCTGCTGCAAAGGCCTTCCATCAAGGGGGCTTGAAGAGCGGTGCTGGTAACGATCAAGACGGAGGATGCGCGGCTCGGCATGTTCGTACACGCCGTTGCGGGTGGGTGGATGGCCAGCCCGTTCTGGCGTCGTCAGTTCGTGCTCACCAAGGCCGCGGACCTCAAGAAGCTGCTCGAGGGCGGGATCGCGGAGATCGTGATCGACCTGTCGAAGGGCCTCGGCCCGGCGGCGGCGCAGCCGATCGCCGCGGCGGTGGCAGGCGGGGTCGACGCCGTGCAGGTGGAACCCGAGGCATCGCCTTATCCTCAAGAGCCACACCTCCCTGCGCGCCGCCGTCGCACGCCGATCTCGCATGAGCAGCGCGCACAGGCGATGGTCGACGCATCGAAGGTCGTGGTGAAGGCGATGTTCGAAGACGTTCGCCTGGGCCGCGCGCTCGACATCGACGCGCTGGCGCCGATCGCCGAACGGATCGTCGAATCGGTGACGCGCGACGCCGCCGCGATGCTGAACGTCACGCGGCTCAAGACCAAGGACGAATATACCTACGTCCATTCGATCGCGGTCGCCGCGCTGCTGGTCCATTTCGCGCAGACGCTGAAACTGCCCGAGGCGGAGGTCAGCGCGCTCGGCCTCGCCGGGCTGCTCCACGACATCGGCAAGATGGCGGTGCCCAAGGCGCTGCTCGACAAGCCCGGCAAGCTGGAGCCGCCCGAAATGGCGGTGCTGCGCCATCACCCGGAAAAGGGCCATGCGCTGTTGAGCGCCGGGCGCGGATTGCCGGAGGTGGTGCTCGACGTGTGCCTCCACCATCACGAGCGATGCGATGGCCGCGGCTATCCCAAGGGGCTGCGCGGCGATCAATTGTCGCTGGCGGCGCGGATGAGTTCGATCTGCGACGTCTATGATGCCGTCACCTCGCAGCGTCCCTACAAGCGGCCGTGGTCGCCGAGCGAGGCGCTGTCGCGGATGCGCTCGTGGAGCGGGCATTTCGACCCCGAACTGCTCGATCTCTTCATCGAGAGCATCGGCATCCACCCGGTCGGCGGGCTGGTGCGGCTCCAATCGAGCCGGCTGGCGATCGTGATCGCGGGCAACGATCAGGAGCCGACCCAGCCGCGCGTCCGCGTCTTCTACGATATTCCGGCGCAGCGCTTCATCGCGCCCTACGACCTGAATGCGACGATCGCGGCCGATCCGATCCACCGCGCCGAATGCGGGCAGCGCTGGTTCGGCGAACGGTGGGACGCGCTCGAGATCGAGATATTGGACGGCCACTCGTCCGCCATGTGCCCTGCGACATCGAAGGGAGCCCTGTCGTGACCGCCTCGTCTTCGATCCCCGTCGCGTCGCGGCGTCGTCGCGGGATGCTGGGCTGGTTCGGTGGCGACGACGCGACTCCCCACCGCCGCCGGCATCGCCGCCGCCGCCGACGGGCAGTGTCTCGCAACAGCGCACCGCCGTGCTGCGCCGGCTGTTCGACGATATCGGCACGCTGATCTTCTCGCACGCGCTGACGCCGTCACCGTGCGCTTACGAAGTGCTCCACGCCTATGTCTCCGGCGAGGATCCGGGGACGGGGGCGGCGGTCGCCGAGCAGTTGCGCAGCGGGCAGGGCCTTACCGACGCGGGCATCGCGCGAATCGCGGCGCGCAACGATGCGGCGCAGGCGGGCGCGCTCAGCCGGATCGCCGACGCGCTGGAGGCGCGGATCGGCGACTGTCTCGCCGCGGTCGGCGAGTCGCGCGGCTCCGCGGAGACGTTCGGCAATGCGCTGCATGTCGAGGCCGGTCGGTTGAGCAGCGATCCGCAGGCGACGATCGCGCGGATCATCGGGCTGACCGAAGCCGCGGTCGAGGCGGCGCGGCTGGTCGAGGCGCAACTCCATAATGCGCGGCAGGAAGCCGATGCGCTGCGCAACGAACTGCACCGCGCGCGACAGGCCGCCGAGCACGACCACCTGACGGGGCTGCCCAACCGCCGCAGTTTCGAACAGCGGCTGCGCGCGACGATCGGCGGCACCGAGGGCGGCAAGGCAGTCGTCGCGTTGATCGACATCGACGACTTCAAACAGGTCAACGACCGGTTCGGCCATGCCGCGGGCGATCGCGTGCTGAAGTTCGTCGCCGCCTTCGTCCGCGCCGCCCTGCCGCGCGACGTGTTGCTGGCCCGCTACGGCGGCGAAGAGTTTTCGTTGCTGTTCACTGGCATGTCGGTCGATCAGGCGGTGGCGGCGCTGGAGAAGGTGCGCGAGCGCCTGTCGCAGCGCTCGCTGGTGCATCAGGAGAGCGGTGAGTCGATCGGGCACATCACCTTCTCCGCGGGCGTCGCGAAGGCCACGGACGAGGATGCGATGACCGCGGCCGACCGCGCGCTCTATGCGGCGAAGAACCGCGGCAAGAACCAGGTCGCCCGCGCCGATGCGTGAATAGGGGCGGGCGGCCGCTCTACCGGCGCTTGATCGACCCGGTTTGGAACTGACCCCGGCGACGCGGGGGCTTAGCCGGTGATGACCTCGCCTGTACCTGGCATCGTCATTGCGAGCGCAGCGAAGCAATCCAGGGCCACAGCCAGGACGCTCTGGATTGCTTCGCTCCGCTCGCAATGACGGCTTGAAGCGGCCTCACGTCACCATGCGGTCGCGATGAAGCCGGCCGCCGTATCAACATTCCGACGAACGTGTAACGACCCGATCGAAGGTCAGCACACGCTATCCGCGACGCGCGCCCATGCCGCGATCTCCGCATCGTAGTGCCGCAGCACGCGTAGGTCGCCCGCCCGCGCCTGCGCCAGATCGACCGCGACGACGCCGTCCCATTCCCATGTCGCATTGCCATGCAGCGTCACCATTGCGGCCTCGGTGGCGCGCGCGCGCACCAGCCCGCCGCGGTTGAGCACCGTCACCTCATGATCGTACGCGATCCGCCCGGTCAGGCAGGCCGCATAGGTGGAAGCGGCCATCGCGCTGCCGCAACTGTCGGTCAGCCCCACACCGCGCTCGAAGGTGCGCACGAACAAGGTATCGGCGTCGCGCACCTCGACGAACGAGACGTTGGCCCGGTTGGGCAGCCACGACGGCGCAGCCTCGCAGATCTTCCCGATCGCGACCAGTTCGTCCTCGGCGACCGAGTCGACGAACGTCACCAGATGCGGGTTGGGCATCGCGACCGCGGTAAAACGCCGCACTCCCGGCAATGTCGCGAGCGGGGCGTCGATCAGCCGCTCACCCGCACCGGTCAGCGGCCAGCGCGCGAGGTCGAGCGTCGCCGGCCCCGCGGTCTCTTCGATGGTATAGACATGCTCGGCGAGCGGCGTGGCGTGCGCGACCGCGGCATGGCTGGTCTTGAGCTTCGCGGTCGCGCGCCCGATCCCGAGCGCCTCAAAGCCCGCACGCGCGACGCAGCGCAGGCCGTTGAGGCATGTCTCCGCCTCCGATCCGTCGCTGTTGAACATCCGCATCCCGAACGCCGCCTGCGCGTCGCCGTCGGTCAGCACCAGCAGGCCATCGCCGCCGACCGGCCCGCTGCGATCGGCGAGCGCGCGCGCCAGTTGCGCCCATTCCGGCTCCGACAGCGTCAGCGTGCGCCCGTCGACCAGCGGGAAGTCGTTGCCCGAACCGTGGCATTTGGTGAAACTGATGTCCATCGACCCTATCTGCGGACGCGGCGCGCGCGCAGCAAGAGGGTCAGCGCAGGCCGTAATGATCGGCCAGGCGATCGAGTGCGAGCGTCAGCACCAGTTGCCCGCTACGCGTCGGCCAGCCGAGCGCGCGTTCGCTGTCGGGCAGCGTCTCGCCTGCGCACACCACACGCCACAGCACATCCGACAGGCCGGGGCCGACCGCAGCGATCGCGGCGTCGAAGCGGCGCTTGGCGGCGAGCTGCGCGACTGCCGGATCGGCACGCTCTCCGCCGCCATCGACGCGCAGCGTCCAGCGCATCGTCACCGCCGGGCCGAGGGCGGCGCGCTCGTAATCACCCTGCAACCGCTCGCCCGCCTCGTTCTGGCGCGCGGTCACCAGTCGCCGCGCGGCGAGCCACGCGAGCGGTGATTCGCGGCGGTTGACGGTGACGCGCCGCCCGCCGCCGGTGCCGCGCCGCCCGTGCGCATCGATCGTCTGCTCCACCAGTTCCTGCATCATCTGCTCCGTGCCGTTCGATGCGATCGGGCTGGCAGATGTTGGAGGATGTAGGACAGCGGGTTTCAGAGTCGCCGGGCGCCGGCCTCGCGAACCATGGACAAGGTCGGCCAACCGTTCACCGCCATCAACAGATCGGCCTCGGCGAGTACGCATTTGAGTACGTGCGCGCACCCGACCGCGCCACCCAGTGCTAATCCGTAGCAATAAGGGCGCCCGAGGCCGACAAAATCGGCACCGAGTGCGACCGCCTTGATCAGGTCGGTCCCGGAGCGCACGCCGCTGTCGAACAGCACCGGCACCCGGCTCGCCACCACCTCGGCGACCGCGGGCAACAGATCGATCGCGGCGATCCCGCCATTCGCCTGTCGCCCGCCGTGGTTGGAGACGTAGATGCCGTCCGCGCCGCCATCGATCGCGCGCCGCGCGTCGTCGGGGTGGCAGATGCCCTTGAGAACGATCGGCAACTTGGTCAGCGAGCGCAGCCACGCCATGTCGTCCCACGTCAGCACGCGCCCGAACGTCGCCGCCCACGTCGCGACGGCCGTTTGCGGATCGTCTTCGGGCGGTCGGGCGAGCAACGCACGAAAGGCGGGGTCTCCGAAGTAGTTAGCCAGGACGTGCCCGCGCAGTTGCGGGAAGTTGCCGGTATTGAGGTCGCGTGGCCGCCAGCCGGTCACCCAGGTGTCGAGCGTCACCACCAGTGCCGCATAACCAGCCGCCTCGGCCCGCGCGACGATGCTGGCGACGACATCGTCGTTGCGCGAGGTATAGAGTTGAAAAAGCGTCGGAGTTTCTCCGCACGCGACGCGCACCGCCTCCAGCGGATCGTTGCCGAGCGTCGACGCACAGAACGGCACCCCGGTTTCCGCCGACGCCCGCGCCGCGGCGAGATCGCCATGTCCGTCATCGGTGCAGATGCCGTTGACCCCGATCGGGGCCATGAACAACGGGGAAGGCAGCCGGCGCCCGAACAATGTCGTGGATAAATCGCGGGTTGCGGTGTCGACCATCATCCGCGGGACCATGCCCCAATGCGCGAAGGCGGTGGCGTTCACCTCCTGCGTCCGCTCGTCCCCGCAGCCGCCCTGAACATAGTCGCGCACCGATGGCGACCAATGCGCCTCGGCGCGCGCGCGCAGCCCGGCGTGATCGACCGGCCACTCCGGCACGATTCCCGACAGGCCCGCGAAATAGATCGCGTTCTGATAGTCGCCGTAATGCGGCATGATCCTCTCCGTATGGCGACGGAGAGTGCCGGTCGGCGGCAGGCTTGTCGATGGGGATGCGGCGGAAGGAGCGTTGGAAAGGCGGGGTTTTTCCGGTCCGGCCACTCCACGTCGCGGTAGCGGCGGCGTCTTGCGGGACGACACAGACATGGGCCCCTGCCTGCGCAGGGGCGACGCCTGATTGAGGCAACGTCGCCCCTGCGAAGGCAGGGGCCTATGTCTGTTGCCTTCGTTGATGCGGTCGCTTCATACTCAAACCCCAGTGTGTCCAAAGCAGACACGAAAAAGCCGGCGCGCTCTTGCGAGCACGCCGGCTTTTCTCACCACCTTCGTCGCGTCGGGCTTACGCCCCCGCGACTTCCGCGGTGTCGACCTTGATGCCCGGGCCCATTGTCGAGCTGACGGCGACCTTGCGAACATACTTGCCCTTGGCGCCCGACGGCTTGGCCTTCACCACCGCGTCGACCAGCGCGTCGAAGTTGCGACGCAGGTCTTCCTGCGCGAACGACGCCTTGCCGATGCCCGAGTGGATAATGCCCGCCTTCTCGACGCGATACTCGACCTGACCGCCCTTGGCTGCCTTGACGGCTTCCGCGACGTTCATGGTGACCGTGCCCAGCTTCGGGTTCGGCATCAGGCCCTTGGGGCCCAGCACCTTACCGAGGCGGCCGACGACGCCCATCATGTCCGGGGTCGCGATGCAGCGATCGAAGTCGATCGTGCCGCCTTGGATGGTCTCCATCAGGTCTTCGGCACCGACGACGTCCGCACCGGCAGCGCGCGCCTCGTCGGCCTTCGCACCGCGCGCGAACACGCCGACGCGCACCGTCTTGCCGGTGCCTGCGGGCAACGTGACGACGCCGCGGACCATCTGGTCGGCGTGACGCGGATCGACGCCCAGGTTCAGCGCGACTTCGATCGTCTCGTCGAACTTCGAGGTCGCCCCCGACTTCGCCAGCGCGATCGCCTCGTCGACGCCGTGCAGCTTTTCACGATCGATCGTGATGGCCTTCTGCTTCTTGCTCAATGCCATGATCTCAGCCCTCCACCACTTCGAGGCCCATTGCGCGGGCCGAGCCTTCGATGATCTTGGTCGCTGCCTCGATGTCGTTGGCGTTCAGATCCTTCATCTTCGCCTGCGCGACCTCGACCAGCTGCGACCGCTTGATCTTGCCCGCCGAAACCTTGCCCGGCTCCTTCGAGCCCGACTTCAGGTTCGCCGCCTTCTTGATGAGGAAGGTCGCCGGCGGCGTCTTCGTCACGAACGAGAAGGAGCGGTCGGCATAGACGGTGATGACGGTGGGGAGGGGCGAACCCTTTTCCATTTCCGCGGTCTGTGCGTTGAACGCCTTGCAGAATTCCATGATGTTCACGCCACGCTGACCCAGCGCCGGACCGATCGGCGGCGAGGGGTTGGCGGAACCGGCCGGGACCTGCAGCTTAATATAGCCTGTGATCTTCTTTGCCATGCGTCTCACTCTGTTACGGGGCGCGTCGTCGCCGTTGCGCCCGGTTCAAGTCTAGCGGTTCGTCTGGGCGCCGCCAAAGCGACACCCTCCCGCAGTTCCAGGTCGATGATGACAGGGAAGCGTGCGCCGTTAGCGGATCAACGCTGATCACGCAACCGGCATGTGCCATCGACCCGTGGCGTAGAGGACACACCGACATGACATAAACTAATGCAGGTGAGGTTTCGCTGCCGCATCGGCCTTGGTTGTCGTAGCCACAAATCATGGGTGGGGCGATTCCGCGTACTGGTGCATCTCTCGGCGGCGCGCCGCTGTCGCTGAGTCGCACACCCACTGCCGCGCTCGCCGACCATATCGCGCGCTTCTTCGTGACGATCATCGAGCGTCCCGCCGATGCGTTGCTCGACGATTTCCTGCTCCATGAGAACGCCTATGTCCGCGTGCCGGTGGTCGGCACGTGGGAGACGCTGATCGACGACCGCTGGGTCGGCTATGAGGGGCCGATGCTGTTTGGGGCGCAGGAGCGGCGGTTTGCGGTGCGTTGTCGCGGGCCGATCATCGCGGCGGGGTTCATGATTCGGCCGAGCGCGTGGTTCTCGTTCTGCGATGAGAGCGCCGATCAGATGGCGGACCGGCTGCTTCCGATCGGTGGCGACTGGGGTGCGGCGCTGCGCTGGGCGACCCAGGACATCTACGATCACGAACAAACATTTGCGCGGCTGGAGCAGGTGGTGCTCGAACGCGTGATCGTGCGCGCCACGCCGACCGATCCGGTCAGCGCCACGTTCGAGCGAGATCGCGCGAGATCGATCCCGTCCGTCCCGTTGCTGAGATCGCAGCGGAGGTCGGCATGTCGGGGCGGCGACTCGATCGCACCGTGCGCGCGCATTTCGGGCATCTGCCGAAGACGGTGCTGCGCCGCAGTCGGTTCCTCGATATGGCAGCGGTGATGCGCGGACTGGCGGTGCCGACGGCCGACGAACTGGCCGAGCTGCGCTTCTACGACGCGTCGCACCTCAATCGCGAGTTCCGGCAATTCGTCGGCATGACGCCCGCGCAATTCCGCCGGTCGGAGACGATGCTGTTCACGCCGGGGCTGGAGGTGCGCCAGCAACGCAAGCGCGTCGATCTCGCGCCGCATGTCGTCGCAGCACCGTGGCGCGACGAGGCGGGGATTGCCAGCGGGGCGGGGGCGGGGGCTTAGGCCCGGTCCAGAATATGCGTTATTGCTTCGCTACGCTCGCAATGACGAAACTTGGTGGACCGGGCGGCAAGAAGCTGCGCCCCGGATCGAGTCCGGGGCGATTTAAGCCGGATTACTTGCTGCGCTCGACCTGTTCGAAGTCGAGTTCGACCGGCGTCGCGCGGCCGAAGATGCTGACCGAGACCTTGACCTTCGACTTGTCGAAGTCGAGTTCCTCGACCGTCCCGTTGAAGCTCGCGAACGGGCCTTCCAGCACCTTGACCGCATCGCCGATCTCGTAATCGACCTTGACCTTGGTCTTCGGTGCGGCGGCCGCCTCTTCCTTCGAATTGAGCATCCGCGCCGCCTCGGCATCCGAGATCGGCTGCGGCTTGCCCGACGAACCGAGGAAGCCCGTGACCTTGGGGGTGTTCTTGACGAGGTGATAGACGTCGTCGTTCATCGCCAGCTTGGCGAGGACGTAGCCCGGCATGAACTTGCGCTCGACCGCGATCTTCTTTCCGCGGCGCGCTTCGGTGACCGTCTCGGTGGGCACCTCGATCTGCTCGACCAGTTGCTCGAGGCCCATCCGCGTGGCCTCCGACATAATCGAATCGCGGACCTTGCCCTCGAAGCCCGAGTAAGCGTGGATGATGTACCAGCGCGCCATCTTTTGGAATTCCGTCCTTACTGCGCCAGGCTCAGCAACGCCTTCACGACGGCGTTGAAGATCGAATCGACCGAGAGGAAGAACAACGCGAGCACCGTCGTCATGATGACGACCATCACGCCGGTCATCACCGTTTCGCGCCCGGTCGGCCACACGACCTTCGCGGTCTCGGTCCGCACCTGACGGATGAATTCGATCGGAGTCGTCTTCGCCACGAAATGCGCCTTCGTTGAGCCCTGGCCCGGTTGAGCCTGTAAATGAAGTCCCGGCATAGGATCGCTACCGCTGCCCGGTCCGAAACCGGGAAGCGGTCGGCAAGCCTTCCGCGATGTCGGATATGCCATCGGACATAGGATCGTGCTCGACAAAAGGCAAGCGGGGCAGCTTGCTGTCCGACCAGAGCGCCGCCGCTATCCCGACCGGCCGCCGTTGCGACACGAAAAAGGGCCGGGCGCGCATGGCGCCCGACCCTCTTCAACGAAAAACGCACGCAGCCCGCAGGGCCGCGCGCGCGTCCGATCAGTTGCTGTCGGAGTCGTCGTTGCTGTCGTTGACGATCGCGATCACGCCGATGGCGGCAATGCCGGCGGCGATGATGACGCCGAACAGGCCGGCACCGGCCAGCTCGCTCTTCTTGGCCGACGGGGTAGCGGCGCGCGACTGCGCGACCGACAGGCTGGCGGCCGGGTTGCTGTTCGCGGCGAACGCCGGGGTGGCGATGAGGCTGAGCGCAGCGGCGCCTGCGAGGATCGAACGCATGGTAGAACTCCCTTAAGTTACTTAAACCCAGTTCGCGCTATGGCGCTGTGCGGCACAACACGCAAGCGGCGTATTGGCTCCAGGTTTACAAAAGGTTTCTGGCAGGAGTGGGGGACTCGAACCCACGGCCCTCGGTTTTGGAGACCGATGCTCTACCAACTGAGCTACACTCCTGTGTGGGCGCTGCTGTTGAACGGATTGGCGGCGTTCGTCAAGCGATTGCTCGACCGCCGTCACGCAGCCTGTGTGTGAAGATGACGCAGCGTCAGCGCGCGCGCCTCGGCCACCGGCAGCGGGCGTCCGAAATAATAGCCCTGGATGCTGCGACAGCCAAGTTCCTGCACCAGCCGTAACTCGGCTTCGGTTTCCACGCCCTCGGCAGTGGTGGTCATGTCGAGGCTGTCGGCCATCGCCACCACCGCGCGGATGATCGCGATCGCCTCGACCCGGCCGGCAGCGGCGGTCTGGACGAAGCTGCGGTCGATCTTGATCGAGGAGAAGCGGGTGGAGCTGAGATAGCCGAGCGAGGAATAGCCGGTGCCGAAATCGTCGAGGCTGAGCCCGACCCCCAGCGCCTGGATATCCCCAAGGACCCGCGTCGCGCCGGTGCCCTCCCGCAGGAACACGCTTTCGGTGACTTCCAGTTCGAGGCGGCGTGCGGGCAGGCCGCTGTCGCCCAGCGCCTCGGCGACGATGGTCACGAATTGCGGATTGTGGAGTTGTTCGGGGGAGACGTTGACCGCGACGTGCACGCCGTCCGGCCACGCCGCGGCCTCCGCGCAGGCGGTCCGTACCACCCATTCGCCGATCGACGCGATCAGCCGCGCTTCCTCCGCGATCGGGATGAACTTGGACGGGGGATCTGCCCGAAGCTTGGGTGCCGCCAGCGCAGCAGCGCCTCGAACCCGCGCAGCGCGCCGGTGCGCGCATCGACGACCGGCTGGTAGTCGAGCGACAGCTCCTCGTTCTCGAGCGCGCGACGCAGCGCCATTTCGAGCACGCGGCGCTCCTCTGCCTCGGCATGAAGCTGTGGCTCGTAGGCGTGGAAGACGCCGCCGCCCTGATCCTTCGACCGGTACAGCGCCAGGTCGGCAGAGCGGATCAGCGTTTCGGCGCTGCGCCCGTCGCGCGGGCTGGTCGCGACGCCGACCGAGGCACCGATATACAACGTGTGCTGATCGACCTCATAGGGACGCGACAGCGTCTCGATGATCGCGCGCGCCAAGCGCTCGACGCGGAGCGGATCGGAAGCGTCGCGCACGACGACCGCGAATTCGTCTCCGCCCAGCCGTCCGACGATCTCGCGATCGGCGAGCAAAGTCGCCAGCCGCTCCGACACCCGGCCGAGCAGCCGGTCGCCGACCGGATGGCCGAGCGTGTCGTTGACCGCCTTGAAGCGATCGAGGTCGATCATCATCAGTGCGCATCGTGCCCGTTCGCGCTCTGCATGGGCGACCGCTTCGGCCAGCGCCTCGTTCACCGACAGACGGTTGGGGAGGCCGGTCAGCGTGTCGAAGCGGGCGAGCCGCTCGATCTTCTCGGCGGAGGCGCGCTCCTCGGTGACGTCGGAGGCGACGCCGCGGAAGCCGCCGAAATGGCCATCGGCATCGCGCCGCGGCGAGGCGGCGATCCGCCACCAGCGTTGTTCGCCCGTTACCGTAATCGGCAGGGTAAGGTCGCGGATCGCCTCACGATTGCGCAGCCGCATCGCAAGTTCGCGGAGCACCGGCGCGACCTGTCCGCTGTCCCAGCCCGCGCCGGCCAGCACCTCCAGCAGGGGACGCCCTTCCAGCTCGCCACGCTCGACGCCGCAGGCCGCGGCGAAGCGCGCGCTCGGCTGGACGATCCGGCGCGATGCATCGGTCTGCCACAACCAGTCGGGCGAGAATTCGTCGAAGTCGCGTAGCAACAACCCGATCGTTCCGTCCCGCTCGGCGAGCGTTACTCCCCCGGCATGCAGCATCGCCAGCGCGCGCGCACGATCGAAGGTGCCGATGCAGAGCAACGCGGCAAACAGCAGGTCGGCGAGCGCGACCGCGGCATGGCCGGTGACGAGCAAGGCGACCGCGCCCGTCAATGTGGTCCCGCCGATGAACACGATCGTCGCCAGCGGCACCGAGACGGTCGCCATCGCATAGGCCGCCATCAGCACCGCGAGCACGACGTGCATCGCCAGCACCGTGGCGACGTGGAGGTGCGCGCCGAACAGCAACGGCACGACGCACCACATCAGCGCCATCACGCCGGCTTCGACGACCGGTGCGCGCAGTGCGGCGAGATCGGCATAGCCGCCGGCCTTTTTCGGGCTGCCCAGCCGCCGGACGGTGGTTATCACCGAGCCCACACCGATCGCGATCAGCCAGATCGTCAGCCACAGCGCCGGCACGCAGGCCTCGAGCAACATGACGACCAGTGCGGCGCCGGTCAGGTTCGCCGCCAGCAACAACAGCGCGCGCTGCCGCACCGCGAGCAACTGCGCGGCACGGATCCGTCCCCAAAGGTCGGGATCGTCGCCATTGCTCAGCCCGAACAGCGCGGAAAGCGGCGGTTGATGCGCGAGCGGCGAGGCGGAAAAGGTGGTCACCGGGCCAACCTACACGCGCGCTGGTTGACGAAGCGTTGCCCGTGAAGGGCGAGACTTGTGCGAACTCATACGTCATGCCGGACGTGTTCCGGCATCCACCGTTCCGCAAACGCGTCAGCCGGTGGCTTCGCGGATCAGTGGACCCCGGAACACGTCTGGGATGACTGAGCATCGAGGACGACTTCCGGACTTCCGCATAGGTCTCGTAAAGGGCCGGGCATCATTCGAGGCCGCTCGCGCTGAGACGAAACCGGCGGCCGTCTCCTCAGCCCTCACTTAGTGCCGACAGTGTCCCGGGGTCGCGAGTTCGCGGATCGAACCCGCGTCTCCGATCAGGCCGCCAGATCGTACGGCTTGATCTCGCCCGCCAGGTACAGGTTGCGCGCCTTGGCACGGCTCAGCTTGCCCGAGCTGGTGCGCGGCAGTGTACGCGGCGGGATCAGTTCGACGACGCAATTCATGCCCGTCACCGACCGCACGCGGTCACGGATCTCGTCGCGCAACCGGACACGCTCGGCCTCGTCGGAGCTACGGCATTGCACCAGCACCGCGGGCGTTTCCTCGCCACCGGGCGTGGTGATCGCGAAGGCGGCGATGTCGCCGGCCTTGAAGCCGGGCAACTGCTCGACCGCCCATTCGATATCCTGCGGCCAGTGGTTGCGGCCGTTGATGATGATCATGTCCTTGGCGCGGCCGACGATGAAGATATAGCCGTCCGACATATATCCCATGTCGCCGGTATCGAGCCAACCGTCGACCAGACAGGCGTCGGTCGAGGCCTGATCGCGGAAATAGCCGACCATCACGCTCGGCCCGCGGCACCACACCTTGCCGATCGCGCCGTCGGGCAGCGGGGTGCCGTCTTCCTCGCGAACCTGGATTTCCATGTCGCGCACCGCCTTGCCGCAGTTCACGATCGCGCGATACCGCTGCGGGCGGTCCTCGCCATGGTGCATCCCCGACAGTTCGGTCTCCTCGACCAGCTCGACGCGAATGCCTTCGCCGACCGGCATCAGCGACACGGCGAGCGTCGCTTCGGCAAGGCCATAGCTGGGCAGGAAGGCGGTCGCCTGGAAGCCGGCGTCGGCGAAGGCGTCGACGAACGCCTGCATCACGTCCGGGCGGATCATGTCCGCTCCATTGCCCGCGACGCGCCAGCGCGACAGGTCGAAGCGATCCGACGCCTTGGTCTGCGACGAGATGCGGCGCGCGCAAATGTCATAGCCGAACGTCGGCGAATAGCTGAGCGATGTGCCCTGATTGCGGCTGATGAGGTCGAGCCATGACAGCGGACGCCGCGCGAAATCCTCGGTCTTCAGGTAATCGGTCGACACCTGATTGGCGAGCGGCGACAGGAAGCAGCCGACCAGCCCCATGTCGTGATACCACGGCAGCCACGAGATGCAGCGATCGGTTTCGGCGATCTGCATCCCGTGCGCGTGCGCCGCGAGATTGCTGAGCAAGGCACGGTGCGTCACCGCGACGCCGTGCGGGAAGCGCGTCGACCCGCTCGAATATTGCAGGTAGCACACGTCGTCGGCATCGGCGCCGGGCAGCGCCACGGGCGGCGCGGCGCGTGTCGCGAACTCGACCCAATCGGCTCCGGTCACGCCCGATGCCTCGGCGGCGGCACCGGCCATCTGCGCCAGCTCCTCCGGGTAGATCAGCAGCTTCGGATCGCAGCTCGCCAGCTGGACACGCAGCTGATCGATATAGGATTCACGTCCACCGAACGAGGTCGGCAGCGGCAAGGGCACCGGCCACGCCCCGGCCAGCACCGTACCGAAGAACAGCGCGCCGAACTCGGCACTCGTCTCGGCGATCAGCGCGACGCGATCGCCCGGCGCGACACCGGCGGCGATCAGCCGCAGCGCCGCATCATGAGCATCGGCGCGAAGCTGAGCGAAGGGGTAGCTGCGTACCAAGGTACCGCGTGCGTCGTGGAAGTTGAGCCCGCGCACGCCGGAGGCGGCGTAATCGAGTGCCTCGCCCAGCGTCGCGAAATCCGAGAAGCGGCGCGGCAGCCGGTCCTCGGTCGGGGTTGCCGTCGGCGCAACCGTCGCGGGGGCGGTCTTCGTGGCGAGGTCGATCGTCATCCTGTGTTCCTGTCGCACCTGTCATGCGTGCGCAATGGTTGACCGGCAAAAATGGCGGTTTGCCGGAGATATTAAAATTTTGAGCATTAGGATCCACGGTCAGTGTGGCACAATCAAGGCGTGGCCCTGACACCCTCCTCTGCGACCCGCTCCACGTCGCGCACGTCGCGCACGTCGCGCCGCGCACCGCCCCGTTGGACGCAGCCGCGTTGGAGCGGCTGGCGCTGCGCTATGTCGAGCGGTTCGCGACCTCGCGCGGTAAGCTGGCCGATTATCTCGCGCGCAAGATACGCGAGCGGGGCTGGGACGGCGTGCCGGTCGATCCGCGTGCGGTGGCGCAGCGGATGGCCGACGCTGGCTATGTCGACGATCGCAGCTTCGCCGAGCAAAAGGCGCGTCGCTGGCGCGGCGTGGCTACGGGGCGCGGCGGGTTGCCGAAACGCTGCGCGCGGCCGGGCTCGAGGAGGAAGATCGCGCGCCGGCGGTCGAGGAAGCGCGCGCCGCCGCTCTAGAAAGTGCGTTGCGGCTCGCGCGACGCAAGCGGATCGGGCCGTTCGCCGCCGCGCGTGCCGACCCCCGTGAGCGCGAGCGGCACCTGGCCGCATTGTTGCGGGCCGGCCATGATTCACAGACCGCGCGGCGCGTGGTGGATAGCGCACCGGGAGAGATTCCCGAAATAGACTGACATATCCCGACTTGCTTTCGCTCATGGTGCAGTGCACCGATGTGATCCGGGCATGAAAAGGGGCTGGACGCGACGTGCACGACGGGCCTGGCACATCGAGCGAAGGCGTTGAATCCCACGCCGGAACGACCGAGAGCGTGTCGCCGGGCGTCGCGCTGTCGGGCGTGCTGAAATGGTTCGATGCCACGCGCGGCTTCGGCTTCATCGTTCCCGACGACGCGGCGATGGGCGACGTGCTGCTCCATTTCAGCGTCTTGCAAGCATACGGCCGCCGCACCCTGCCCGAGGGGACGCGGTTGGAGGGGCTGGCCGCGCAGGGGCCGCGTGGGTGGCAGGCGACCGAAATCTCCGCGCTTGATCTGGCCGCCGCGACCGAAACGGTGCGCGACCGCGATCGGGAGCGACTGGTCCCCGAACTCACGCCCGACGATGCCGCCGCTCAGGCGCAGTGGGAAGACGTCAGCGTCAAATGGTTCAACCGCATCAAGGGCTATGGCTTTCTGGTCGCGCTCGCGCGGCCGGGCGACATCTTCGTCCATATGGAGACGTTGCGCCGCGCCGGGATCGCGGATGTCGAGCCTGAGCAACGGTTGCGCGCGCGGGTGGTGCAGGGGCGCAAGGGGCCGCTTGCGGTGGGCGTCGCGCCGGCCGAGTGAATCGGGGCATTGAACGGGCGGGCGCACGCGGGTAAGCGAGGCGCCACGATGGGCATCAATCTCAACCCCTTCACCTGGTGGAACGGCGCAAGCTGGGGCACCATCTTCTACGGCCTGCGCGGCAAGCGTCAGGTTGGCGAGGATTATCTCGGCAACACCTATTGGGAGGGTGGCCGCGATACCGCGGGCGAGCCGCGCCGCTGGGTGATCTACGCGGGCGCGAACGACGTCAGCCGCGTACCGCCGGAATGGTATGGCTGGCTTCACCGCCAACTCGACGGTGTGCCCACCGACGTGCTGCCCGCGCCGCGGCAGTGGGAAAAGCCTGCCGTGCCGAACATGACCGGCACCGCCTTCGCCTATCGCCCGCAAGGTGCGCTGGAGAAGGGCGGACACCGTGCCGCCGCGACCGGCGATTACGAGGCATGGAGCCCCGACGCGTGAAGCGTCCGCTCGCGATCGGCGGGCTGGTTCTGGTGGCGGCAGCTGGGGTGACCTGGGCGGGGCTGAGCCTCCGCCCCAACGCGCGCGCGCCAGCGCCCGACGCACCGATCGTGAGCAAGGCGGTGCCGGAGACGCTGCCCGACGCCGCGCCGTCCCCCGCCGCCGACGAGGTGCGCGACGATGCGCAGGAGGCTGCCGTCGATGCCGGCACCACGCCGATGGCGCAGCGCGTCGCGGTGCTGGGGCTGCTCAACAAGCGCAACGGCGTCAGCCGCGAGCTGACGCTCCGCCCCGGCCAGGCCGGACGCGTCGGCGACGTGATCGTACGATTGCGGGCCTGCGAACAGACCGCGCCGTGGGAGCCCGTGCAATTGACCGGTGCGTTCGTCCAGCTCGACGTCCGCGGTGCGGACTCGCATTGGCGACGCGTGTTTTCGGGCTGGCTCTACAAGGAGCGTCCCGCGCTCAACGTCGTCATCCACCCGGTCTATGACGTGTGGACGAGAAGCTGCGCCACGACCTTCCCCGGCACCGCGCCGTCCACGCCGGCCAAGGCATCCAGCGCGAAGAAGTCGCCTGTCGCGACGTCCGCAACCGCGGCTGCGGATGACGAGGCCGCCGACGAGCCGATCGAGGAAAGCGCCGCCCCCAACAATTCCATGTAATCGGCGCGATCGATCTCCTGCGCGCCCAGCGAGGCGAGGTGCGCGGTCATGAACTGGCAGTCGAGCAGCGAGAAGCCGCCGGCGCGCAACCGTGCGACCAGCGAGGCGATCGCGACCTTCGAGGCATTGGGCGCGCGGCTGACCATGCTCTCGCCGAAGAAGGCTCGGCCGACCGCGAGCCCGTAGAGCCCGCCGACCAGCCGATCGCCGTCCCAGCACTCGACCGAATGCGCATGGCCGAGCGCGTGGAGGCGCAGGAACGCTTCCTCGATCATCGCATTGATCCACGTATCCGGTCGGTCCACCGCCGCCTCGGCGCACAGGGCGATGATCTGCCCGAACGCCCGATCGACGGTGACGCGGAAGCGGTCGGCCGCGATCACGCGCCGCAGCGAGCGTGACAGATGAAAACCTTCGAGTGGCAGAATGGCGCGGCGGCGCGGCTCCACCCAATAGATGCTGGCGGAATCGCGGCTGTCGGCCATCGGGAACACGCCGACCGAATAGGCACCGAGCAACAACCCCGGATCGAGTGTGCCCGGACTGGTCAAGCCCGCCGCTGCTCGATCGTTCGCCACAATTGCGCAAAAGCGGTTGCGGCGACGCTACGGGGCGCGGCCACGCCGACCGGCACCCGTTGCGCCGTGGCATTCTCCACCGCGCTCGCCATCGGGATCACCGGCCAGTCGGGATTGCGCGCGAGCGCCTCGGCATGGAGTGCGCGGCGGCGGTCGACCATTACGTGCACCGGCAGGATCGGCACCTGTCCGCCGAATTCCCGATCGAGCGTCGCGAACGCCTGTTGCGAGAGGGCGGAGGGCACCACCGGCACCACAAGCAGATCGGCGGCGCGCACCACTTGATCGGCGGTTTCGGTCAAGCCGGGTGGGCAATCGAGCACCACCGTATCGTGATCGCCAAGCTCGGCGATCAACTTGCGCAGCCGGCGCTTCTTGTCGAGTTCGCGCAGCTGATGGTTCAGCTCTCGCAGCGAAGCGTCGGCAGGGAGCAGGTCCAGCCGGTCGAACGCGGTCGGCGTGATCAGCTTGGTGGGCGACACGCCCTTGGCGAACAACGCGCCGGCGCGATCATGCGCGCGGCCGTCGCCCAGCGCCCAGGTCGCGGATGCCTGCGGATCGAGATCCCACAACAGCGTGCGCCGTGCCGACAGCGTCGCCGCGCACCACGCCAGATTGATCGCGAGCGTCGTTTTGCCGACGCCCCCTTCACGCTGTAGATCGCCACCGTCGTCATGGGCGCGACGCTACGGTCCGGCCGGACGCAGAGCAAGGAAGATGATGTAGATTGGAAGGCGCCCCGCGCCATGGCGGGTCAGGGGTGGGCTACGGTCGTGCCCGCGATTTCCCGGCGTCATCCCGGACAGGATCCGGAGGGGCCGCAAGCCCAGTCGCAGCAGGAGGAATCGTCGTCCCGGATCAAGTCCGGAACGACGTCAGGAAAGTGAACGAGATTACGAGTGGCAAACCAGCTCGGGCTTGCCCGGGCGGGTCAGCTTGATCTCGCTGGTGGTGCCGGTCATCTTCCAGCCGCCCTCGGCGGTCAGCGGATCGCCAGCCTTCGCTGCCTTCAGCGTGGTCGCGGCGCCGCCCTTTTCGGTGCGGACGACCGCCTGCTTGTCGCCATCGAAGAAGGTGACATAGGCAAGGCTCTGATCCTTGCAGCGCATGGTCTTGTCGGCCTTGATGGCGGGCGGCAGCTCGATCGGCGCGGCGTTGGCGAGCGTCGAGGCCATCGGATCGGGATTGCTGTCCAGCACCTGCGGCGAGGACGGTTCGGAGTTGCAGGCCGACAGCGCCAGCAGAGCGGCGGCCAGCGAGAGGGGGAGGAGCTTCTGCATAATATGCGCCGCTTCGCCCATGCGCTTTACTCCGTCAAGTCACGGATTGTTGCGGTGCATCAGAGTCTGGCTCATTCGTGGAATTCATCCATGTCGGGAATGCGTCCGAACGCAATTTTCGTACCGACGCGATCCAGGCGGCCACCGTGCATCGCGCCGACCGAGACCGCGTGGCGGCCGAATCGCTCGTTGATCCGGTCCATCGCGCGACTCAGCGCCAGCCCGCGCGTCTCGCGCGCCAGCGGATCGTCGGCGGGCAGATGCGCGAAGAGGGAATGCTGCTCCCCGACGACCGGCTCGATCTCGGCGAGCGTCACGCCGATCATGCGGCAGCCGCTGCGATGCCCGATCTCCTGCGCGCGCAGCCGCGGCAGCAGCGTGTCCAGCGCGGTGAGCATCGCGAAACTGTCTTGCGTCGCGGGCAGCTTCGCGGAGGCGCGCCACATGCTCTTATCGTCCTCGAACCGCGCATGGAGCACCAGCAATCGTGCACGATACGCCTTGCGGCGCAGCCGGCTCGCCGCCTTGAGCGCCAGCCGCCGCGCGGTCAGCCGCACTGCGCCATAGCCGCGCTTGCTGGGCGACAGGACATGGCTGTGGCCGATCGTGCGGCTCTGCGTCGCCTTGTCCGCCAGGTCGACGCCGTGGAGCAGATACCAGAGCCGGTCGCCATTGGTGCCGCCCCAGGCGTGGCCGGCATCGCGCGGGCGTCGTGCGAGCAATTGCTGGATGTCGTTGACGCCGTCGCGCGCCAGTCGCCGTTCCATCTTGGCGCCGACCCCGCTGATATCGCGCAGCGACAGCCGGTACAGCGCGTGCGGCAGGTCAGCGGCCTCGAACACCACCAGCCCGTCGGGTTTTTGCAGGTCGGACGCGAGCTTGGCGAGCAGCCGGTTGGGCGCGATCCCGACCGAGGAGGTCAGGCAGGTGCCGACCCGCTCGCGGATGCCACGCTTGATCCGCATCGCCAGCGCCTCGGCGTGGGCGCGGTCGTTTTCGTTGTCGAGCAGGCGACATGCCACTTCGTCGATCGAGCAGACCTTGGTGACCGGGATATGCCCCTCGATTTCCGCGACGATCGCATGGTGGAATTCGACATAGCGTTCGTGCCGAGCGGGGGTGACGACCAGTTCGCGGCACCGTTGCCTGGCCTCCCACACCGGGGTGCCGGTCGTGATGCCGTAGCGCTTGGCCTCGATCGAGGCCGCGATCGCGACGGTCGTGTCGGTGCCGACCGGCGCGACGATGACGGGCCGTCCGCGCAGGCTCGGCTGCAATTGCTGCTCGACGCTCGCGAAATAGCTGTTCAGGTCGAGGAACAGCCAGCGCAGCGGACGGGGTGGCAGGTCGTGCATCGGTGACTCGACAACGGAAACATATCAGGAACATGACAGATCAGGCGGCGCTTGGCGAGCGTGATGAAGGCGGGAGAGGGGGACTGAAAGTTTCATTCGCTTGCGCATCGGCGGGTGCGTCCGCATCTACGCGGCCATGCATACCACCACCGATACGCTGGCCCTGATCGGCAACACCCCGCTCGTCCGATTGAAGGGGCCGAGCGAGGCAACCGGCTGCGACATCTTTGGAAAGTGCGAGTTCGCCAACCCGGGCGCGAGCGTGAAGGACCGGGCGGCCTTGTTCATCGTCGCCGATGCCGAGGAGCGCGGGGTGCTCGCCCCCGGTGGCACGATCGTCGAGGGAACGGCGGGAAATACCGGCATCGGGCTGGCGCTGGTCGCCAATGCCAAGGGGTATCGCACGATCATCGTGATGCCCGATACGCAGTCCAAGGAGAAAATGGACACGTTGCGCGCGCTTGGGGCGGAGCTGGTGACGGTTCCGGCCGCGCCTTATGCGTCGTCGGCGCATTTCGTGCACACCTCGCGACGAATCGCGGAAGAGACGCCCGGCGCGATCTGGGCGAACCAGTTCGACAACATCGCCAACCGCCGCGCGCATATCGTCGGCACCGCCGAAGAGATCTGGACGCAGATGGACGGGCGGATCGATGGCTTCACCTGCGCGGTCGGGACCGGCGGCACCTTTGCGGGGGTCGGGCTGGGGCTGAAGGCGCATGATCCCGATGTGTGCATCGCGCTCAGCGATCCGCACGGCGCGGCGCTCTACGAATATTATGCGTGCGGCGAGTTGCGCGCCGAGGGTTCGTCGGTCGCCGAGGGGATCGGGCAGGGGCGGATCACCGCCAATCTGGAAGGCGCACCCGTCGACGCGCAATTCCGCATCCCCGATCAGGAGGGGCTGGACTGGACCGACCGGCTGTTGCGCGAGGAAGGGCTATGCCTGGGGCTTTCGTCCGGGATCAATGTCGCCGGCGCGGTGCGACTTGCGCGGCAGCTCGGGCCCGGCAAGCGGATCGCGACGATCCTGTGCGACACGGGGTTCCGCTATCTTTCGACGCTCTACGATCCGGCGTGGCTTGCCGCGAAAGGATTGGTGCGCGCGTCGGCGGTAACGAATTGATCGACAATCGCGCGACGATCGGTTAGAAATGCGCGACCGATGAAGTCTCCTCCGAAAGACAAGGCCGCTGTCGAACGGCAGCAGGCAGAACAGACCCGGCAGCGTGTGCGTGTCGGAATGATCGGCCTCGCCGCGGTGGTGCTGCTGATCGGGCTGGCGAGCGCGATCTTTTCTTCGGTAAACCAGCAACAACCGGTCAATGCGACCGGAGCATCGCAGCCGGAACTGGTTGCGAACATGAGCGCGCCGGCGTCCGCCCCCACCGCCGGCCCCACGAACGAGCCGCTCGCCGAAATGGGCGTGACCCTGGCGCAGCACCGACCCCCTCGGCGGTCGAATCGCCCGTGCCCTCGCAACCCGCAGCTGACGCATCCTCGACCAACGGCATGTTGTGACAGCCATGCCGCGGCCTTCGGCTGCGGTCGAAGCCGTGTCGCACCGCGCCCCGAATCGCGCGCACATTGCCCCCTTCGCCACCTGTAAGCGCGTTATGTGGCCCCTTCCGGCCTTGAGAAATCGCCGGGGAAATCCGGGGACGGGGCGCCGAAATGCGGAAAATACGGGGTTTGCGACACCGCGCGACGCGCCTGCCAGCCTGTTTTCGAAACCACCACCACAGGCTCCACCTTGGATTTGTGCGAGATTCTAAGGAGCATCCGTCTTCTCCCCGGATTTCCCCGAATTTCCCTTCTCTTCCCCATCCAACCCTGTTACCTATCCCTAACGACATTGGGGGCAGAACCACTGTTGTTTGCTGACGGCAACGTCGGCGCGCGGCGAGGGCTGTGCGCCGGGCAGGATGGTTGTGCGCCCCGGGTGCGAGGTGGGCGTGGTCGACAGGGTGGATTATCAGGGAAAGGGACTCGGTCTTGTCGACGACAAGGGCCGGGTCGCGATTCCCAACACCCTGCGCGCGACGCTGGCCAAAAACGCCCCGCGTGAGGACGGCAAGGATGGCGGCACCGTCATCATCGCGCCGCACCCCGAACATCGCTGCCTGATTGCCTATGATCCCGGCTTCGTGCCGTTCTGGAAGGCGAAGCTCGAGGCGCTGGATGCCGCGCAGTTCGCGAGCAGCGGACGCACCGATTACAATATCCTCGACCGTGCCGGCGGTGCCGAGCCGCTGCCCTTCGACGGCTCCGGCCGCTTCATCATGCCGACGTTCGAGCGTCGCTACGCCCGCATCCAGGGCGCGGCGGTGTTCCTCGGCGCGTTCAACTGGATCACGATCTGGGCACCGAACGTCCTGATCGAGACGCCGGGGATCGACCCCTTCCTCAAGGAGTATGTGGAGTTCGCTTGCGAGGACAAGGGGATCCCCCTGTCATGAGCAGCACCGTCGCCCCGCACATCCCCGTCCTGCTCGACGAAGTCGTCGCCGCGCTCGCCCCTGCCCCCGGTGAGTGCCACGTCGACGCGACCTTCGGCGCCGGCGGCTATACCCGTGCGATCCTCGCGACCGGTGCGGCGGTGATCGCGTTCGATCGCGACCCGGACGCGATCGCCAACGGTCGCGCGCTGGAGGAGGAAGCCGCGCTGACGCTGGTGTCGGCGACCTTCTCGGCGCTCGAATCGGAACTGGCGGCGCGCGATGCGGTGCCGGTCGACGGCGTGACGATGGATATCGGCGTGTCGTCGATGCAGCTCGACCAGGCGCAGCGCGGCTTCTCCTTCCAGTCGGACGGGCCGCTCGACATGCGGATGAGCCAGGAAGGCATGTCCGCCGCCGATTTCCTCAACGAGGCCGAGGAAGAGGCGATCGCCGACGTGCTGTACCGCTATGGCGAGGAGCCCAAGTCGCGGCGGATCGCACGCGCGGTGGTGGCGGCGCGCCCGCTCACCACGACCGCGCAGTTCGCCAACGTCGTCCGCAAGGCGCTCGGGCATCGTCCGCACGACAAGAAGGACCCGGCGACGCGTGCCTTCCAGGCGGTGCGCATCCACATCAACGGCGAGCTGGACGAGCTGACGCAGGGACTGGAAGCCGCCGAGCGCGTGCTCAAGCCCGGCGGCCGGCTGGCGATCGTGACCTTCCATTCGCTGGAGGACCGGATCGTCAAGCGCTTCCTGCGCGACCGGTCGGGTGCCGCACCCGCCGGCTCGCGGCATCTGCCGGTCAGCGCGCCGACGCGCGAGCCGACGTTCGAAATCACTGCCCGTGCGATCCGCGCGGGCGAAGCGGAGCTGGCCGCGAACCCGCGCGCCCGCTCCGCCACACTTCGCACCGCCCGGCGTACCGGGGCGGCCCCTTGGCGTTTGGAGGCGTAACGATGGCGGCGATATATCGGTTGAAGGGGCTCGGGTGGCTGACCGGCTGCGCGATCGTGGCGATCGGCTTCTACCTGGTATCCTCGCAGGTCGCGGCGGAGCGCAAGCGGGTCGACCAGGTCGACCGCCGCATCGCCTCGGCCGAGCGCGATATCCGCGCGCTGGAGACCGAGTTCGACGTGCGCGCCAACCTGGCGCAGCTCGAGCGCTGGAACGGCAACACGCTGGCGTTGACGGTGCCGACCGCGCAGCAGTTCGTTTCGGACGAGCGCGCGCTGGCCGCGCTGTCGCCGGTGCAGGGGCTGCCGGTGCCGGGACGTGACGTGCAGGTGCAGACCGCGCAGTTGATCGTCCCCGCCGCGCCGGTCGTCGTCGTCACTCCGGCGGTCGCCACCGCCAGCACCGCCACTGCCACGCCCGCCGTCGTGAAGGTCGCCGCGGTGCAGGTCGCCGCTGCCAGCGCCCCGATCACGGTCACCAAGGTCGCCGCGCGTGCCGTCGCCGCGCCGGTCAAGGTCGCCAAGGTCGCGATGCTCGACCGCGGACTGCTCAGCGACAATACGTTGGGTGACCTGTTGAGCGGCGCCCGCGCCGAACGGGGCCGCCTGCGTTGACAACCCTGGTCGCCCGACCACTTCGCGCCGGCCGCTCGGGCGACCAGCGCCAGCAATTGCTGGCGACGCAACATCTACGCCTGATGATGCTGATGCTGCTGTTCGCGGCGGCGGTGCTGATCGTGATCGGGCGGCTGGCGATGCTTGGCGTGACCGAGGGTGGCGAGCGCGGCATCGCGCCGGTGCTGGCCGCGCCGCGCGGCGATATCGTCGATCGCAACGGCGCGCCGCTCGCGCGGACGATCGATGCCTGGACGATCGGCGTCCATCCCAAGAAGCTGCTCGGCGATCCATCGCAGATCGCGCAGAAGCTGGCCGACCTGATGCCCGACCGCGGCGATCAGGCGTGGTTCTACGCGCAGATCACGCGCCCGGTCAGCTTCACCTATCTCAACCGCCGCGCCAGCCCCGCGCTGGTCGAGGCGGTCAACGCGATCGGCGAGCCCGGCATCGTCTTTGAGCGCGAGACGCAGCGGCTGTACCCGCAGTCGACGCTCGGTGCGCATGTGCTCGGCTTCATCAGCGGCGGCCACGGGATGAGCGGAATCGAGCGCGCGCTCGACGAGCGGCTGACGAACCCCGCGACGATCAACCAGCCGGTCACGCTGTCGATCGACACCCGCGTCCAGGCGGCGATGGAGAGCGAGCTGGGCCGCGCGATGACGACCTTCTCCGCGCGCGGTGGCGGCGGGATCGTGCTCGACGCCCATACCGGCGAAGTGGTGGCGATGGTGTCGTTGCCGACCTTCAATCCGAACCGGGTCGGCATGTCGGGCAGCGAGCAGCTTCGCAACATCACGACGCAGAGCGTGTTCGAGTTGGGATCGACCTTCAAGCCGATTACGATGGCGTCGGCGATCGACAATGGCGTCGTCACCTCGATGGAGCGCCGCTTCGACGCGACGCATCCGTTGCAGGTCGGGCGCTTCACGATCCATGACGAGCGTGGCGATCCCAAGCGCTGGCTCAACATGGCCGAGACGCTGATCTATTCCTCCAACGTCGCCACTGCGCGCGTCGCCGACGAGGTCGGGCCGGAGCGGATGCAGAAGATGTTCCGCAAGCTGGGCTTTGACACCCGCCCGGACATCGAGATCCGCGAAAAGGGACGCCCGCTGTGGCCGACCTTCTGGGCGCGGACCACGACGATGACCACCGCTTACGGGCATGGCATCGCGGTGACCCCGCTGCATCTCGCCAACGCCTATGCGGCGCTGGTCAACGGCGGGACGTGGCGACCGGCGACGCTGCTGAAGGTCCAGCCGGGTCATGAAGTCGCGGGCCGGCGTGTCATCAGCGAGGCGACCAGCGCGCGGATGCGCCAGATGCTGCGGCTGATCGTGCTGCGCGGCACGGGACGCAAGGGTGACGCGCCCGGCTACCGCGTCGGCGGCAAGACCGGCACCGCCGAGGCGGCGGTAGCGGGCGGGTACGACCGGTCGCGCAACGTCGCGACCTTCGCGGCGGCTTTCCCGATGGACGCGCCGCGCTATGTGGTGGTGGCGATGCTCGACTCGCCGCTCGGTACGAAGGAAACCTTCGGGTGGAAGACCGCCGCCTGGAACGTCGCGCCGGTGGTCGGGCGCACGATCTCGCGCGTCGGTGCGATCCTGGGCGTGACCCCCGACGATCATCACGACATCGACGTGTCGGATATCGTCCCGACGCTCTGGGAGGATCCCGATCGCGTGCCGAAGAGCGGTGGGCAGTGAGGACCATGGCATGAAGCTGTCGCAACTGGTGCAGGACGGCGGCGAGCAGGCGGTCACGGGGTTCGCGATCGACCATCGCAAGGTCGCGCCGGGTACGATCTTCGGTGCGTTCGAAGGCGCGCGGGTGAACGGCGAAGACTTCATTCCCGCGGCGATCGAGGCGGGTGCGGTCGCGGTCGTCGCGCGGCCCGGCGCGCGCGTCGAGGGTGCGCTCCACATCCGCGATTACACGCCGCGCGAAGCCTTTGCGCGGCTGGCCGCCCGCTTCTTCGCGCCCTTCCCCGACACCGCGGTCGCGGTCACCGGCACCAACGGCAAGACCTCGACGGTCGAGATGACGCGGCAGCTGTGGCGAATGGCGGGGCATCATGCCGCGTCGATCGGCACGCTGGGCGTCGCGACCGCCGACGAGCGCGTCGTGACCGGGTTGACCACGCCCGACGTCGTCACCTTCCTGTCGAACGTCGCCGGGCTGGCGCGCGAAGGCGTGACGCATGTGGCGTTCGAGGCGTCGAGCCACGGGCTGAGCCAGTACCGCACCGAGGGCCTGCCGGTGCGCGCCGCGGCGTTCACCAATCTCAGCCGCGACCATCTCGACTATCATGGCGACATGGCCGCCTATTTCACCGCCAAGCTGCGGCTGTTCGCGCAGGTGCTGGGGGATGGCGGGACCGCGGTGGTATGGGTCGACGATCCGAATTCGGAGCGGGTGATCGACATCGCGCGCGAACGCGGCAACCGTGTCTTCACGGTCGGGGAGCATGGCGACGACCTGCGATTGGTCGCGCGCGCGCCGACCTTGCTGGGGCAGGGACTGACGATCCGCGCCGGGGACGTCGATCACCGGGTCACGCTGCCCTTGATCGGCGGGTATCAGGCCGCCAACGCGCTGATCGCGGCGGGGCTGGTGATCGCGACCGGAGGCGATGTCGCGCAGACGATCGCCGGGCTCGCGCGGTTGCAGCCGGTGCGGGGGCGACTGGAGCGCGCCGCGATCACCGCGGGCGGCGTGCCGGTCTATGTCGATTATGCGCATACCCCCGACGCCATCGAGGCGGCGTGCGCCGCGCTGCGCCCACATGTCGAGGGGCGGCTGCTCTTGGTCTTCGGGGCCGGCGGCGACCGGGATGCGGGCAAGCGCGTGCCGATGGGGCAGGCCGCGGTGGCGAGCGCCGACGTGGTGATCGTGACCGACGACAATCCACGCACCGAAGAGCCGGCGGCGATCCGACGCGCGGTGCTGGAAGGCGCGCGCGGCGCGCGCGAGATCGGTGACCGTCGCGCCGCGATCGCTGCCGCGATCGCGGAGGCGCGCGCGGGGGACATCGTGCTGATCGCGGGCAAGGGCCACGAACAGGGGCAGATCGTCGGGGATCTCGTGCTGCCGTTCGACGACGTGACGGTGGCGCGCGAGGTGGCGGCGTGAGCGTTGACCGTTCTTCATCATTGCCGCGAACGCGGGAATCCAGAACCTGTGACGCTCGCTCTCTTGTCGACGGGCCTGCGCGTCTGGATCCCCGCCTGCGCGGCGGTGACGACTTTGGTATGATGCGCGCATGACGCTCTGGACCGCCGCCGACATCGCCGCCGCCACGGGAGGCACCGCCTCCGCCGACTTCACCGTCGACGGCGTGGCGTTCGATTCGCGTGAGGTTGGCGAACGCGACCTGTTCATCGCGCTGACCGGCGAGACGACCGACGGCCACCGCTTCCTCGATCAGGCGTTCGCACAAGGGGCGGGCGGCGCGATCGTCTCGCAACCGACCGCACACCCGTCGGTGCGCGGCGACGACAGCTTCGCCGCGCTCGAAGCCCTCGCCCGCGCCGCGCGCGCGCGGGTGGCGGGCAAGGTGATCGGCGTCACGGGATCGGTCGGCAAGACCTCGACCAAGGAGGCGCTGTTCGCGGCGCTCGATCGTGCGCCCGGCGTTCGCGCGCACCGCTCGGTCAAGAGCTACAACAATCATACCGGCGTCCCGCTCAGCCTCGCGCGGATGCCCGCCGACACCGATTTCGCGGTGCTGGAAATGGGGATGAACCATCCCGGCGAACTGGCGCATCTGACCACATTGGTGCGCCCGCATGTCGCGCTGGTGACCGCGATCGCGCCCGCGCATACCGAATTCTTCCCCGACGAAAGCGCGATCGCCGACGCCAAGGGCGAGATCTTCCGCGGCCTGGAGCCCGGCGGAACCGCGATCGTCCCGTTCGACAGCCCGCATCGCGACCGGCTGATCGAGGCGGCCAAGCCCTATGCCGGCCGCATCGTGACCTTCGGGCTCGACCGCGGGGCCGATGTCTGTGCCAGCGATGCGATGGTGGTGCGCAGCGGCGGCACCTTCGTCACCGCACGGGTCGGCGGGCGCGACCTGAGCTTCACGATCGCGCAGCCCGGGCGGCATTGGGTGTCGAATGCGCTCGCCGTTCTCGCGGTGGCCGACGCGGTCGGTGCCGATCTGGCGCTGGCCGGGCTGGCGCTGGGCGAGCTTGGTGGCCTGCCAGGGCGCGGTGCGCGGTTGACGGTGCGCGTCGGCGATGGCGAAGCGACCGTGATCGACGAAAGCTACAACGCCAATCCCGCGTCGATGCGCGCGACGCTGGCGGTGCTCGAGCAGGCGGCCGGCCGACACGTCGCGGTGCTGGGCGAGATGCGCGAGCTGGGCGAGGGGTCGGCGGACTTCCATGCCGGGCTGGCCGAGGATGTCGTCGCCGCGCGCGTCGAAGCGGCCGTGCTGGTCGGCGAGGCGATGCGCCCGCTGGCCGTAGCGCTTGAGGGGCAAGTCGATTTCGTCCATGTGCCCGATGCCGGCCAGGCGCTCGACCGCGTGCGAGCCATGATCCGCCCGGGCGACACGTTGCTCGTCAAGGGATCGAACGGCGTCGGTCTGTCGCGGCTGGTCAGCGGCCTTGCCAACGGGATGAGTTGAGTTGCTGTACTGGATCGCCGAACAACTCGGTTTCTCGGGCGGGTTCAACCTGATCCGCTATCAGACGTTCCGCGCCGGGGCGGCGATCGCGACCGCGTTGCTGATCGGCCTGATCATCGGCCCGCGCTTCATCGGCTGGCTGCGCGTTCGGCAGGGCAAGGGACAGCCGATCCGCGCCGACGGTCCGCAGACGCATCTCGCCAAGCGTGGCACCCCGACGATGGGCGGCCTGATGATCCTCACCAGCCTGGTGCTGTCGGTGATGATCTGGATGGACCTGCGCAATCCGTTCGTCTGGGCGTGCCTGTTCGTCACCCTCGGCTTCGGTGCGATCGGCTTCCTCGACGATTACGACAAGGTGCGAAAGGCCAGCACCGCGGGCGTTTCCGGGCGCGTGCGGCTGTTGCTGGAGTTCGGCATCGCGGGCGTGGCGGCGTGGATCGTGATGCAGGAGAACGGGTCCGGCCTCTATTTCCCGTTCACCAGCCGCTATTTCATCGATCTCGGCTATTTCTATCCGGTCTTCGCCGCCTTCACGATCGTCGCGTTCGGCAATGCGGTGAACCTGACCGACGGGCTCGATGGCCTCGCGACCATGCCGGTCATCATCGCGAGCGTCGCGTTCCTGCTGATCGTCTATCTGGCCGGCAACGTGAAGTTCGCCGACTATCTCGGCATCCCCCACGTGCCGCGCGCGGGCGAGCTGGCGATCTTCTGCGGGGCGGTGATCGGCGGCGGGCTGGCGTTCCTGTGGTATAATGCGCCTCCCGCGGCGGTGTTCATGGGCGATACCGGCAGCCTCGCGCTTGGCGGCGCGCTCGGCACGATCGCGGTGGTCGCGCACCACGAGATCGTCCTGGGGATCATCGGCGGGCTGTTCGTGGTCGAGGCGCTGTCCGTCATCATCCAGGTGTTCTGGTACAAGCGCACCGGCAAGCGCATCTTCCGCATGGCGCCGATCCACCACCATTTCGAGCAACTGGGGTGGAGCGAGCCGACGGTCGTGATCCGGTTCTGGATCATCTCGCTGGTGCTGGCGCTGGCCGGGCTGTCGACGTTGAAGCTGCGATGATCGTCTCGCGCGCCTGGGCGGGGAAACATTACGCGGTGCTCGGGCTGGCGCGCTCGGGCGCCGCGACCGTTCGTGCGCTGGTTGCGGCTGGGGCGCGGGTGACGGCTTGGGATAGTGATGCGGAAAAGCGGGCGGCTTTGGCTCCCTCTCCCCTGCGGGGAGAGGGCTGGGGTGAGGGGTTGGGGTCTCGCAGAGATGCCGATCTCGGTGAGACACCGGCCCCTCACCCCACCCTCTCCCCAAAGGGGAGAGGGCTAGAAGTACTAGACCTCGACCTGCTGGACCTCGCCACTGTCGACGCGCTGGTCGTCTCCCCCGGCGTGCCGCTCAACACGCACCCGCTTGCCGCAAAGGCACGCGCGGCGGGCGTTCCGATCATCGGCGACATCGAACTCTTCGCGCAGGCCCGCGCCGACCTCGCCGCGCACAAGGTCGTCGGGATCACCGGCACCAACGGCAAGTCGACCACCACCGCACTGGTCCATCACATCCTCGACACCGCCGGCATCCCCGCGCGCATGGGCGGCAATATCGGGCTGCCGATCCTCGCGCAGGAGCCGCTGCCGGAGGGTGGCGTCTATGTGCTCGAACTGTCGAGCTACCAGATCGACCTGACGCAGACGCCCGACTGCGACGTCGCGGTGCTGCTCAACGTCACCCCCGATCATCTCGACCGCTACGACGGCTTCGATGCCTATGCCGCCAGCAAGGCGCGGCTGTTCTCGATGCAGTCCGCCGCGCATGTCGCGGTGGTCGATTACGAGGCGGAGGCCGAGCATGACGTGCTCGCCGACGCGCCCGCGGGGCTCAACTTCCGCTTCATCGACGGCGTGCCGTTGCCCGGCGATCAGGCGCGCTGGCCGTCGCTGCAAGGCCCGCACAACGAACAGAATGCCAAGGCCGCGGTCGCGGTCGCCGAGGCGCTGGGCGTCGACGCCGAGACGATCGAGCGCGCGCTGGAGACGTTCACCGGCCTGCCGCATCGCATGGAGCGGATCGCGACGCTGAACGGCGTGGCCTGGATCAACGACAGCAAGGCGACCAATCCCGAAAGCGCCGCGCCCGCGCTCGCCGCTTTCTCGCGCATCCACTGGATCGTCGGCGGCAAGGTGAAGGGCGACGATCTCGACGCCTGCGTGCCGCATCTCGGCAACGTCGTCCGCGCCTATACGATCGGCGAGGGCGGCCCGCGCTTCGCCGCGGTGCTGCAGGGCCGCGTGCCGGTCGCCGAGGTCGAGACGCTGGAACGCGCGGTGAAGCTGGCGGCGCAGGAGGCGGCGCGCGGCGACGTCGTGCTGCTGTCGCCCGCCGCCGCCTCGTTCGACCAGTTTCGCGATTTCGAGCAGCGTGGCGCCGCGTTCCGCGCGGCGGTGGAGGAGCTGGCATGAGCGCGACCCGAACCGAGCCGACGCGTCCCGGCGTCTCGTTACGCAACCGCGGCGGGCGCGGCGATCCGTCGCCGCTCGGCACGTGGTTCTGGGACATCGATCGCGTGCTGTTGCTGCTCGCGCTGTTCCTGATCGCGATCGGGCTGATCGCGGTCGCGGCCGGTTCGCCGGTCAGCGCGACGCGCTATTCGGGCGAGCATCTCCATTTTGCGCCGCTGCACTATTTCTGGCGGCAGGTGATGTGGGTGGCGGTGTCGCTGCCGGTGCTGTTCATCGTGTCGATGCTGCCGCTGACGATGGCGCGGCGCATGTCGCTGATCGGCGCGGCGGTGTGCGTCGCCCTGATGGTGCTGGTGCCGTTCGTCGGAGTCAGCGTCAACGGCGCGCGCCGCTGGGTGGGGTTCGGGTTCGCGCAGTTCCAGCCGTCCGAATTCCTCAAGCCGTTCTTCGTCGTCACGGTTGCGTGGCTGCTGTCGTTCAAGTCGCGCGATGCCGAGCTGCCCGTGACCGCGATCACCGCAGGACTGACCGGGCTGATCGCGATGCTGCTGATGCTGCAACCCGACTTCGGCCAGACCGTGATGTTCTGCGTGATCTGGCTGGCGCTCGTCACGATCGCGGGGACGCCGACGCGGGTGATCTTCGGCTTCCTGTCGATGGTGCCGGTCGCGTTGATCGCGGCCTATCTGTTCTACAGCACCGCGCGCAAGCGGATCGACGCCTTCCTGTTTCCCGGCGTCGAGGGCGAAGGCGCGGCCGATCACTTCCAGACCAATGCCGCGCACAACACGCTGACCTCCGGCGGCTGGTTCGGAACCGGGCCGGGCGCCGGGACGGTCAAATACGGACTGCCCGAGGCGCATACCGACTATATCTTCTCGGTGATCGGTGAGGAGTTCGGGCTGCTGGCGTGCATGGTCGTCGGGCTGGTGTTCCTGGCGATCGTGGTGCGCGTGTTCGTCAAGCTGCTCGACGAGCAGGACCCGTTCCGGTTGCTCGCCGCCTCCGGGCTGGCGGTGCAGTTCGGGGCGCAGGCGTTGATCTCGATGGCGGTCAATACCGGGCTGGCGCCGTCGAAGGGCATGACGCTGCCGTTCATTAGTTACGGCGGGTCGTCGATGGTCGCGCTGTCGATGGGGATGGGGCTGTTGCTGGCCTTCACGCGCCGCAATCCGTTCCTGCTGCGTAGCCCGTATATCGCGCAGCAACGCTGGAGCGCCGAATGACGCAAGTCCGCGACTTCCGCCCCCGCCATTACGTGCTCGCCGCCGGCGGGACCGGCGGGCATATGGTGCCGGCCGCCGCGCTCGCCGCCGAGCTGATGAAGCGCGGCCACCGCGTCGCATTGGTCAGCGATGCGCGCGGGGTGCGCTTTCCGGGGCTTTTCGAGGGCGTGGAGACGCATGTCATTCCCGCCGGGCGGTTTGCAGGCGGGCCGCTCGGCTGGGCGAAGGCGGCGCGGCTGATGGTGCAGGGGCGGGCGATAGCGCGCGACCTGTATCGCAGCTTCAAGCCCGCGGCGGTGATCGGCTTCGGCGGCTATCCGGCGTTTCCGGCGCTGTCGGCGGCGTTCGCCGAGAAGATCCCGACCGCGATCCATGAGCAGAATGCGGTGCTGGGACGCGTCAACCGGCTGGTGGCGGGGCGCGTCGATGCGATCGCGACCAGCTATGCCGAGACCGAGCGGCTCAACCCGCGCCACCGCGCCAAGGCGCATCTGATCGGCAATCCAGTGCGCGAGAGCGTGCTGGCGTTGCGCGCCAAGCCCTATCCGGTACCCGAGGACGACGGCATCTTCCGCGTGCTGGTGACCGGCGGGAGCCAGGGCGCGTCGGTACTGAGCCAGGTGGTGCCCGACGGGCTGGCGCTGCTGCCGGTTGCGTTCCGTCGCCGCCTGCAGGTGACGCATCAGGCGCGGATCGAGGATATCGATGCGGTGCGCGAGAAATATGCGAGCCTCGACATCGCCGCCGATCTCGCCACCTATCTTCCCGACCTGCCCGAGCAACTCGGCTGGTCGCATCTCGTCATCGCGCGCGCCGGGGCGTCGACGATCGCCGAGCTGACCGCCGCCGGTCGCCCCGCGATCCTCGTGCCGCTGCCCTCGGCGACCGACGACCACCAGACCGCCAATGCGCGCGAGATCACCGCCGCGGGTGGCGCGCGTACCATCCAGCAGACCGCCTTCACGCCGACGGAACTCGCCAAACAGATGCAGAAACTCGGACTCGATCCCGAAGCGCTCGGCAACGCCGCGACCCGCGCACGGTCGTGCGGTGCGCCGAACGCCGTCACCGACCTCGCCGATCTGGTCGAGAGCCTCGACGCGCCCAGGGCGCGGATCAAGGTGGGTGTCGCGCAGGCGCGGAAGGCGTTCGCATGAAGGGGGTCGCAACCGACATCGGGACGATCCATTTCGTCGGGATCGGCGGGATCGGCATGTCGGGCATCGCCGAGGTGATGCACAATCTCGGCTACAAGGTGCAGGGCTCCGACGTTGCCGAGGGCTATGTGATCGAGGGGCTGCGCGCGCGCGGCATCGACGTGACGATCGGGCATGACGCCACCAACGTCGACGGCGTCGCGGTGGTCGTCACTTCGACCGCGGTGAAGCGCGGCAATCCGGAAGTCGAGGCGGCGCTGCGCAACCGCATCCCCGTCGTGCGCCGGGCCGAGATGCTCGCCGAGCTGATGCGGCTGAAATCGACCGTCGCGGTCGCGGGGACGCACGGCAAGACGACGACCACCTCGATGGTCGCAGCGCTGCTGGATGCGGGCGGGGTCGATCCGACCGTCATCAACGGCGGGATCATCAACAGCTATGGCTCGAACGCGCGGCTGGGCGCGAGCGACTGGATGGTGGTCGAGGCCGACGAGAGCGACGGCAGCTTCCTGCGGCTCGACGGGACGATCGCGGTCGTCACCAATATCGATCCCGAGCATCTCGACCATTATGGCAGCTTCGACCGCGCGAAGGACGCCTATGTCGAATTCGTCGAGAACGTGCCCTTCTATGGCGCGGCGCTGCTGTGCCTCGACCATCCGGAGGTGCAGGCGCTGATCCCGCGCGTCCGCGACCGGCGGATCGTCACCTATGGCTTCGCGGCGTCGGCGGACGTGCGCGGGGTCAACGTCACGCCCTATCCGGGCGGCAACCGTTTCGAGGCGATGATCCGCTCGCGCGACGGCGCGGTGCGGTCGATCGAGGGGATCGATCTGCCGATGCCGGGGCGGCACAACGTCCAGAACGCGCTGGCCGCGATCGGCGTCGCGCTGGAACTGGGGATCGACGATGCGACGATCCAGAAGGGGTTCGAGCGCTTCTCCGGGGTCAAGCGGCGCTTCACCAAGGTCGGTGAAGTCGCCTTTGCCGGGGTGGGGGCGCCACGATCATCGACGATTACGGGCACCATCCGGTCGAGATCCGCGCAGTGCTCGCCGCCGCGCGCGAGAGTGCGCAGGGGCGGGTGATCGCGGTCGTCCAGCCGCATCGTTACTCGCGGCTCGGCAATTTGATGGAGGACTTCCGCGGCGCGTTCAACGACGCGGATCAGGTCTATGTCACCCCGGTCTATGCCGCGGGCGAGGCGCCGGTGCCCGGCGTCGACGCCGAGGCGCTGGTCGCGGGATTGCAGGAGCGCGGGCATCGTCAGGCGGCGGTGGTTGCGGATGCCGCCGCGCTTGCCACGGTGCTGGCGGAAGAAGTGCGCGCGGGCGATCAGGTGATCTGCCTCGGCGCGGGCGACATCACCAAATGGGCGGCCGGGCTCGCCACCGCGATCGGGGAACGCGCATGACCAACTGGTTGGACGCCACGATCAACTGGCAGAAGCAATTGCTCGACACCCAGCGCAGCGCGCTGGAGGCCGGCCGGCACGCCACCGATGCGGGCGCGGCGCTGATCGCGGCACAGGAGGCGACGCGGCGCGCGGGCGAGGCGAACATGGCGGCGTGGCAGGCATGGGCGCAATTGTGGCGTGCCGGGCCGTGGTGAGCGCGCTTCCCGAGGTCTGCGGGCGGCTGACGCAGCACGCACCGCTTGCGCCGCTCGTCTGGTTCAAGGCCGGCGGGGCGGCGGAGTGGCTGTTCGAGCCGGCGGATGCCGACGATCTCTGTGCCTTTCTTGCCGCGCTCGATCCGGCGGTGCCGGTGATGCCGCTCGGGCTCGGATCGAACCTGATCGTCCGCGACGGCGGGGTGCCGGGCGTGGTGGTCCGGCTCGGCAAGCCGTTCGCGACCGCGACCGCGCTCGATGGCGTGACGCTGCGTTGCGGGGTGGAGCGAGCGGGATCCTCGTGTCCTCGACGGCGCGCGATGCGGGCGTCGCGGGGCTGGAGTTCCTGCGCTCGATCCCAGGCACGGTCGGCGGGTTCGTGCGAATGAACGGCGGGGCGTATGGGCGCGAGACCGCCGAGGTGCTCGTCGACGCCGAGGTGGTGTTGCGCTCGGGCGAGCGGCGGACGCTGGCCGGCGCCGATCTCGGCTATACCTATCGCCATTCGGACCTGCCCGAGGGCGCGGTGGTGATCGCCGCCACCTTCCGCGGCCAAGCCGGCGAAGCCGCTGCGATCCAGGCCGAGATGGACCGGATCGCCGCGGCGCGCGAGGCATCGCAGCCGTTGCGCTCGAAGACCGGCGGGTCGACGTTCAAGAACCCGGCCGGGCATAAGGCGTGGGCGCTGGTCGATGAAGCCGGGTGCCGCGGGCTGCGGCGCGGGGATGCGCAGGTGAGTGAGAAGCATACCAACTTCCTGCTCAACCTCGGTGGAGCGAGCAGCGCGGATATTGAGGCGTTGGGGGAGGATGTTCGCGCGCGGGTGAAGGCGGCGAGCGGGGTGCAATTGGAATGGGAGATTCAGCGGGTGGGTTTGGTGCGTAACGAAAGCCCTCTCCCCTCCGGGGAGAGGGTTGGGAGAGGGGCTGAGGTCTCACCGAGCCCGACCTCTCTGCGAGGCACCAGCCCCTCACCCCGACCAGCATCGGGTCGATCAGGCTCCCAGCCTGATCTGAACAGCGCTGCGCGCTATTCACCCGATGCTCCCCACAGGGGAGAGGGAGTATGACCCTTCATATCGCAGTCCTGATGGGCGGCTGGTCTGCCGAACGCCAAGTGTCGCTCTCCTCCGGCAACGGCGTCGCCGACGCACTCGAGTCGCTCGGCCACCGCGTCACGCGGATCGACATGGGGCGCGACGTCGCCGCGAAGCTTGCCGACGCGAAGCCCGATCTGGTCTTCAACGCACTCCACGGCACCCCCGGCGAGGATGGCAGCGTGCAGGGCCTGATGGACCTGATGGGCCTGCGCTACACCCATTCCGGGCTCGCCACCTCGGTGATCGCGATCGACAAGGTGCTGACCAAGCAGGTGCTGGTTCCGGCCGGCATCCCGATGCCCGGCGGGCGGATCGTCAAGAGCGCCGACGTCCACGCTGCCGACCCGCTGCCGCGCCCCTATGTGCTGAAGCCCGTCAACGAAGGCTCGTCGGTCGGGGTCGCGATCGTGACCGACGCGGGCAATTACGGCAACCCGATCGCGCGCGACGCGACCGGGCCGTGGCAGGAATTCGACGAGCTGCTCGCCGAGCCCTATGTCCGCGGGCGCGAGCTGACCACCGCCGTGCTGGGCGACCGGGCGCTCGGCGTTACCGAGCTGCGGCCGAAGTCGGGCTGGTACGATTACGACGCCAAATATACCGACGGGATGACCGACCATATCTTCCCGGCGGAGATCCCCGACGAGATCACACAGGCGTGCATGGCGTTGGCGTTGCAGGCGCATCGGGTGCTCGGCTGCCGCGGCACCAGCCGCTCCGACTTCCGCTGGGATGACGAGCGCGGGGTTGACGGCCTGTTCCTGCTCGAGGTCAACACCCAGCCGGGCATGACGCCGCTGAGCCTGGTTCCCGAACAGGCGCGGCATACGGGGATGAGCTACCCCGAGCTGGTACAGGCGATCGTCGACGAAGCGATGGTCGGGGCAGTGCAGTCATGAGCCGCACGATCAAGCGCGGCGCGGCGCCGCCGGGGCGCCGCCCGACCCCGAACCGGCGGCGGGTGCCCAAGGCGTCGCTGGGCGACCGGCTGCTCGCCAAGATGCCGATCAGCGAGGACGCGCTGCGCAAGGCGGTGACGTGGACGGTGCTCGGCGGGGTCGGCGTTGCGACGCTGTTCGTCGCCAATCTGCTGGGCGTCCCGCAGGCGATCGGCGCGGGCGTCGCCGAGGCGGCCGGGCGGGCCGGGCTGCGCGTCGAACAGGTCGACATCACCGGGCTCAAGCGGATGGACCGCGAGACGGTCTATGCGGTCGCGCTGGAGGATCAGTCGTCGCGCGCAATGCTGCGTGTCGATCTGGAGCGCGTCCGAGAGCGGCTGCTGGCCTATGGCTGGATTTCCGACGCCTATGTCGCACGGCGCCTGCCCGATCGGCTGGTGATCCACATCACCGAGCGCGAACCCGCGGCGATCTGGCAGGACAAGGGACAGCTGACGCTGATCGACGCGAGCGGGCGGTTGCTCGCGCCGGTCGATTCGTCGCGGATGCCCGATCTGCCGCTCGTCATCGGGCCGGGCGCGAACCAGCAGGAGCCGGGCTATCAGGCGCTGCTCGCCGCCGCCCCCGCGCTGCGCCCGCGCATCCGCGCCGCGACCTGGGTCGGCAATCGCCGCTGGGACCTGACCTTCACCACCGGCGAGACGCTGGCGCTGCCGCAGGACGGCGCGCCGCAGGCGCTGATCAAGTTCGCGCAGATGGATGGCGCCGACCCGTTGCTGGGCAAGGGGTGGCTGCGCTTCGACCTGCGCGACCCCAAAGATGTATGCGCGGCGCGCCGGGCAGGACAAGCAACAGGTCGCAGACGACGGCCGCAACGATCCGCCCGCCGATGCCGCGGCGGCGACGGGCAATAACGTGATCGGCGACAACGACCGAACGATCGAGGCGCGCGCAGGGGAAGCGTTGCGCTCCGGCGAAGCATGAGGGGGTAGAGCGATGGCGAAGGTAGCACCTGACGGCCTGATTACCGCGCTGGACATCGGATCGTCCAAGGTATCGGCGATGATCGCGCAAAAGGGCGATGGCGGCGAACTGGTCGTGCTCGGCACCGGCCAGCGCGAGAGCCGCGGTGTCAAGCGCGGCTATATCGCGGACATGGGCGCGACGGAGGTCGCGGTGCGCGAGGCGGTGGAACAGGCGGAGCGGATCGCGGGCTTCAACATCGAGAACGTCTGGGCCGGCTTCTCGGCGGGCGGGCTGGTCAGCGACGAGGCGTTCATCGAAGCCGAGCTGGGCGGGATGCGCATCGAGCAGGCCGATATCGACGCCTTGCTCCACGAAGGGCGGCAGTCGATCGACCCGCAGGGGCGGATGGTGCTCCATGCGCAGCCCGCGCTCTATACGCTCGACGGGCTGACCGGGGTGAAGAAGCCGCTCGGCCTCCACGCCGATCGGCTCGGCGTCCATATCCATGTCATCGCCGCGGACGGCTCGCCGGTGCGCAACCTCGATCTGTGCGTTCGGTCGGCGCACCTGGAAGTGAAGTCGATCATCGCCGCGCCGGTCGCGACCGGGCTCGCCTGCCTCACCTTCGAGGAGCGCGATCTGGGGGTTGCCCTCGTGGAGATCGGCGCGGGGATCACCAATGTCTCGCTGTTCGCGGGGTCGATGCTGGTTGGGCTCAAGTCGATCCCGTTCGGCGCGGCGGACATCACCGACGATATCGCCTCCGCCTTCGGCACCACGCGGTTGCAGGCCGAGCGGATCAAATGCTTCCACGGATCGGCCAATGCGAGCCCGCGCGACAATCACGAGATGGTGACGATTCGCGAGCGCACGCAGGAAGAGGATTCCGAAGCGCTCCAGATCACCAAGGCGGCGCTGATCGCGGTGATCCGGTTGCGGCTGGAGCATCTGGTCGGCGAGATCCAGGCGGCGCTCAAGGAATTGAAGTTCGAGGGTCCGGTCGGGCGGCAGGTGGTGCTGACCGGCGGCGGCGCCGAGTTGAAGGGGATCGCCGACTATGCGCAGCAGGCGCTGGGTCGATCAGTGCGGATCGGTCGCCCGCGCGGGCTGACCGGGCTGCCGGAGGCGCATTCCGGGCCCGGTTTCGCGACGCTGTCCGGGCTGGCGTTCTTCGCCGCGAGCGATCCCATCGATCTGCGCGGCCTCGCGCCGACGCAGCAAATGGTCCATCGTCAAAGGGGTTGCGCGGCTTCTGGAAGCTCGTGCAGGCCGCGAAGGCGAATTATTGACGCGACAACAGGGCGTTTCACGGTGTTTCCTCTTTCACCGCGCGCCCGCATGTTGCACATCGGTGTAAACGGCCCGTTATGAAATCAGCGACGCGGGCGGACGGAGTAATGTTGCGATGAGCATCGAATTCATCACGCCCGATCTCGACGATCTGACCCCGCGGATCACCGTGATCGGCGTCGGCGGTGCCGGCGGCAACGCGATCGCCAATATGATGCGGGCGGACGTGCAGGGCGTGAACTTCCTGGTCGCGAACACCGACGCGCAGGCGCTCAAGCAGTCGGAAGCGGAGCAGAAGATCCAGCTCGGCGCGAAGATCACGCAGGGGCTTGGCGCGGGCAGCCGTCCCGAAATCGGACGCGCCGCGGCCGAGGAGACGATCGAGGAGCTGGGTCGGCTGCTCGAGGGCAGCCACATGTGCTTCATCGCCGCGGGCATGGGCGGCGGCACCGGAACCGGCGCGGCCCCGGTCATCGCCAAGACGGCGCGCGACATGGGCATCCTGACGGTCGGCGTCGTGACCAAGCCGTTCAGCTTCGAGGGCAATCGCCGCTCGAAGTCGGCCGACGCGGGCATCGAGGAACTGCAGAAGTTCGTCGACACGCTGATCGTGATCCCGAACCAGAACCTGTTCCTGGTCGCCAACGCCAACACCACGTTCAAGCAGGCGTTCGAGATGGCGGACGAGGTGCTCCAGCAGGGCGTCCGCGGCATCACCGACCTGATGGTCATGCCGGGCCTCATCAACCTCGACTTCGCCGACGTCCGGTCGGTGATGCAGGAAATGGGCAAGGCGATGATGGGCACCGGCGAGGCGGAAGGCGACGACCGCGCGTTGATCGCGGCGCAGAAGGCGATCGCCAACCCGCTGCTCGACGGCGTGTCGATGCAGGGCGCCAAGGGCGTGATCGTCTCGATCACCGGCGGTGACGACATGCGCCTGCTCGAGGTCGACGAGGCTGCGAACCACATCCGCGAGCTGGTCGATCCCGATGCGAACATCATCTGGGGTTCGGCGTTCAACCCGGAGCTGGAAGGCAAGATCCGCGTCTCGGTGGTTGCGACCGGTATAGAGAGTATCGGTCAGGCGACCGCACCAGCCGCCGCCAGCGCGCCTTCCGAGCCGCCGCGTACCTTCAGCTTCTCCGCGCCGCGTCGCACCGATGCCGCCCCTGCGCCGGCCGCCGCCGCGCCGGCCGCGGTCTCCGCAGCGCAGCCGGTCGCCTACGAGCCGACGCCGGCCGTCCCGCCGCAGCAGCCGAGCGGTGCCGCCGCTGGTGCGATGGCCGAGGGTGTGCCGCCGGCCAATGGCGGGACAGGAATCGATCCATCGCCGGCGCATCCGGCCGAGGACGAATTGGTGCTGGGTGCCGAATCGCTGATGCCCGCCACGCCGCCGGCGGGTGACCCGCAGCGTCGCCGCTTCCTGTCGCCGGGCACCGAGGAGGAAACTCCCGCCCCCGCGCAGCCCCGCGTCAAGCTGGGTGGCACGCTGTTCGAGCGGATGCAGAACGCGACCCGCAACGCCGGTGGCCGCGCGGTCGAGGACGACGGGCGCGAGCCGGGCGACCTGCCGCGCTTCCTGCACCGCCAGAACAACCAGTAACCGCTCTGGCGGCGGTGCGCGGATCGACCGCGTACCGCCGCACAGGCTCGTTTCGTCGCAGCCGGGTCGGCCATGTCATTGCCGGTTCGGTGGCGACCGGCTCTATGGCGCGATGATCTGCCGTCCGTCCGCCTTCGTCGCCACTGGGTCCGCGGCGGTCGGCGCGATGCGGCACGCGGCCGCGATCCCGACACTTCCTTTTTCCGGTCCGTCCTGCTCCGTTGCGGGTGGGAGCGGGGAGCATTGCGCATGACCCATATCGCTCGATCGCGATCGGGACGTTTCCACCTTGCCGGCTGCCTCGCCCTGGTACTCGCCGCGGGCACGATCGTCGGCGCGGGCCAGGCGGCGGCACAGGAGGTGGTGGCGACCCCGAACCCCGACGCCGACCGGCTTGCCGATGTCGTCCGCCGTCTGGGCAGCGCGCCGCGCGACCTGTCGGCGCTGATCGAGGCGGGGGACCTGTCGTTCGCGCTGGGCGATGCGACCGCCGCTGCCGCGCTCTACAAGCGGGCCGAGGCGATCGATCCCAACAACGGCCGCGTCAAGGCGGGGATCGCGCGCATCCTCGTCAACGGCGAGCGGCCGGGCGAGGCGCTGCGCTATTTCGAGCAGGCGCAGCGAAATGGCGCGCCGATGCCGCAATATGCCGACGACCGCGGCCTCGCCTACGATCTGATCGGCGAGCAGGCGCGCGCGCAGCAGGATTATCGGCTCGCCTTGGCGCAGGGCGGTCGCGAGGCGGCGAAAGAGGATGAGATCCGCCGCCGCTACGCGCTGTCGCTGGGTATCTCGGGACGGCGCGACGAGGCGCTGGCCGAGATCGAGACGTTGGTCCGTCGGCAGGACCGTGGCGCGTGGCGTGCGCGCGCCTTCATCCTCGCGATGAACGGCGACGTGTCGGGCGCCAACAAGATCGCGGCCAGCATGATGCCGCGCGGCATGGCGGGCGGCCTGGCCGCGTTCTTCCAGCGGCTGCCGTCGCTGTCGCCGGTCGATCGTGCCTTCGCGGTCCATTTCGGCGAGGTGGCGCCGACCCCGTCGCGGCTCGCCGACGCACGGATGGTCCCGCCGCTTACCCCGCTGGCCGTGTCGCCCGTGCGCACGCAGGTCGCCGCGGTCGCGCCGACGGTTCAGCCGTTGCCGACGCCGCAGAAGAAGCTGTCGCGCAGCGAGCAACGCCGTCGCGACCGCGCCGCGCAGCTCGCGGCGGCGAACACGCGTGCGCCGGTGCCGACCCCGGCCGTCGCGACGCCCACGCCGATACCGGCGGCAGCGGCCCCCGTGCCCGTGCAGCAGGCGGCGGTGGAGACGCCGCGTCCGATACCGCAACCCACGACCGAGTCGGTCCGGCCGGCCGCGCAGGTCGCCGCCGCGATCCCCGCGCCTGCGCCTACGCTCCCGCGCCCCTCCGCACCGACATCCGTGGCGCAGATCCAACCGGTTCCTGCGCGGACGATCACGCCCGCGCCGCAGCTTGCCGCCGCGAACACCACGCCGCCACGCCCCGAGATCACGCGCCGCGCGCCGCCGTTGCGCGTCAGTCCGCCGCGGATCAGCGAGGATTCGATCCTCGCGCGAATCGTCGCGGGCATTTCGGTTCCCGCCGCCGAACTGGGCGTCGCGCCGATGCCGGGCGCGCAGCGTCTTCCGGTCGTCGCGCCTCCGGCTCCCGCCGCCGCGACGCTGGACGAAGCCGCGCGGACCGCCGAGCGCAATGCCGCCGCCGACGAGCAGAAGCGCACCAAGCTCGCCGCCGCCAAGCGTCTCTCGCAAAAGGCAGTCGCGGCGGCTGAGCAGCCGGAGGAGAAACCCGCCGCCAAGCCGCTCGATCGCAAGGCGCGTGCGAAGGAACTCGCCGCGGAGAAGGGGCGCAAGCAGGTCGCTGCGGAGGACATTGCGGAAAAGCCGGCGGCCAAGCCGCTCGATCGCAAGGCGCGCGCCAAGGAACTCGCCGCCGAAAAGGCCAAGAAGGAGGCCACCGCCAAGGAAGCCGCCGAGAAGAAGGCGGCCCGCGCGGAACCCGCCCGGATCTGGGTGCAGGTCGCGAGCGGCGCGAATGCGGACGATATGCCCAAGGCGTGGAAGAATGCGCAGGCCAAGGCCGACGCCCTCGCAGGCAAGCGCGCTTATACGGTCCCCAACCGCGCGACCAACCGGCTGGTCACCGGGCCGTACAAGACCGATGCCGAGGCGCGTGCCGCGGTCAACGCGCTGAAGAAGCAGGGCCTTTCCGCCTTCACTTTCACCAGCGAGGCCGGACAGAAGATGACGAAGCTGGACGGAAAGTAACATGGCCGCGCTGGCGCCCTGGGCGGCCGATCCGGCCCGCAGCCGCGGGCGGCTGCACCCCGAGGAAAGCGCCGATCGTGGCCCCCGCGACGCGTTCCAGCGCGACCGCGACCGGATCATCCACTCGATCAGCTTCCGCCGCCTGCGCCATAAGACGCAGGTCTTTCTCGCCCCCGACGGCGATCATTTCCGGGTCCGCCTGACGCACAGCCTCGAGGTCGCGCAGATCGGCCGGACGATTGCGCGCGTGCTCGGGCTCAACGAGGATCTGACCGAGGCGCTGTGCCTCGCGCATGACATCGGCCACCCGCCGTTCGGCCATGCCGGGGAAGACGCGCTGCGGCAGGCGATGGGCGCGGCGGGTGGGTTCGACCACAACGGTCATACGCTGCGCACGCTGATGCGGATCGAGCGCCCCTATCCACGCTGGTCGGGGCTCAACCTGACCTGGGAGACGCTGGAGGGGCTGGCCAAGCATAACGGTCCGATCGCGGTGCCGGCGTGGGCGCTGGCGGAGGCGGACGCCGAGGCGGCACTCGACCTTACCAGCCATGCCTCGCTGGAGGCGCAGGTCGCGGCGCTTGCCGACGACATCGCCTATGACAATCACGACATCGACGACGGGCTGCGCGCGGGGTTGCTGACGCTCGACCAGATCGAGGCGGTGCCGCTGGTGGCGGAGGGCTGGCGGCGGGTGATCGCGCGCTTCCCCGACGTGCCGCGCGAGCGGCTGGCGGGCGAGCTGATCCGCAGCCAGATCGGCGCGATGGTCAACGACCTGATCGCGGAGTCGCAACGGCAAATCGCCGACTCCGGCGTCGTGAGCGTCGAGGATGTGCGCGCCGCCGGCCGCGCGTTGATCGGCTTCTCCCCCGCGATGGCGACCGCCGAACGCGAGCTGAAGCGGTTCATGTACGCCAATCTCTACCACCATCCGCGGCAGGTGGCGGCGGCCACCGCGGCGCACCGCGTCGTGTCGGGCCTGTTCGCGGCCTATCGCGACGATCCCCGCTTGTTGCCGGAGGAATGGCGGGAGCGGTTGCCCGAGCGCGAATCGCACGTCAGTCGCCACATCGCCGACTTCATCGCGGGGATGACTGATCGCTACGCGGTGTCACGCTATCGCGAAACAGTCGGTGACATCGATTTGCCCGAAGGCTTCTGACCAGAACGTCGTTGCGAGCGTAGCGAAGCGATCCAGCGCCGGATCAGGACGCCCTGGATTGCTTCGCTACGGTCGCAATGACGGACCTTCTTCGTCGTCCCGGATCAAGTCCGGGACGATGAAAACATCAGATCAGTTCGTCGCGACCGACACCGGCGCGAGCGGACGTGCTGCGCGGAACGAGACGTTGCGGCCGTTGGCCTGTCCCGACACGCGCGTGCCGTTGACGGTCAGGCGGAAGCGACCGTTGCTGCTGCCGACCTCATGGCCCTGGATCAGCGTGGTGCCGTCCTGGTTCCCGGTCAGCGAGTAGACATAGGTGTGACCGTCGCGCGTGAAGCTGCGCTCGGCCGGCGCGGCGGCGGCAACGGCGGGGAGCAGCGCAGCGGCGGTCAGGGCGAGGGCGATCGAAGAGCGCATGAGGCGTTTCCTTGTGAGGAGATGATGCGGTGCAGCATCCGTGCTGCGCTGCAACAGTGCAATTGCCGGTCGCGCATTCGTCGTTGCGATTGCTGCAATCACACGTCGGCAGCGGCATTTTGCGTCCGCCTCGCCCTTGGGCTAAGCGGCGCGGCATGACGCTTTTCACCCGCTTCACCGCCCATGTTGACGCCGCGCTCGATGCGCTGACCGCCGCCGGCACGCTGCCTGCCGATCTCGATCGTCGCAACGTCACGGTCGAGCCGCCGCGCGACGCGACGCATGGCGATCTGGCGACCAATGCGGCGATGGTGCTCGCCAAGCCCGCCGGCACCAACCCGCGCGCGCTGGCCGAGGCGCTGGCCGGCGAGTTGCGCGCGCTGCCCGAGGTTGCCGAGGTGTCGATGGCAGGGCCGGGGTTCATCAACCTCCGGCTCCACGACGACGTCTGGCGCAAGGAGATTGCGACGATCGTCGGCGAGGGCAGCGACTATGGTCGCTCGACGCGCGGGCAGGGCGTGTCGGTGAACATCGAATATGTCTCCGCCAATCCGACCGGTCCGATGCACATGGGACATTGCCGCGGCGCGGTGGTCGGCGACGCGCTCGCCAGCCTGCTCGAGTTCGCCGGGCATCAGGTGATCCGCGAATATTACGTCAACGACGCGGGCGGACAGGTCGACGTGCTCGCCCGCTCGACGCACCTGCGCTACCGCGAGGCGCTCGGCGAGGAAGTCGGCGCAGTGCCGGAGGGGCTGTACCCCGGCGACTACCTCGTCCCGGTCGGACAGGCGCTCGCGCAGGAATTCGGCGACCGCTACGCTGCCGCGCCCGAGGGCGAGTGGCTGGCGCTGTTCCGCAGCCGGGCGGTCGCGGCGATGCTGGTGCTGATCAAGGACGATCTCGCGCTGCTCGGTATCCACCACGACGTCTTCTCATCCGAGGCAGAGTTGCAGGCGGCGAAGAAGCCCGAGGCGGCGGAAGCGGTGCTGCGCGCGCGCGACCTGATCTACGACGGCGTCCTCGAAGCGCCAAAGGGCGAGACGCCCGACGATTGGGAGCCGGTCGAACTGCCGCTGTTCCGCTCGACGCAGTTCGGCGACGATCAGGATCGCCCGATCCGCAAGTCGAACGGCAGCTGGACCTACTTCGGCGCCGACATGGCCTATCATTTCCAGAAGGCCGAAAGTGCCGATCAGCTGATCGACATCTGGGGTGCCGACCATGCCGGCACCGTCAAGCGTATCCAGGCCGCGGTCGCCGCGCTGACCGAGGGCAAGACGCGCTTCGACGTCAAGCTGGTGCAGATGGTGCGGCTGTTGCGTGGCGGCGAGCCGGTCAAGATGTCGAAGCGCGCGGGCAATTTCGTGACGCTGGCCGATGTCGTGCGCGAGGTCGGCAAGGACGTCGTCCGCTTCACGATGCTCACGCGACGCTCGGATGCGCAGATGGATTTCGACTTCGCCAAGGTGGTCGAGGCGTCGAAGGAAAATCCGGTCTTCTACGTGCAATATGCGCACGCCCGCGTTCACTCGCTCCATCGCCGCGCGGCCGGAGCCGGGATTGCGGCCGAAGGCGCCGATCTGTCCCGTCTTGATACGGAAGAGCTGGCGCTGGTGCGGCTCGCCAGCCAGTTTCCGCGTATGGTGGAAACCGCGGCAGCGGCGCGCGAGCCGCATCGTATCGCCTTCTATCTTTATGATCTGGCGGCAGAATTTCACTCGCTCTGGAATGCCGGCAACGATCGGCCCGACCGGCGCTTCCTCGTGCCCGACGATCACGCCGTCACCGCGGCACGGCTGTCCTTGGCCGCCGCGATCGGCCAGATTATCCGCAACGGCCTCGCCATCATGGGGGTAGAGGCGGTGGCGGAGATGCATTGATGCGTGAGGGGGAGCCGATCGGGCGGATGAGCGATGCGGATCGCCTGCCGTGGCTCGACACCGTCGAGGCCGACGATCCCTATGCCGTGCCGGTCGGGCGGATCGTCGCGCTGGTCGCGGTCGGGCTGCTGCTGCTCGCCGCGATCCTGTTCGGTTTGTACCGCTGGCAGTTTTCGGGCAGCGGCGGCGACGGGCGACTGATCGCCGCGCCGGCCGGGGACTATAAGGTTCGCCCCGACGAGCCCGGCGGGATGAAAGTGATCGGCGAAGGCGATTCGGCGATCGCCGCCAGCGCCGGCAGCCACACCGACGCCGCGATCGACCTCGCGCAGGTGCCCGAGGCGCCGGTCGCACGCGCCACGGCGCCAGTTCCCGGCGCCAGCGCGACCGCAGGCGGCGCGCCGACCGCCAGCGTGTCCGTGCCGCAGGCCGCCGCGCCGCTGCGCGCGCAACGCCCGGTCAGCGCACCGGCAACGCAGGTGTCGGGCGCGTCGTCGGGCGGGGCGATGGTCCAGCTCGGTGCCTTCCCCAGCCAGGCGGTCGCGAACGGGGCGTGGAGCCAGATCGCGCGTCGCTTCGGCTATGTCGCGACGCTCGAAAAGATCGTGCAGCCGGCCGTCGTGAAGGGCCGCACCGTCTATCGTCTGCGCGTCAACGCCGGTAACGCCGCCGCGGCCAGCGATCTGTGCGCGCGGCTGAAGCTGGCCGGCGAGGGCTGTTTCGTCACCGGATGAGGCGGAAGATGCCGCGATCGGGGAGCCGCACCGAGAAGGTGTAGTGCACCCCGATCGCGACCTGCAGCTGCGTCGACGAATCGGCACGGCGGATGAACGGCGAATCGGCGGCGTCACCGACCAGCCGTTCGTAGGTGGCCTGCGCCTCGAGGCCCCAGTGCCGCGAGATTTCCTTCGACGCGCTGCCGGTCAGCGCCAGCGAGCGTAGCCCCGCCTTGGGCGTATAGCGCTGCAAGCCGGTTGCTGCCGCGGCGCGATCGTCGACCCCGAACCAGGCACGCTGATAGCGCGCGTCACCCAGCAGCACGCGCGGACCCAGCGAGACCAGCCAGTCGTCACCGTCACGGCGGACATAATCCATGCCGAGCTGGCTGACCCAGCCCTTGTGCCCGTTGACGCCCTTGCGGATATCGCCGCGCCACCGGACATGCTCGTTCGACCACGTCTCGATCGACCCGCCCAGTTCGAGCGTCCGCCCGATGCCGGGCAGGCCGGGCACCAGATCGCCGTCGCGGCGCCGCCCCTCACGCCGCAGCGCAATCGCATATTCGGTGGTCCCGCGCCGTACCAGCGTCAGGTTGGTGCCGTCATCCGGCGCACCGAACGCGAATGGCGTGTCGCCGCGCGTGCGTGAGAGGCTGAACCACGGGCTCAGCCGCCGCTGATCGTCGCCGGGGAACCATGGCTGCCACTGCGGGCCCATCGCGACCTGCACGCGCATCGGCACCTGCGGCGGGGGCACGTCGGCAGGGGTGGTGGGTTGCAGCGCGCCGGGGTCGGCAGGCGGGGGCGCGTCCTGCGCGAGTGCGACATGGGGCAGGGTCGCGACGAAGAGGCAAGCCAGGCAACCCGAAACGCGCATCGTCTTCTCCTGCAATCGTCATTCGGGTCGCCGCCCTGAACAGCCGTACCATTCGGGCTGAGCCTGTCGACGCCCGTGCCCAATCACACGCCCTTCGACAAGCGCAGAGCGAGTTGCGCGCGCCGGTCGAACACTTGCGACGAACGCTCTTGCTAGACCGCACGCCTGGGCTTCCAAAGTCATTTCCTCCGCCGGGCGTTCCGCCCTAGAAGCGCGCGCATGAAGCCTGTGATCTTCGGCCTGTCCGGCCCCGTCCTCACCGCGGCGGAACGCGCCTTCTTCCACGCGGTGCGCCCCGCCGGCTACATCCTGTTCCGCCGCAACGTCGAGACCCGCGCGCAGCTGCGCGCGCTCACCGATTCGCTGCGCGAGCTGGAAGGCCGCGACGATGTCGCGATCCTCGTCGATCAGGAAGGCGGACGGGTCGCACGGCTCGGGCCGCCGGAATGGCCGGCATTCCCGGCCGGTCCCGACTTCGACCGCCTCTACGAACTGGCGCCGATGTCAGGGATCGAGGCGGCGCGCGCCAACGGCCATGCGCTGGGGCTGATGCTGTCGGAGGTCGGGATCACCGTCGACTGCCACCCGATCCTCGACGTCGCACGTCCCGAGACGACCGAGGCGATCACCTGTCGCGCCTTCGGGCACGAGCCGATGCGCGTCGCCGCGATGGGGCGCGCGACGCTGGAAGGGCTCGCAGCGGGCGGTGTGGTCGGCGTCGTCAAGCACATGCCCGGTCACGGCCGCGCGCTCGTCGACACGCATCACCACCTGCCGACAGTCACCGCCTCGGCGGAGGAGCTGGAAGACGATCTCGCGCCGTTCCGCACGCTGGCGCACGCGCCGATGGGGATGACCAGCCATATCGTCTATCAGGCATGGGACGCCGAACGCCCCGCGACGCTGTCGCCGGTGGTGATCGAGGAGGTGATCCGCGGGCGGATCGGCTTCGACGGGCTGTTGATGACCGACGACATCGACATGAAGGCGTTGTCGGGGTCGGCGGGGGACAAGGCGGCGGGCGCGATCGCCGCCGGGTGCGACGTGGTGCTCGATTGCTGGGCGCGGATGGCCGAGATGGAAGAGATCGCGGGGCGTCTTGGGGAGATCACGCCCGCGGCGCGCGAGCGGCTGGATCGGGCGATGGCGGGACGGGTGGAGGCGACGGGCGACATGGCGGCGCTGCTGGACAAGCGCGATCGGTTGCTGGCGTTGGCTTAGCTCTACTTCGTCGCCCCGGACTTGATCCGCGGCCCCGCTTCTTCAAGCATAGAGGTCGAACAGATCGAGCCAGTCGGGATTGTCGCCTACGATCAGCGCAAAGTTCCACGCGCGGCGCCAGCGTTTGGGCCGCTTCTCGTGTTCAATGCAGGCGTCGATCTGCTCGCTAGAATGTGGTCCATCAACTCTGACGTGTACCCCGGCGAAGGCCGTGGCCCAGCTGGGGGACGCTATTGATGTGCGTCGCGCTTCATCTCCTAGGCCTTCCCAACTGGGCCCCGGCCTTCGCCGGGGTACAATGAGGGATGGTTCAAGCCAGCTGACTCAAATTCTGAAGTCAGCGCATCCGAGCCCGGCCAGCCCATACTGCGCGCAGAACGCCGAAGCCTTGCGAGCTCAATGGAGCGCCACGCGCACGATCAAATCCGCCGTCACGCCGACGTACATCGTCCCGCGATACCGATCGGCCATGATGTAGACCCACCCGCCAGCCATCGCGGCAGGGGGAAGAAGCGGGGCCCCGGGTCAAGCCCGGGGCGACGCAGAATGGTGAGCGGTTCTCACCAATCCAACGTAGGGAGTGTTCACTGCCACGTGGCATGGTGAAGCTATCTCACCCCTGCTTGGCCAGCCACTCCTCCAGCCACTTGATCGTGTACGCGCCCTCGCGGAACTCGGGATCGTCCAGGAGCGCCTGGTGGAGCGGGATGGTGGTCTTCATCCCCTCGATCACGAACTCTTCCAGCGCACGACGCAGGCGGCGCAATGCGCCTTCGCGCGTGGTGCCGTAGACGATCAGCTTGGCGATCATGCTGTCGTAATAGGGCGGCACCTTATAGCCCGCGTACAGGCCCGAATCGACGCGGACGTGCATCCCGCCCGGTGCATGATATTGCTTCACCAGCCCCGGCGACGGCGCGAAGGTGCGCGGGTCCTCGGCGTTGATGCGGCATTCGATCGCATGGCCGCGGAACACCACGTCTTCCTGACGCAGCGTCAGCGGATGACCCTCGGCGATGCGGATCTGCTCGCGCACCAGGTCCAGCCCGGTGATCGCCTCCGTCACCGGATGCTCCACCTGCAGCCGGGTGTTCATCTCGATGAAGTAGAACTCACCGTTTTCCCACAGGAACTCGATCGTCCCCGCGCCGCGATAGCTCATGTCGGCCATCGCCTTGGCGACGATCCCGCCCATCCGCTCGCGCTCTTCGGCGGTGATGACGGGGAGGGGGCCTCCTCGACCACCTTCTGGTGGCGGCGCTGGAGCGAGCAATCACGCTCGCCGAGATGGATCGCCTGCCCGTTGCCGTCGCCGAATACCTGAAATTCGATGTGCCGCGGGTTGCCGAGGTACTTTTCCATATAGACGGTCGCGTCGCCGAACGCCGCCTTCGCCTCGCTGCCCGCCTGCTGCATCAGCGTCTCGAGCTGATCGGCCGACTGGCACACCTTCATGCCGCGCCCGCCGCCGCCGCTCGCGGCCTTGATGATGACCGGATAGCCGATCTCTTCCGCGAGCGCCTGCGCCTCGGCGACATCGCTGATCGCGCCGTCAGAGCCCGGCACCAGCGGCAGCCCGAGCGCACCCGCGGTGCGCTTGGCCTCGACCTTGTCGCCCATCACGCGGATATGCTCGGGCTTCGGCCCGACGAAGATCAGGTTATGCAGCTCGACGATCTCGGCGAACTTGGCGTTCTCGCTGAGAAAGCCATAGCCGGGATGGATCGCGTCCGCGCCGCTGATCTCGGCGGCCGAGATGATGTTCGGGATGTTGAGATAGCTGTCGGTCGCGGCCGGCGGTCCGATGCAGATCGCCTCGTCCGCGAGCCGGACGTGCATCGCGTCGGCGTCGGCGGTCGAATGCACCGCGACGGTCTTGATGCCCATTTCATGGCACGCGCGATGGATGCGCAACGCGATCTCGCCGCGATTGGCGATCAGCAGTTTCTTGATCTGCGGCATCCGCTTACTCGACCACCACCAACGGCTGGTCGAACTCGACCGGCTGGCCGTTGTCGACCAGGATCGCCTTGACGACGCCCGCCGACGGCGCGGTGATCGGGTTCATCACCTTCATCGCCTCGACGATCAGCAACGTGTCGCCGGCCGCGACGCTCTGCCCGACGCTGGAGAAGGGCTTCGCGCCCGGTTCGGCGGCGAGATAGACGGTGCCGACCATCGGCGAGCGCACCGCATTGGCGTCCGACGCCGCCGACGGCCCGGCCACGTCGACCTGCGGCGCGGCCGTCGCCGCGGGTGCGGCGGGTGCCGGCGCATAATGCATCGCCGGTGCGGCGTTGACCGCCGCCGCCTTGCGCGCGACGCGGATCTTGCGATCGCCGTCCTCGACCTCGATCTCGGTCAGCTGCGTGGTGTCGAGCAGCTCGGCGAGCTGGCGGACCAGATCGACATCGACCTGCATCGACCCGCTATTGTGTGAAATGTCAGCCATTGAACCCCGATTATCCCTGACCTTTGGTCGCGGCTCCTGTCAGAAGCGGGCCGCGGCTTCAAGCGCGAGCTGGTACGACAGTGCGCCGAAACCGGCAATGCTGCCCTTCGCCGCGCGCCCGACGAACGACGTGTGACGGAATTCCTCGCGCGTATGCGGATTGGAGAGATGCACCTCGATCACCGGCGTCCTGATCGCCTTGATCGCATCGTGGATCGCGACCGACGTGTGCGTGAACGCTCCGGCGTTGAGCAGTACTGCGCGCGCGTCATGCGCCTGCGCCTCGTGCAGCCAGTCGACCAGATGGCCTTCGTGGTTGGACTGGCGCATGTCGATCGCCAGCCCCAGCTCGCGCGCCCGGTCCTCCAGCGCGCCGGCGATATCGTCGAGCGTATCACGGCCATAGATATCGGGCTCGCGCATGCCGAGCAGGTTCAGGTTCGGTCCGTTGAGGACATAGACAATATCGGTCATCGCGGTGCACCATCGCACTCGGTGGCGGGCGGCGCAACATTGCCCCCGGCACCCGCGCGCCTAGGGCCTGCACTCAGTCGCAACAAGGTCGTGACGGAGCGGATTTTGTCGCCAGGCTAGGAGCAAGGAGGGAGCGATGCCAAAGCATCGTGACCGACGCGCGACGCCGCATGGCGCCGAAATCCGCCCGCCGCTTCGCGGTCGCCCGTGGAAGGCCGCCCAGCGTCGTCGTTCGCTTGCGGGTAGCTCCGCTACCCGGCTGCGCTGCACTCCTCGTGGGCGGCCTTACACGGGCGATCACGATCCTTGTTGCGACTGAGTGCAGGCCCTAGATGAACCCTATGGCACATACTGACGGCACCATCACCATTTCCGTGAACGGCGAGCACAAGCGCGTGACCGCCGGGATCACCCTTTCCGAGTTGGCGGAGTCGCTCGGGCTGGTGCCCGAAAAGGTGGCGGTCGAGCGCAACCTCGAGGTCGTCCCGCGCTCGACGTTGACGCAGGTGGTGGTCGAGGACGGCGACGAACTGGAGATCGTCCACTTCGTCGGCGGCGGCGATCACCCGGCCGTGGAGGCCGGCAGCAACCAGCGTGAGCCGATCACCGACGACACGTGGACGGTCGCAGGCCGCACCTTCCGTTCGCGGCTTATTGTCGGCACCGGGAAGTACAAGGACTTCGCCCAGAACGCCGCCGCCGTGGCGGCGTCCGGCGCGGAGATCGTCACCGTCGCGGTGCGGCGCGTCAACGTCAGCGATCCCAGCGCCCCGATGCTGACCGACTTTATCGACCCCAAGAAGGTCACCTATCTGCCCAACACCGCGGGCTGTTTCTCCGCCGAGGACGCGATCCGCACGCTTCGGCTGGCGCGCGAGGCGGGCGGCTGGGATCTCGTCAAGCTGGAGGTGCTGGGGGAGGCGCGTACGCTCTATCCGAACATGCGCGAGACGCTGAAGGCGACCGAGGTGCTGGTGCGCGAGGGCTTCAAGCCGATGGTCTATTGCGTCGACGATCCGATTGCGTCGAAGCAGCTCGAAGAGGCGGGCGCCGTTGCGATCATGCCGCTCGGCGCGCCGATCGGCTCCGGGCTCGGGATTCAGAACCAGGTGACGATCCGCCTGATCGTCGAGGGGGCGAACGTGCCGGTGCTGGTCGACGCCGGGGTCGGGCAGGCGAGCGACGCCGCGGTGGCGATGGAGCTGGGCTGTGACGGTGTTTTGATGAACACCGCGATCGCCGAGGCGAAGGATCCGGTGTTGATGGCGGCGGCGATGAAGGCGGCGGTCGAGGGCGGGCGGATGAGCTATCGCGCCGGCCGCATGGGCAAGCGCCGCTATGCCGATCCGTCCAGCCCGTTGTCGGGATTGATCTAAACCAAGGTTTGTCCCGCCCTTACGGAACCGCGTCGTTGCAGCACCGTTCTGTCGTCACAGGGTTTCGAGTAAGGAGATCGACGATGGGCGAGCTGACCGACAAGATCAAGGGCAATGTCAACGAAGCGATCGGCAAGGTTAAGGAAGCCGTTGGCGACCATAACCGTGATCCGAATCTCGCGGCCGAAGGCAAGGCACAGCAGGCCGAAGGCAAGGGCGAGCAGTTCAAGGGCAAGGTCAAGGGTGCGCTCGGCGACGACATCTGATCTGGCCTACGCCTGAGATTAAGAAGAGGCCGCTTCGTGCAGAACGAAGCGGCCTTTTTCTTCATCATCGCGGACGTGATTTAGGATCTCGCACCTTCTTTCTGCCGAGACGTGCAAAAACGGAAGGCGGAACTGAGATTTATTTTCGTCATTGCGAGCGTAGCGAAGCAATCCCGGGCGTTCTGATCCGTCCCTGGATTGCTTCGCTACGCTCGCAATGACGAGTTGGTGGTGGAGTTCGATCCACGCGGCTCGAAATGTTTCACATCGCCACCCCGGCGAAAGCCGGGCCCAGTTGGGAAGGCTGACGAAATGAGCCGCGACCTACATCATCAGCGTCCCCCAACTAGGCCCCGGCCTTCGCCGGGGTGACGCTTCCGCTTGAATGGATCACACGCCATCGCAGCCCGCGTCACGATCCAACATCAATCCGGCCACCGCCAGCATTGGCACCGATCGCACGAGCGGGAGAAACTACAGCACCGCCATCACCGGTCAGCCGACCGGCCGAGGCACGTGGCGCCTTACCCCTGCGGCGCCGCAGCAGCGCCCGCCTTCTGGAACAACTCGCCCAGCTCACCGGCCTCGTACATTTCCATCATGATGTCCGATCCGCCGACGAATTCGCCGCCGACATAGAGCTGCGGGATCGTCGGCCAGTCCGAATAGCCCTTGATGCCCTGCCGGATCGCCTGATCCTGCAGCACGTCGACGCTTTCGAACTGCACGCCCAGCCGCTCGAGGATGGCGATCGCCCGGCTCGAGAAGCCGCATTGCGGGAATAGCGGCGAGCCCTTCATGAACAGCACCACCGGGTTGCTCTTCACCAGCGCATCGATGCGGGCGTTGGTATCGTCGGTCATATCGTCTTCCTTGCGAATGCGGTCGTGCGTGCGCGCTTACTTCGGAACGGCGGTCGTCAACTGCAAGGCGTGGAGCACGCCGCCCATCCGTCCGCCCAGCGCGGCATAGACCGCCTGATGCTGTTTCACGCGCGGCATTCCCGCGAACGACGCCGCCACGACGCGCGCCGACCAGTGATCGCCATCGCCGGCCAGATCTGTCATCTCGACCTCCGCGTCCGGGATGCCGGCCTTGATGAGCGCGGCGATGTCGCTTCCTTCCATCGGCATCTGCGTTACTCCGGCTGCATCAACTGGCGACGCGCCTCGACGGCTTGATCGGTCAGCGCCTGCCGAACCGCCGCTTCGTCGATGTCGATGTTCGCCGCCGTCAGGTCGCCATAGACCTTGCGGACGACGTCCTCGTCGCCGGCTTCCTCGAAATCGGCCTGTACCACCGCCTTGGCATAAGCGTCGGTCTCGGCGGGGGTCAGCTGCATGAGTTGCGCCGCCCATTGCCCGACCAGCCGGTTGCGGCGCGCGGTGATCCGGAACGCCACCTCCTCGTCGCGGGCGAACTTCGCCTCGAACGCGCGCTCACGATCGTCGAAAAGGGTCATGCTGGCTCCCATCGGTCTATCACCGATGGATAGTGCGCGCCCCGCCGACATTCAATGTCGCTCAATCGGCGACGCGCACCACCAGCTTGCCGATCGCGCTGCGCTGGCCCAGTCGGGCGATCGCCGCGCCGCCCTGGTCGAGCGGAAACACCTCGGTGACACGCGGCGCGATCCGCCCCGCTTCCCACAAGTCGAGCAGGTGCAGGATATGGGCGCGATTGGCGGCCGGCTCGCGCCCCGCGAACGCACCCCAGAACACCCCGCACACGTCGCAGCTTTTCAGCAGCGTCAGGTTGAGCGGCAGCTTCGGAATGCCGGCCGGGAAGCCGACCACCAGATAGCGTCCTTGCCAGCCGATCGCGCGTAACGCCGGCTCGGCATAATCGCCGCCGACCGCGTCGTAGATGACCTGAAAGCCCTTCGATCCGCCGGCCTGTTTGAAGCGCTCCGCCAACGCCTTGGACGCCGGCTTGTCGAACGGTGCGTGCGGGTAGACGATCACGTCGTCGGCGCCGGCCTCGCGCACCGCCTGCGCCTTGTCCTCGCTCGACACCGCGCCGACCACCTGCGCGCCGAACGCCTTGGCCAGCTCGACCGCCGCAAGCCCGACCCCGCCGGCTGCTCCGAGCACCAGCACGCGATCGCCCGCCGCGACGCGCCCGCGATCGACCAGCGCATGGATGCTGGTGGCATAGGTGAGCAGCAGCGCCGCGCCTTCCTCGAACCCGCGCCCGTCGGGCAGCGGGTAGAGCGCGTCGGCGGACACGGCGCGTTGCTCGGCCAGTCCGCCCATCAGTACCGTACCCATCACCCGGTCGCCGACCTGCCATTGCGTTACGCCCGCGCCGATCTCGGCGACGATGCCGGCGATGTCCCCACCGGGCGCGAAGGGGCGGGGCGGTTGGAACTGGTAGCGGTCCTCGATCACCAGCACGTCGGGATAGTTGATCGAGCACGCCTTGATCGCGACCACCACCTCGCCGGGCCCGGCAGAAGGATCGGGCAATTCGCCGACTTCCAGAGTTTCAGGTCCGCCCGGCGCCCTCGACAGCAAAGCCCGCATGTGCCGCATCTCTCCTGATCCAGGGCCGCTCGTCGTCGAGCTGCTCCTCGAATTTCGAAATCGCGGTATCCTTTGCCAGCGTCAGCCCGACTTCGTCCAGCCCTTCCATCAGGCAGCGGCGGCGAAAGGCGTCCAGTTCGAACGGGAAGCGGTCCTGATAGGGGGTGGTGACGGTCATCGTCTCCAGATCGACCGTCACTGGATCGGTTTTCGCGACCTCGATCAGCCGGTCGACCGCTTCTTGCGGCAGCACGACGGGGACGATGCCGTTCTTGAACGCATTGCCCGAGAAGATGTCGGAAAAGCTCGGCGCAATCACTGCCTTGATCCCCATGTCACCCAGCGCCCAGGCGGCATGTTCGCGGCTCGACCCGCACCCGAAATTATCGCCCGCGATCAGGATCGGCGCGCCGGCGTAAGCGGGATCGTCGAAGATATTGCCCGGCTGCGCGCGCACCGTCTCGAACGCGCCCTTGCCCAGCCCCGATCGCTTGATCGTCTTCAGCCAATGCGCCGGGATGATGACGTCGGTGTCGATATTCTTGGCACCCCAGGGATAAGCGGTGCCCGAAACGCGCGTGACCGGCTCCATCAGCGCGCCGGACGGCTGGCCGGGATCGTGGCGCGCGCGATCGCGGCATAAGCGGCCACGCCGCTCAGCACCGAGCCGGCGATCAGGAAAACGAATACCTTCTTCATGACGCGTCCCCTATCCTCAACCCATCAGTTCGCGAACGTCGGCGAGCCGGCCAGTGACCGCCGCCGCCGCCGCCATTGCCGGCGACAACAAATGGGTGCGGGCGCCAGGTCCCTGACGTCCCACGAAATTTCTGTTGCTGGTCGAGGCGCAGCGCTCGCCCGGCGGCACCTTGTCGGGGTTCATCGCCAGACACATCGAGCAGCCCGGCTCGCGCCATTCGAAGCCCGCTTCGGTGAAGATCCGGTCCAGCCCCTCGGCCTCCGCCTGCCGCTTCACCAGTCCGGAGCCGGGCACGACCATTGCGCGCACGCCATCGGCGACGTGCCGCCCGCTCGCCACCCCGGCGGCGGCGCGCAGATCCTCGATCCGGCTGTTGGTGCAGCTGCCGATGAAGACATGCTGGACCGGCACGTCCTGCATCCGCATTCCCGGCGTCAGCCCCATGTAGTCGAGCGACTTCTGCGCCGCCTCGCGCTTCGACGGATCGGCGAAGCTGTCGGGGGCGGGGACGAAGCCGGTGATCGGCACGACATCCTCGGGGCTGGTGCCCCAGGTCAGCGACGGCGCGATCTCGGCGGCGTTCAGCACCACGCTCTTGTCGTAGCGCGCGCCTGCGTCGCTCGGCAGCGTCCGCCACCACGCGACGGCCTTGTCCCAGTCCGCACCCTGCGGCGCGAGCGGCCGCCCCTTGAGATAGGCGAAGGTCGTCTCGTCGGGCGCGATCATGCCCGCGCGTGCGCCGCCCTCGATCGACATATTGGCGACCGTCAGGCGTCCCTCGACCGAGAGATTGCGGATCACCTCGCCGGTGAATTCGATGACATATCCGGTCCCGCCCGCCGCACCGATCTTGCCGATGATCGCCAGCACGACGTCCTTGGCGCTGACGCCGAAGCCGAGCGTGCCGTCGACGCGCACTTCCATCGTCTTTGACGGCGACAGGATCAGTGTCTGCGTCGCGAGCACATGCTCGACCTCGCTGGTGCCGATCCCGAACGCCAGCGCGCCCAGCGCCCCGTGCGCCGAGGTGTGGCTGTCGCCGCACACCATCGTCGTGCCCGGCAGCGTGAAGCCCTGCTCGGGTCCGACGACATGGACGATGCCCTGCTTGGCCGACAAAGCGTCGATATAGGGCACGCCAAACTCGGCGACATTGTGCCGCAGCGCGCCGAGCTGCGCCGCGCTTTCGCGGTCGGCGATCGGCAGTTCATGGCCGTTCGCATCGACCCGCGCGGTGGTCGGCAGATTATGGTCCGGCACCGCCAACGTCAGGTCGGGCCGCCGCACTCGCCGCCCGGCGGCGCGCAGCCCCTCGAACGCCTGTGGGCTGGTCACCTCATGGACGAGGTGACGGTCGATGTAGATCAGGCAGGAGCCATCGTCGCGACGCTCGACCACGTGAGCGTCCCAGACCTTCTCGTACAATGTGCGGGGAGCGGAGGACATGATCCGCGGCTGTTAACCGAAAAGCATCGCGGGTCCAAGTTCACGCGTAACAAAATGGCGTGGGAAAGCTGCCCGGGGCGGCTTGACGGCGTGGGGCGCCGCCTTTTCAAGCTCTTACGAGGGCAATGCGCGATGATCCTCCGTCACTACGCCGACCGCGGTGACCTCCGCCTCATGCGAGGCTTCGCGGAACGTCTCTGCCAAGGCGGCAGCTTCCCACGCGCGCATCGCCGGTTGTTCCAGCATCCACGCCACCCAGCGTGCGCCCGCCTCGCCGACGTCGATGTCATAGGTGCGCACCCGGAACGCCACCGGTGCGAAGAAGGCGTCGACCGCGCTGAACGACGCGCCGGCCAGGAACGGCCCGCCGAACCGCGACAAGCCTTCTTCCCAAAGCTCCGCCAGTCGCGCGACGTCACGCGCGAGTCGCGGCGAGGTATCGTGCGGCGTCACGCGCTGTCCGACCGTCATCGTCCGCTCGTTGCGGAGCGCGGCGAAGCCGCCGTGCATCTCGGTCGCGGCGCACATCGCCCAGGCGCGCGCTGTCGGGTCGGTCGGCCACAGGCCGTCATGCCGCTCGCCGAGATACAGCGCGATGCCGAGCGAGTCCCAAACGGTCTTCTCGCCATCGATCAGCACCGGCACCTGCCCCGTCGGCGAGAAGGCGCGGAACGCGGCATAATTGTCCATCGACACGAACGGTTCGATGCGATCCTCGAACGCGATGCCGAGCGTCGTCATCAGCAGCCACGGGCGCAGCGACCAGCTCGAATAGTTACGGTTGGCGGTGATGAGCGTGTAGGCCACCGGCTTTACACCTCGTACCGCGCCGCCGTCTTTGCCGCGACCTCGTCGGCGGTCACGCCGGGCGCCAGCTCGACCAGCCGGAACGGTGCGTCATGGTCCGGGCGCTGGAACACCGCCAGATCGGTGACGATCATGTCGACGACGTTCTTGCCCGTCAGCGGTAACGAACAGGCCGGCAGGAACTTCGGGCTGCCGTCCTTGGAGACATGCTCCATCACGACGATGATCTTCTTGACGCCGGCGACCAGATCCATCGCGCCGCCCATCCCCTTGATCATCTTGCCGGGGATCATCCAGTTGGCGATGTCGCCGCCCTCCGACACTTCCATCGCGCCGAGCACGGTCAGGTCGATATGCCCGCCGCGGATCATCGCGAAGCTCTGCTCGCTGCCGAAATAGGCGGAGGAGGGCAGCTCGCTGATCGTCTGCTTGCCGGCGTTGATCAGGTCGGGGTCGACCTCGTCGTCATAGGGGAACGGCCCGATCCCCAGCATCCCGTTCTCGGACTGGAGCGTCACCGTCATCCCCGCCGGAATGTTGTTCGCGACCAACGTCGGGATGCCGATGCCGAGATTGACGTAATAACCGTCCTTCAGCTCGCGCGCGGCGCGCGCCGCCATGCCGTTGCGATCCCAGCCCTTCGCGTCTGGGCCTTTCGCTTCCTGCGACATCAATTCAGGCTCCCGTTCTGGATGGTGGTGATCTCGGTGGCCTGCTCGCGCAATTGCTCGCTCAGCCCGGCGACGATCGTCTGCAACGCCTCGTCCTCGGTCATGCCATAGGTGCCGGCATAGGCGCGTGCGGCGTGGCGCACGGTATCGGCCATCAAATAGCCGAAGACGTGGGCATCGCCCAGCACGCCCGCGTTGATCCACACCGACGCGCCCGCGCCATCGGTAACCCAGATCCGCGCGACCTCCGCCGAACGGTCGGTCAGCACGTCGCCGTTCTCCAGCGCGATCGCGCCCGTGGGTTCGTCGGTCATGGCACGTCCTTCCAGCGTTTGTCGGCCGGGAAGGTCTCGTCCCAACCGCTGCCGAGCCCGGTGCCGTAGACCGGGTTGGGCAAGACGAACCAGCCATTGCCCCAGCGCGCCTCGATCGGCGCGACCGCGGTCAGCATCCGCCGCCCGACCGCCGGGGCAGGGCCGGGCGGGTTGAACAAATCCGCGAAGTCGCCGAGCTGGTCGCCCGCCAGCGCGACGACGCAATATTTCGCCGCGATCGCCGAACGCCGCCCGTCCTTGCCCGACTTGCCGTCGGCATCGCCCTTCAGGAACAGCGTCTCGCCGTGGCGGAAGTCGCCGAGTCCGGCGTTCGCCAGCGCCTTTGCGGTCGCCTCGGCATTGCTGGCGGAGCGGTTGGTGTTGATGACCATCGTCACGCCCATCGCGCGCAATGCGTGGAACGCCGCCACCGCGCCCGGCACCGCGGCCACGCGCGTCGCGCCGCCCTTCTCCCAGCGTTCCCAGCGTTTCTGGTCGAAGCCGCGCGGGGCTTGCGCATCGTCATATTCATAGCCGAGGTTGAGCACCGCGGTTTCGTCCATGTCGAGCACCACCGCGGGCGGCAGCGTGCCGCACGGCACCGTATCTGCGCTCGCCGCGGTCGCCCAAGGCGCGAGCACCACCGACGCCGGCCAGCGCGGCAACGTGCCCGCGGGCCGCTGCGACGGCAGCCGCCCGCGCCGGTCGCGCGCCGCGGTCAACACGTCGCGAACGTAGCGGACCATGCCATTATACGCCTGTTCGGACAAAGCCGCCGCCTCGCCCGAGCCATAGAGCCACGCCATCGCGGGCGGCACGCCCGGCGGGGCGGGCGGATCGACTGCGAGGGGTGGCGGGCTGGGCCGTCCGAGCAGCACCTGCCGCTGCGCCGCGCATCCGCCGAGCGTCGCGGCGAGCGCCAGCAGGACGCTCGCGCGCTTCACGCCGCTTGCACGCGTGGGCGGGTGGTGCGAAATTCGATCTTCTTTTCGTACGGGCTGCCGACGATCATCCGCTTCACATAGATGCCGGGCAGGTGGATGTGATCGGGGTCGAGCGCACCGACCGGCAGCACTTCCTCGACCTCGGCGACGCAGACCTTGCCCGCTGTCGCCATCGGCTGGTTGAAGTTGCGTGCGGTCTTGCGGAAGATCAGATTGCCGCTCTCGTCGGCCTTCCAGCCCTTGATGATCGACAGATCGGCGCGGATGCCGCGTTCGAGAATATATTCCTCTCCGTCGAACAGCTTCACTTCCTTGCCCTCGGCCACCTGCGTGCCGACGCCGGTCTTGGTGTAGAAGCCGGGGATGCCCGCGCCGCCCGCGCGGCAGCGCTCGGCCAGCGTGCCTTGCGGACAGAATTCCACCTCCAGCTCGCCGGACAGGAATTGTCGCTCGAATTCCTTGTTCTCGCCGACGTAGGAGGAGATCATCTTCTTGACCTGTCGCGTGCGAAGCAGCTTGCCGAGCCCTTCGCCGTCGATCCCGGCATTGTTGCTCGCGATCGTCAGGTCCTTGGTGCCAGCGTCGCGGATCGCGTCGATCAACCGCTCGGGTATGCCGCACAGCCCGAACCCGCCCGCGCAGATCGTCATTCCGTCGAACAGCAGCCCGTCCAGCGCGGCGGCCGCATCGTCGTACACCTTGTTGACCACGGCTTGCACACTCCCGTCCGGCCCCAGATCGCGCGCGTCCACGGTGCCCCGTGTCGCACACCCTCGCTCCTTAGCGAGCGACACCGCGAAGGCAACGACAACCCTCATCCTCCCTGCAGGGGGAGGATGAACCTCCGACCACAAGCCTCTTGCGGCCCCTCCGCCACACGATAGGCTGCGCGCCCATGACAAGCCTCAGAACCGGCGGCCGTATTCTGGTCGACCAGCTCGTCGCACAAGGCTGCGACCGCGTGTTCACCGTGCCGGGGGAGAGTTTCCTCGCGGTACTCGACGCGCTCCACGATACGCCTTCGATCGAGGTGGTGACGTGTCGGCAGGAGGGCGGGGCGGCGTTCATGGCCTGCGCCGACGGCACGCTGACGCACCGGCCCGGCATCGCCTTCGTGACGCGCGGTCCGGGGGCGACCAATGCGGCGATCGGCGTCCATGTCGCGCATCAGGATCTCGCAGCCGATGATCCTGTTCATCGGCGACGTCGATCGCGGCACCCGCGACCGCGAGGCGTTTCAGGAGATCGACTTCGCCGCGATGTTCGCGCCTTTGTGCAAATGGGCGGCGCGGATCGACGATGCGCGCCGCATCCCCGAATATGTCGCACGCGCCTATGCCACCGCGGTCAGCGGGCGGCCGGGCCCGGTGGTGCTCGCGCTGCCCGAGGACATGCTGCTCGACGCGGTCGAGGCGGCCGATCGCGCGCGCATCGACCGGGTGGCGCAGGACGTCGACGCCGACACGCTCGACCGGTTGCGCGACTTGCTCGCGACCGCCGAACGACCGCTCGCGATCGTCGGCGGGGCGGGGTGGGACACTGCCGCAGCCAACGCCTTCGCCGATTGGGCGACGCGCGCGGGCGTGCCGGTCGCCGCCGCCTTCCGCCGACAGGACGCGATCGCCAACGACTGCCCGGCCTATGCCGGCAATCTCGGCTACGGCCCGAACCCAGCGCTGGTCGCACGCGTCCGCGATGCCGATCTGTTGCTGGTCGTCGGCGCACGGCTCGGCGAGGCGACCACCGACGGCTATGCGCTCGTCACCCCCGACCACCCCGGTCAGCGGCTGGTGCACGTCCACCCCGATCTCGCAGGAGCTGCACCGCGTCTACGCCACCGACCTCGCGATCTGCGCCGGCATGGCGGAGTTCGCCGAGGCGCTGGTCCCGCTCGATGGCGGCGCGCACCCGCACGCCGCCGAAGCGCGCCGCGATTACGAGGCATGGACGGCGCCGCAGCCGCGCGACGGCGTCGCGCTCGATCTCGGCCCGTGCGTCGCGGCGATGCGCGACGCGTTGCCCGCCGACACGATCATCTGCAACGGCGCCGGCAATTTCTCGGGCTGGTGGCATCGTTACTGGCCCTATGCCGGGCCGGGAACGCAGCTCGCACCGACCGCCGGAGCGATGGGCTATGGCCTGCCCGCTGCGGTTGCCGCGTCGTTGCGACGGCCGGGGCGCAGCGTCGTCGCGGTGGCGGGCGACGGCGACTTCCTGATGAACGGGCAGGAACTCGCGACCGCGGTCCAGCATGGCGCCGACCTGCTCGTCATCGTCGTCGACAACGGCACCTATGGCACGATCCGGATGCACCAGGAGCGCGAATACCCCGATCGCCCCGCCGCGACCCGGCTCCACAACCCCGATTTCACCGCACTCGCCCGCGCCTATGGCGCGACCGCCGAGACGATCGAACGGACCGCCGACTTCGCCCCCGCGCTGGACCGACTGCGGACGGCGTCGGGCGTGCGGCTGCTCCATTGCCTGACCGACATCGAACAGATCACCCCCGCGACGACGCTGACCGCGATCAAACAGCGGCACCGCCCGCTGTAAGGAATAACCCGACCAACCCCTATCGACCGCTATTGACTACAACCGTAATCGATACGATTACAGCTGTAGTCGAAGGATGTGGCGAGGGAGCGAGTCGTGGTCGAACGGATCAGCGATGCCGAACATGCGGTCATGGAGGTGCTGTGGGACGAAAGCCCGCTCACCGCGCAGGACGTGGCCGAGCGGGTGGACCCGGAGCGCGGTTGGAGCGCCGCCACCGTCAAGACCTTGCTCGGTAGATTGCTCGGCAAGGAAGCCGTCCGCCACGAGGTCGATGGCCGTCGTTATCTCTACAGCCCTGCGGTGCGCCGCGACGAATATGTCGCGCGTGAGTCCGATCGGCTGATCGACCGGCTGTTCGGCGGCCGGCTGACCCCGTTGGTCGCGCACCTCGCCGAGCGTGATGCGCTCAGCGATCAGGACATCAGCGAGATCGAAGCCTTGCTCAAGGCGCTCAAGCAATGATCGGCTGGGCGATCGAGGCGATGCTGGCGTCGGCGCTGCTGATGCTGGCCGTCATGGTCCTGCGCGGACCGGTCCGCAACGCGTTCGGCGCGCGTGTCGCCTACGCACTCTGGGCGCTGCCCGCGCTGCGGATGGTGATGCCGCCGCTGCCCGAGGGTTGGCGCGGCGAGGCGCTGCCGGTGCTGCCCGCGCTGGAGCCGATGACCATCTCGCTGGGGCATCCGGTCGCGACCCTCCCGGTCGAAACGACCAATTCTGCGCTCGGCTGGCCGCTGATCGCGCTGGGGCTGTGGCTCGGCGGCGCGGCGCTGCTGCTCGCGTGGCAGGCGGTCGGCTATTTGCGCTTCCGCTATAACGTGCTGCGGCTCGGCATCGCGGTCGATCGCGTCGGCTCGGTAACCGTCGTGCAGAGCGCCGCCACCGACGGCCCGCTCGCCTTCGGCGTCTTCGACCGCGTCGTCGCCTTCCCGCGCGATTTTGCGGCGCGCTTCGATCCCGAGGAGCGTGCGCTCGCGCTCGAACACGAGCTGGGCCACCACGCACGCGGCGACCTCGTCGCCAATTGGGTCGCGCTGGCGGTGCTCGCGCTTCACTGGTTCAACCCGCTGGCCTGGATCGCCTTCCGCAAGTTCCGCGCCGATCAGGAAATGGCGAACGACGCGCGCGTCCTCGCCCGCACCGGCGGCACGGCGCGCCACGCTTATGGCTGCGCGATCGTCAAGGCCGCATACGGCCGCGCGGTGTCGCCGGCCTGCCACCTCAACACCGTCAAGGATCTCAAGGGGAGATTGAAGATGCTCGGCAAGAACAAGGCCACCCGTATGCAGACGGCGACCGGCAGCATGGCGATCATGGCGCTGGCGATCGGCGGCCTCGCCTTCACCGCGTCGGGCACCCAGGCTGCCGAGCGCGTTCGTGCCGGGATGGAGGATGCGACGGGGATCGAGATGACGATGCCGGAAATGCCAGAGATGCCGGAGATGCCCGAGGTTCCGGAAGTGCCGCCGATGCCACCGATGCCGGCCATGGCCACCGCGCCTGGAACCCGTCACATCGCCGTCCAGCAGCATAAGGGCCACGACACGATCGTCACCGTGACGACCGACGGCCGCACCACCACTTACACGGGCGAGGAGGCCGACCGTTACCTCGCCGCGCACCCCGCGCAGACGCCCCCGGCACCGCCTGCGCCCCCCGCGCCGTATCCGCCCATGCCGCCCGTGCCCCCGTCCCGCCGGCGCCGGGCGATGCCGACGTCGCCGAACTGAACGCGCGGGCTGCCGAACTGGGGCGCAACGCCGCCCGGCTGGCCTCGGTCGACGCCGCGCGCCTGCAACGCCAAACCGCACAGATTCAGCGCAGAGCGGCCTTCGACTCGGCCCGTATCCAGCGTCAGGCCGCCTGGGCGGCGCGTCACGCGGCGCAGACGGATGCGATGCGGGTCCGGCTCGACTCGGACAATCTGCGCCGCCACTCGCTGCAAGCCGCCCTGGCCGGTCTGGAGAGCACCCGCGCCGGGCTGGCGATCAACCGCGACCTCACCGACGCGCAGCGCACCGACGCGCTCGCCTCGCTCGACCACGAACTCGCCACCATGCGCCGCCGTATCGCCGAGCGCGACTGACGACGCTGATGGTTCTTCCGTCATTGCGAGCGTCGCCACGCTCGCAATGACGAAGCGGGAGGGCGAGAACCCCACAACCCTTGCACCCACCGCGCACCGCCGCCATGTGCAGCTCAGATGGCAGACGACCTCCCCACCGGCGTGGCCGTGACGCTGGAACCGCTGGTGACGCGCGTCCTTGCCCCAAATGCCTCGGCCTATACCTACACCGGCACCCAGACCCATCTCGTCGGCACCCGCGACCTCGCGATCATCGACCCCGGCCCGGCCGACGACGCGCACCACGCCGCCTTGCTCCGCACGATCGCCGGCCGCCGGGTCCGCGCGATCCTGATCACCCATCACCATCGCGACCACTCCCCGCCGCGCGGCGCCTTGCCGCCGAGACCGGTGCCTCGGTTATCGGCTGCGCGCCGCTGGTGGTGCGCGACGCGGGCGAGCAGGCCGACGCCGCCTTCGATGCCAATTATGCCCCCGATCGCGTGCTGGCGGATGGCGAGCAGGTCGCAGGCGACGGCTGGACGCTTCAGGCCATCGCCACCCCCGGTCACACCGCCAACCATCTCGCCTTCGCGCTCCCCGAAACCAACGCGCTCTTCTCGGGCGATCATGTCATGGGCTGGGCAACCAGCGTCGTCTCGCCCCCGGACGGCGACATGGGCGATTACATGGCGAGCCTCGAAAAGCTGCTGCTGCGAGACGAGCGGGTCTATTACCCCGGCCATGGCGATGCGGTCGATCGCCCGCAGCGGCTGGTGCGCGGGATGCTCGGCCACCGCAAGCAGCGCGAGGGTCAGATCCTGCGCCTGCTCCGCGAGCGGCCGCAGCCGATCGCCGCGATGGTCGCACGCATGTACGTCGGGCTCGACGCGCGGCTGCTCGGCGCGGCGTCGCGCTCGGTGCTCGCGCATCTGATCGATCTCGCGCGGCGCGGGCTGGTGGTGGAGGAAGGGGACGCATGGCGGAGCATCTGACCGGGCTCGGCAAGCTGCTGGTGTCGCTGGCTATCGCCACGGCGATCCTCGTTGCGACCTTCGTCGGCTATCGCTATTTCACCGAGAAATACACGGTCGCCACCGATGCAAGCGGCGTCGCGGTCGCGCGCGTGGTCGCCGGGCGCTTGTACGGCAGCAACGAATTGCGCGTCAGTCACCTGTCGGGCACCGTCCAGTCGACCGCCTCGGCAACACGGATGTGGGGCTGGCTGAAATATGTCCGCGTCATCAAGGCGCCGTATGACGTCGACTATTTCGTCCCGCTCGGGTCGCTGCGCCCGCGTGACTTCCGCTATGACGAGCGCCGCCGCCGCTTGCTGGTCGAGGTGCCCGACGTGACGGTCGGCGCGCCGAACATCGACGAGAGCCGCGTGACGATCGACACCACCACCGGCGTCCTCCCGCCACGCGGCGCAATGGCCGAGTTGCAGAAGAAGGTCTCCGCCAAGGCCACCGACGTGGTGGCGGCCAAGGCGCGCGAGCCCGAGAACATGCGCAAGGCACGCGAGAACGCCCGCACGGCACTCGAAAGGCTGTTCGAGGGGACGCTGGAGGCGGCCAACCTGCCCGTCAACGTCGAGGTGCGTTTCGCCGGTGAGTCGCGCCCCGACAACCGCGACCAATGGGACCTTACGCGCTCGCTCGAAGAAGTACTCGGCAACGCGCGGTAGCAGCGAGCGTTCGCGTCGCCACCTGTCCGTTATTCCCGCGAAGGCGGGAATCCAGAACCTCTGACGGTGCGAGCCTTGCGAGGACCTGCGCGTCTGGATCCCCGCCTTCGCGGGGATGACAGCCGATTGTTGGGCCTGAGCCGGTCCCACCCTCGCTCTGGCCGAGCTTGTCGAATGCCCAACCGCCGTTCGTGCTGAGCTTGTCGAAGCACGTGCGCCAAGCGAAGCGCTCGTAACACGCACTTCGACAAGCTCAGCGCGAACGGGTCCGTGATTGGCGCGCTTCACTCACCCACACTGATTCGCTTGATTGCGCCCCCGGCACGGGCCATCTGCGCAAACATGGAACAGCCGACGAACCTGACGGGTCTCGACCTGCGCGCCGAGATCGACCGCCTCCGCAAGGAGCGCAACGCCGTGATCCTCGCGCATTACTATCAGAAGCCCGAGATCCAGGACCTCGCGGATTTCGTCGGCGACAGCCTCGACCTCAGCCGCAAGGCGCAGGCGACCGACGCCGACGTCATCGCCTTTTGCGGCGTGCGCTTCATGGCCGAGACCGCCAAGATCCTCTCGCCGCACAAGACCGTGATCCTCCCCGACATGGACGCCGGGTGCAGCCTCGAGGATAGCTGCCCGCCCGAGCAATTCGCCGCTTTCCGCGCGCAGCACCCCGATGCGATAGCGCTCACCTACATCAATTGCTCGGCGGCGGTGAAGGCGCTCAGCGACGTGATCGTCACCTCGTCCTCGGCCGAGACGATCCTCGCCAAGATCCCGCCCGAGCAGAAGATCATCTTCGGCCCCGACCGCAATCTCGGCGGCTATCTCGCGCGTAAGACCGGGCGCGACCTGATCCTGTGGCCGGGCGTGTGCATCGTCCACGAGGCGTTCAGCGAGACCGAGCTGCTCAAGCTGCGCGCGCAGCATCCGACCGCGCCGATCGCCGCGCATCCGGAATGCCCGGCGGTGATCCTCGATCACGCCGATTATGTCGGCTCGACGCGCGGCATCCTCGATTATGCGATCGCCATGCCGGGCGACACGCTGATCGTCGCGACCGAGCCGCACATCATCCACCAGATGGAAAAGGCGCTCCCGGGCAAGACCTTCATCGGCGCGCCGGGCGCGGACGGCAATTGCAACTGCAACATCTGTCCGTACATGGCGCTCAATACATTGGAAAAGCTCTACGTTGCGCTGCGCGACCTGACCCCGCGGATCGAGATGGACGAGGGGCTGCGCTTGCAGGCCAAGAAGAGCCTGGACGCGATGCTGGAGATGGCGAGCACGACGGTCGGGCAGGGCGATCTCGGCCCCGCGAAGGTGACCGGCGACTGACGACGCGACGGGCAAGGCGCTCGCCCCAACCCTCGTCATCCCGGGCTCGACCCGGGATCCCGCTTCTTCTCAGGCAGCGCGTTGAAGCGCCACAACGCCGCATACGCATAAAGGACAGCCATCGCTGTCCTACACCCCGCACCCTCAGCTAGACTGAGCGGCGTGACGCCATCGCTCCCGCCTCCTGCCACCATCTCGATGGCCGTTTTGCGCGCACTTCGCAAACATCCGCGTCCCAAGATACCGGTGACCCCCGGCGCAACCCGCTGATGCCGCGCCAATTCTCCCGTTTCGCCCTCAAGGCCGCGATCGATGATCCCGTCGCCAACACGGTAACATTCGCGGCACAGAAGACGATGTACGGCGGCAAGACGATCACCCCCGGCGACCGTATCTTCCTCTTCGCCAGCGAGACGCATGGCGGGCGAGGGTTGGTCGCGCGCGGGATCGTCGCCGCTGCGGTGGTCACGCCCCGCACCGACGCACCGCGACAGACCCCACGCGTCTCGGTCACGATCCGCGTGGACGGCGTGGCGACGCGCCCCTGCGGGCGACGCGAGCTGCGCCCCTGGCGCGAAGGGCCTGAAGATGCGCCGCAATTCGAGCTGGATTTCAAGCTCTACCGCCAAGCGACCGACAAGATCGTCGGACTCAGCGATGCGACCGCCGGCTGGCTGGAGCAGTTCTTCTGACGCTGACCCATGCGCCCCTTCCGCTCGATCGTGGCAAAGGTTACCATATCGCCATGCACCGCCTGATCCCGCTCGCGCTCGCCCCAATCGTCCTCGCCGCCGCCCCTGCCGCCGACCCCTACCGCTGGCTGGAGGACATCGAAGGCTCCCGCGCGCTTCAGCAGGTCAAGGCATGGAATGCCGAGACCGAGGCACAACTCACCAAAAGCCCGCGCTACGAACAGGATCGCGCCCGTGCCAAGGCGATCCTCGATGACGAGGCGCAAATTGCCGACGTCGACACAGTGCTCGGTGACCGTGTCACAAACCTCTGGCGCGACGCGAAGAATCCGCGCGGGCTGTGGCGGGTCGCGACGCTCGCCGACTATCGGGCCGGCCGCCCGCAATGGCGCACGCTGATCGACGTCGACGCGCTCGGCAAGGCGGAGGGCAAGAGCTGGGTCTGGCACGGCGCGAGCTGCCTCGAGCCCGACTACACGCGCTGCCTCGTTCGACTCAGCCCCGGCGGGACCGACGCGCAGGTCGTCCGCGAGTTCGATCTGACCACCAGCCGCTTCGTCGACGATGGCTTCGTATTGCCCGAGGCGAAGAGCGACGTTGTGTGGGTCGACCGCGACACCTTGCTGGTCGCGACCGATTGGGGGCGGGGGCGCTCACCAATTCGGGCTATCCGCGCATCGCGAAATTGTGGAAGCGTGGCACGCCGTTAGCCGCAGCGACCATTGTCCACGAATCCCCCGCCAGCGCGGTGCAGGTCGGCACGGCGGCGTTCGTCGACGCCGACCGCCGCTGGCCGATGGTCAGCGTCGGGCACACCTTCTTCGAACGCGAACTGCTCGTGCAGGCGGCCGATGGCAGGTTCGTCCCGCTGGGGCTGCCCAAGGGCGCCGATGTCACCGACGTGATCGGCGGACGTGCGATCGCGAAACTGAACAAGCCCGCGGACGGCTTCCCGGCCGGCGCTCTGGTCGCCTGGTCGCTCCCCGACATTATCGCCGGCCGTCGTCCCAAGGGCGAGCTGGTCATGGCGCCGGGCGCGACGCAGGCGATCGAGGAAGTTTCGGCCAGCGACAATGTGTTGTGGGTCAAATTGCTCGACGACGTGTCGGGGCGGCTGCTCGCGCTGCGTCGACAGGCGGACGGGCGCTGGACGCAGACTCCGGTCGCGCTGCCGGGCAACAGCACGCTTCACCTCGGCGCGACGACCGGCAAGAGTGACGAGGCGTTCGTGACGGTAGAGGGGATGCTCACCCCACCGACGCTCTACGCGGTGCGCCCGGGCGTAGCCCCGCGCGCGGTGCAGGCGCTTCCGGCGCGGTTCGACGCGACGAAATATCAGGTGGTTCAGCGCTTTGCGACCTCGCGGGACGGGACGCGCGTGCCGTATTTCCTCGTCACCAAGAAGGGCGCGACGGCTCCCGCGCCGGCGCTGATCCACGCTTATGGTGGCTTCCGGGCCGCGCAGACGCCGACCTATCTCACCGAGCAGCCGTATCGCGCCGGGCCGCTGGCGCTGTTCTGGGTCGAGCAGGGCGGTGCCTATGTGCTCGCCAACCTGCGCGGCGGCGGCGAATATGGGCCGCGCTGGCATCAGGCGGGGCTCCGCGAGAAGCGCCAGAACGTGTTCGACGATCTTCATGCGGTCGGCGACGATCTGGTCCGTACCGGCGTGTCGAACAAAGGAAAGATCGGGATTTCAGGACGTTCGAACGGCGGGTTGCTGGTCGGCGTGGCCATGCAGCAGCGTCCCGACCTGTATGGCGCGGTGATTGCGGGGTCGCCGTTGGAGGATATGCAACGGTATTCGCATCTGTCCGCGGGGGCGTCGTGGATCGACGAATATGGCGATCCCGACAAGCCTGCCGATTGGGCGTTCATCCGCCGCTATTCACCGTATCAGAACGTGAAGTCAGGCGTTCGCTATCCTCCTGTATTCTTTTACCTTTCGACCAAGGATGACCGGGTGCATCCCGGCCATGCGCGCAAGCTGGCGGCGTTGCTGAAGCAGAACGGGAACACCGTTTACTTCCACGAATATCTGGAGGGTGGGCATTCGGTCGGGGCCGATCACGCCGAAGATGCGCGCCGCGCGGCGCTGCTGAATGCGTTCCTGGGACGGGAGTTGATGCGAAAATAGCCTTAGGGCCCGTGTTCGATCGCAACAAGGTCGTGACGGAGCGGATTTTGGCGCCAGGCTAGGAGCACGGAGGGAGCGATGCCCAAGCATCGTGACCGACGCGTGACGCCGCATGGCGCCAAAAGCCGCCCGCCGCGGAGCGGTCGCCCGTGGAAGGCCGCCCAGCGTCGTCGCTTGCTTGCGGGTAGCTCCGCTACCCGACTGCGCTGCACTTCTCGTGGGCGGCCTTCCACGGGCGATCACGATCCTTGTTGCGATCGAGTACGGGCCCTAAACGGTGCGCTCATCGGCGAGTGCGCAGGCTGTCCCGGTCTCGATCTGTACCGTCGTATGGCCGATTCCGAAGCGTTCGTGCAGCATCGCCTGCACGTCCTCGAGGAACGCATCGCCCGGATGCCCGGCCGGGATGCGCAGATGCGCGGTGAGGCTCGGTTCGGTAGTCGACATTGGCCAGATGTGGAGGTCGTGGATCGTCTCCACGCCGGGCAGCGTCGCGAGCGCTTCCTTGACCCGGTCATAGTCGATCCCGCGCGGCACCGCCGACAGCGACATCTCCACGGTTTCGCGAAGAAGTCCCCAGGTCTGCCAGAAGATCACCACCGCGATGACGAGGCTGACCAGCGGGTCGATCCACGCCGCGCCGGTCAGCCAGATGACGACGCCAGCGGCGACCACCCCGGCAGAGACCAGCGCATCGGCGAGCATGTGGAGATAGGCGCCGCGGACGTTGACGTCGCCCTTGCGTCCGCGCGCGAACAACCAGGCGGTGATCGCGTTGACGACGATTCCCAGCGCGGCGACGGCGGATACGGTGAGCCCCGGGACGACCGGCGCCGACCCGAAGCGATGCACCGCCTCCCATGCGATCGCGCCGATCGCAACCAGCAGCAGCAGCGCATTGACGAGCGCGGCGAGGATCGTCGACCCCTTCAGCCCATAAGTGAAGCGCTTCGACGGTGCAGTCCGCGCCAGCGCCGCGCCGCCCCACGCCACCGCCAGCCCGAGCACGTCGGAGAGATTGTGTCCGGCGTCGGCGAGCAGCGCGACCGAGTCGAACATCCACCCGGCTACGCCTTCAGCGACGACATAGATGAGGTTGAGCGCGATCCCGATCGCGAACACATGATCCCAGCGCTCGGGCGGAGTGGCATGTGCATGGGAATGGCCGTGATCGTGGTCGTGCCCGTGCCCGTGCCCTTGCCCGTGATCGTGACCGTGGTGGTGATGGTGGTGCCCGTGACCCATGCGCAGCCTCTACCATCAGGCTGGGGCGGGCGACAGCGGTTAGCGCTGATCCACCCGCTTTGACTATCTCCTTCTGTCACCCCGGCGAAGGCCCGGGCCCGGTTGGGAACGCCAGTGAAACGACGCGCGACGTTTCTCACCAGCGTTCCCCAACTGGGCCACGGCCTTCGCCGGGGTGACGCTTGGCTTCAGGGCTTGCGTGTAGAAGCGGGGTCCCGGATCAGGTCCGGGGGACGGATGGGCGTCAGCGCCGGGTGCCGAACCAGATGACGTGGGTCGCGCCCTTGCCGTTTTCGCGTGCGCGCACCTTGACCTCGTCGACCGCGAAGCCGCTGTCGGCGAAGCGGCGGGCGAAGCGCGGATCGGGTGCTGCCGACCAGACCGCCAGGACGCCGCCGGGCCGCAAGGCGGTGCGGGCCGCAGCCAGCCCGCGTGGGCCATAGAGGCCGTCATTGCCGGGGCGAGTCAGCCCGTCCGGGCCGTTGTCGACGTCGAGCAGGATCGCGTCATAGCGTCCGCCGCCCGTGACGATCGCCGCGCCGACATCGCCCATCTCGAGCGTGACCCGTGGATCGTCGAGACAGCCGTCGGTCAACGCCGCCATCGGCCCGCGTGCCCATTCGATGATGCCGGGCACCAGTTCGGCGACCGTGACCTGCGCATCCGCCTCCAGCCGGCCGAGCACGGCGCGCAAAGTGAAGCCCATGCCATAGCCGCCGATCAGGAGGTGCGGCGCGGAACGATCCTCGAGCCGGTCGCACGTCATCGTGCCGAGCGCGACTTCCGAGCCGCTCATCCGCGTGCTCATCAGCTCGTTGCGCTCGAGCACGATCATGAAGTCGGCGCCACGCCGGAACAGCCGGAGCGGCGGGCCATCCGGCACCTCCGCCACGCCGACCAGTTCGGGGCGGATCACTTCTTCTGGCGGGCCTTGCGTGCGGCGTAGCGGGCGTCGCGTGCCGCCTTCATCTCGGCCGCGGTCGGCATGACCGGTGGGCGCTTGGCGGCGGCGGCGGCCTCCGCGGCAGCGGCTTCCTCGGCAGCGGTCTGCGCGCGCGCCTCTTCCTTGGCGGCCTTTTCGGCGGCGATCGCGGCCTTGCGCTCTTCGCGCTTCTCCGCCTCGGCAGCTTCCTTGGCCTCGCGGGCGGCGAGACGGGCGGCGACCTCTGCAGGATCGGGGGCGGCCTTGTTCTTCAACGCCTCGAGGGCGCGCGCCTTGGCGTCGCGGGCGGCGGCGGCGCGCTGGTTGAAGTCAGGGGCCTTGTAACCTGCCATGCTGCGAAATTCTCCTTGGGGAACGACAACGCCGGAAACGGCGAAAAGCACAACGGCCCCGCATCGCTGCGGAGCCGTCGGGAAAGCCGATGAAGCGAAAGGCTACACCAACCGCATCCGAATATACGAGCGCTGTGGCATTTGCGCAACCGCTTTATCGGGCGCCGTCTACCGCCAGCCGTCCGAGCGCCGGATCGTCGGTGAAGAACGAGTCGACGCCGAGCGCGATATAGCGGCGCATCTCGGCCACCGATCCGGCGTCATGGCGCGCGTCCGGCCCGGCGGTGCTGCGGAAGTCGGCGGCGAGGAAGCGGTTCTCGGGGCGGAAGGTCCACGGGCACACTTCGAGGCCGGCAGCATGTGCGTCCGCGACCAAAGTGGTCGGCGTGCCGAGCCGCCCGTCGGCGGCGAGCGGGATCAGCATCCGCGTGTTCGGCGCGACGATATCGGCGTAACGCGCCATCTCGCGCAGCCCGGCGGGCGACACCATCGTGCGGTAATCGAGCGCGCCGCCTGCCTTGGCGACATCGGCGGGCTTTTGCGAAGGATCGCCGATGAGCTGGACGAGCCGAAGGTTGCCGCCCTTCGGCAGCTTGCCGCGGACGTAGCGCAGGTTCGCGACCTCGAACGACTGCAACTGCACCGGCGCGCGACGGGTATAGGCATGTGCGGCGAGCACGGCGAGGAAGCGGTCCTCGACGGGCAGGCCGACGCCCGCGAAATAGGTCGAATGTTTCAGCTCGGGCACCAGCCCGATCGTCCGCCCGCGCGCCGCCGCCTCGGCCGCGGCGAAGTCGATCACCTCGTCGAGCGTCACGACCTGGAACTGGCCGTCATAGCTGCGGCTTTCGGGGCGGATCGCGCCGAGCCGCTCCTTCGCCCGCAACGTCTTCAGCTCGGCGAGCGTGAAATCCTCGGTAAACCAGCCGGTCTGCGGCTCGCCGTCGATCGTCTTCGTGGTGCGGCGCGACGCGAATTCGGGGTGATCGGCGACATCGGTCGTCTCGACGATGTTGTTCTCGTGCCGCGCGACCAGCACGCCGTCCTTCGTCGAAACGAGGTCGGGCTCGATGAAGTCCGCGCCGTCCGCAATCGCCTTGGCATAGGCGCCAAGCGTGTGTTCGGGGCGCAACGCCGATGCGCCGCGGTGCGCGAACACCAGCGGCTTCTTTGCGGAGGGCGCCGCGCCGGCGGTGGAGGCCACCCCCAGCGCGATCGCGGAGCCGAGCGCGGCGCGGCGCGTCATCACACTCAGAACCCCGCGCTGAGCGTGACGAACGCCTGACGCGGCGCGAGCGGGAAGAAATTGTACGTCCCCGATGCCGCGCCGACGCTGATCGTCGAATAGGCCCGCTTGTCGGTGATGTTCGTCACGTTGAGGCTGACGTTCAGCTTCTTGGCCAGGCCCTCGCCCGACAGCGGCATGTCGAAGCCGATCCGACCCGAAAGGGTGAAATAGCCGGGCACCTTCAGATCGTTCGTGAACGTGGCATAGCGACGACCGATATAGTCGCCGATCAGCTGCAGCTCCACCCCTTCGCCGCTGAGCGTCGCCACCGTCTTGTTGAGCCAGTCGGGCGAGCCGGGGACCTTCTTGCCGGCGGTCGGCACGACGGTCTGCGCGGCGCCGACCGTATAATTATCGGCGTAGCGCGAGTTGTTGTACGACAACGCATTGTAGAGCGAGAAGCGGTCGCCGAAGCGCAGCGTCGCCGCCGCATCGACGCCGTCGGTCTTCACGCTGCCGACGTTGGCGATGATCGGCGCGCCGCTGATGATCGCGGTGATCGTCGTGGTCGGGCTGATCGCGAGCAGCCGGTTCGAGAAGTCGACGTGATAGTAACTGATCTGGCCCTCGAACCCGGTCAGCGGGCCGAGATCGAGCGGGCGGCGGGTGCGGATGCCGGCTTCATAGGTCCAGCTTGTTTCCGGCTTGGTATTGTCCTTGAAGAACTCGAACAACGTCTGGCTGCCGAGCGCGAACGGCGAGAGGCCGGCGGCGGCGCTGGTCTGGAACTGGCGGATGTTCTTCTGCGCGTTGACGAAGACCTGTTCGTGGTCGGTCGCGTCCCACAGCACGCCGACCTGCGGCAGGAACCATTCGTCGGTGCCGATCCGCCCGACCGGCAACTCGCGCGAGCCGGTGAACGAACCCGGGATCGGCTGCACCGGCACGCGCTGGCGTGCATGCTGGAAGGTGCTCTTGAAGCCGGCCTGGAGCGTGAGCGTGGGGAGGATCTTCCACGCGTCCTGAATGTGCGCCTGGATCTCGGTCACGCGGATCTCGCTGCCATATTGCGTGATGAGCGGGTTGGCGAGGTCGAGCGGGCGCTCATAGGGCGAGGACGGATCGTTGACGTCGAGCGCGTACCAGCGGCGATAGGCGGCGGAGCTTTGATGCTCGTACCAGCCGCCCAGCTCGATCGTGTGGTTGCCGAGTTCGGCGCGCAACGTCGAGATGCCGCCGACGCGGTCGATGCGATATTCGGTGGTGCGGGTTGCGAGCCCGGAGCCGCCGAAGATCGTCGACAGCCGCGCGAGGTTGGCGGCCGAGGTCGGGCTGCTGCCCGCGACGCCGGGGTAATAGAAGGAGAAGAGCTGCGGCAGCCCGGCGACGGTGATCGGGCCGGCGACGATGCCGACGCCGTCATTGTGGTGGAAATACGCCTGGTTGGAGAAGGTCACGCGGTCGGTGACGTTCCAGTCGTACTTGAGGTAGCCGAGATAGTCGGTGCGCAACGCGGCACTGTAGTAATTGCTGTAGTTCGCCCCCGACGCCGCATAGCTGGCGGCGTTGTTGTACGGCAGCTGATTGGCGAGATATGCCTGCATCCCGGCGAAGTTCGGGTAGAGGAACGGGCGGATATAGGGCTGATAGGTCTGGGTCGCGGAGACGACGGTCGCGTCTTCGTTCGGCTCGGCCTTGTCGGAATAAGCGAAGTATGCGGTCAGCTTGCCGATCGAATCGTCGTGGACCAGCTTGGCATTGGCCTGCCAGCCCTTCTGATAGCCCTCGAAGTCCCAGGCGCGTGCGCGCTGGCGCACGCCCGAGATGTAGAAGCGCGTGTTCTGGCCGATGTCGCCGCTGTCGAGGCGGACGTAGCTGCGCGTCGCCTCGTAGCTGCCGACGGTCTGCGCGGCGCTGATGCCGAAGGTCGGCTTGGGATCGCTGGTGAAGGTGTCGATCGTGCCGCCGAGATTGCTGGTGGACGCGGTGCCGAGATCGCCCGCACCCGAGGCGAGCACGACGCGGCCGACATTCTCCGAGATCGTCGCACGCTGCGGGCTCAGGCCGTTGTAATTGCCGTATTGCTGATCGCCGAGCGGAACGCCGTCGAGCGTGTAGCCGAGCTGCTGCGCGTTGAAGCCGTGGACGAACAGCGAGATGTTCTGCTCGTTATTGCCCCACGGATCGGCGGTCAGATAGGTGACGCCGGGCAGCGTCTGAAGCGCCTTGAGCGGGCTGATGCCGGGTAGCACCTTCTGGATCTCGACATTGGTGATCTGCGCAACGGCGCGGGTGGCGGTGCCGGTGACGATGATGTCGTCACCCGCCGGGTCGGCCGGTGCGGTGTCGTCGGTCGGCGGTGTGACGCTCTGCGCCAGCGCGGGCGCCGCGACGATCAGGGCGAGCGGGGCGACGCCCGCAGTCAGGAAATGACGCATCTTACAGGACTTTCGAGAGAGCAGGGATCACAGGCCGGTGCGCAGCGAGACGAAGAATTGGCGCGGCGCGCCGGCGAGCAGCGTCTGGTTGTCGCCGCTGCCGGTGTAGCCGTTCGAGCCGATCGTCGAGACGTAGCGCTTGTCGAGGAGGTTGGTGGCGCTGCCCTCGATCCGGACGCCGTGCAGCCCGCCGAGGTCGCCGATCGTGTAGCCGATCGTCGCATCCACCAGCACGCGGTCGCCGACCGACTGGTCGTTGGTGTAGGTGAAGTAGCGCTTGCTCATGTAATCGGCGCCGACACGCGCGAGGAAGCGGCCATCGTCATAGACGATCTCGCCCTTGGCCATGTGGCGCGGGCTGTCGACGACGGTCTTGCCGCGCGTGGCGGTAATGAGCGCGCCGTTTGCGCCGAACACATTGTCCTTATATTCGGAGTGATTGTACGAATAAGAGGCGAAGATCGAGAGCGGGCGCGCGATCTTGTAGAGCGCGGTCGCCTCCGCGCCGTAATTCTCGACGCCGCCGACGTTCTGGAGCGTCACCGGATTGCCGACGATCCCGGCGCCGCTGGTATAGGCGAGCAGCCGGTTCGAGAAATCGACGTAATAGCCCGCGATCGACCCCTGGAAGCCGCCGCTCCGGAACCGGATGCCGGCCTCTGCGGTCTTCGACTTTTCCGGGCGCAGGCGACCGCGGATCGCGTCGAAGCCCTGCTGTGTCGTTGCAAACGGCGAGGCGCCGACCGCGGCCGAGACGAAGGCGCGCATGTTCTCGGTGTAGGTCACGAATGCCTCGGCCGGGCCGAAGCCGTAGACCGCGCCGACCTGCGGCAGGAACCAGTCGCGCGCGTCGATCTTGCCGCTCGCCAGCGTGCCGACGATCGGCGTCGCCTTGTTGGTGACCTCGTAGCCCTTCCATCCGCCGGTCAGCGTCAGCTGCCCGAGGGTCAGGCGATCGCTGACGTAATAGAGCTTCGTGTCGGTCTGGAAATCGACGTCGAACTGCGTGGCGAAGGGGTTCTTCTGGAACGACAGCACATTGCCGGAGAAGGTCGATCCGCCCGCAACGCCGTAGAAGCGCCGCGCGTTGCGGAAGCTGTTCGATTCGTACCAGCCGCCGACCTCCAGCGTATTGGCGCCGGTTTCCACCTTCAGCCGCGCGATCGTGCCGCCGCGGTTGATGTCATATTCGGTGGTGCGGATCGACAGCGGCGCGCCGCCCGGCGTGCCGAGATACGGCGTCACCCACACACCCTGGCCGTGGTTGTCGTGATAATAGCCGGTGACCGACAGCGTCACCGCCTCGGTCAGCGGCGCATCCATCGTGATCCCGGTCAGGTAATCGCGGCGCAGGCCGGCGGCATCGTAATAGGCATCATCGACCGACGTGTAGGGCGACGGGAAGGTCAGCCCGGCGCTCGGATAGGGCAAAGCAGCGGTCGCCGAACCGGCGCGCGTCACCTGATTGTTGTAGATCTGCGCGAATTGCAGCGCACGCGCATAATCCGGCGCGAGATTGTCGGCATCATAGCCCAGCCGCCGGATCATATCGAGGCTGAGGTCCTGATAGTCGTTCTCGCGGCGGTCCGAGAAGTTGAAGAAGGCGGTGATCGAGCCGCGCGCGCCGAAATCCTGCACCAGCTTGGCGTTCGCCTGATGCTGGCGCTGGACGCCGTCACCCTTCCACTTGCCGGCCTCGAGATAGCCGTAGCTGAGATAGCCGCGCAGGCCGTTGCCGGTGATGTCGCCGCTGTCGACGCGCACGAACCCGCGGTACGTGTCGTTCGAGCCATAGGTGCCCGAAGCGGCGATCCCGAACGTGTCCGACGGGCGGCGCGAGAAGAATTGCAGCGTGCCGCCGAGGTTGGAGGTCGATGCCTCGCCCAGCGCGCCCGCACCTTGCGCGACAGTGGTGCTGCCGACGTTCTCCGAGATGATCGCGCGGCTGATGTGGAGGCCGTTGGCGTTGCCGTAGCTCATGTCGCCGAGCGGAATGCCGTCGAGTGTGAAGCCGAGCTGGTTCTGGTTGAAGCCGCGCAGCGAGATGCGGCTCGACCATTCATACGCGCCGAAGGCATCGGCCGACTGGAAATTGACGCCCGGCAGCTTGGCGAGCGCCTTGAGCGGGGTGGTGCCAGGGGTCTGGCGTTCGATGTCGGCGGCGGTGATCGTCTGCACCTGCCGCGCCTGCCCGAAACCGAGCACCACGACTTCGCTGCCCTGCGTTTCGGCCGGGGTGTCCGTGGCAGGATAGGCGGCGGGCGTAGCGGGGGGCGTGTCGGCGGCGAGCGCGGGCGTGGCGATGGCGGCGAGCAGCGCAGTGCCGGCGAGCAGCATCGAACGAAGCATGATCTTTTCCCTTTATGCCCGCCTTTATGGCGCGGCGTTGCGCTCCCCTGCGCGCGGGTGTTTGCGGGCTCGTGACTATATGGTTGCTAATTCATGACGATGGGTGGCTTGGTGGCGGGGAAGCTTCGGCGTTCGGGCAAATAAATCCCGCCGGATCGCCCGCCGCCTTCGTCATTCCCGCCTGCGCGGGAATGACGGTATGATGCTACGCCATCTGATTGCGGCCGTGGGTGACGGTGGCGGAATAGCCGATCGACGCGGCGGGAGTGCGCTTGGTGATCGTATCGACCATGATCCAGTCGTTGCGGACGCGATCGGGCGCGATCGTCAGCGCCATATAGCCGCGACGCGACGTGTCGCACCATTTCAGCTCGGGGTTGGTGCGTACCAGATCGGCGGCGATGCGGCGCGGATCGTAGGTCGAGGCGCTCTCGAACCCCGGCGAGGTGACGCTGTGCCCGGCAAACTCGACCGCGGCGGCATGGCCGTCCTGCGAAAGATCATAGGCCCAGGCATTGTGGCTGTCGCCCGAGATCAGCACCGTGCTGCCGCCCAGCTTCTGCGCCTCCTTAAGGAAGCGCGCACGCGCGGCGGGATAGCCGCCCCAATTATCGAAGTTGAAGGGCAGCCCGGCCTGCGCGGCGGCGATGCCGGCGGTCACGTAGCGGTTCGACTTGGGCGCGACCCATGTCTCCGCATCGGCGGGCATCATCGTCTGCCCCATGATCGTCCCGAAGCCGACGACCTGCCAGCGCCGCCCGCTGCGCACCGAGGCGGCGAGCGCGTGGTTCAGCCAGCTTTCCTGCTGCCACCCCATCATCGTCGCGCCCGGATCCTGCCAGGCCCCGTCGCGGAAGGCGCGCAAGGCGGCGGCGGGATCGCTGGACTTAAACAGGACGTCGAGATCGGGCTGCTGCGTGCGCCCGAGCAGCCGCGTCTCGGTGCGGAACAGCGTGGCGAGCGCGCCGATGTCATAGCTCTTCCACGGCTCGTCCGAGACCGGCATCCATTCGCGATACGCCTGGATCGAGGCGGAGCGGCGCTGGTTCCAATCGCCCTCCGTGGCGGGATCGTGGTTCTCCGCGCCGCCCTCCCAACTGTCGTTGGCACTTTCGTGGTCGTCCCACTGCGCGATCATCGGCAGCCGCGCGTGGAGCACCTGCAGATCGGGGTCGGCCCGGTAGCTGGCGAAGCGCTGGCGATAATCGTCGAGGTGGATCGTCTCGGCGAGCGGCTGCGGAAGGCGGCCGGGGACCAGCTGGCTGGTCGTCGGATAATGATCGGGCGCATATTCGTAGAAATAGTCGCCGAGGTGGATCGAGCAGTCGAGGTCGTCACGCGCCGCCGCATGGGCATAAGCGTTGAAGAAGCCATAGCCGAGGTTCGAGCACGAGAAGATCGCCGCGCGCCACGGGCGGACGCCATCGGCGGGCAGGGTGCGGGTGCGCCCGATCGCCGAGCGTGTGCCGTCGGGGGAAATGAAGCGGAACCAATACCAGCGATCGGGGGCGAGCCCGTCGGCAGTAAGCTTGACGGTATAGTCGCGCCACGGGCCGGTGATCTGCGCGCCGACCGGACGCGCGCCGCTCATGTCGGGTCGCTCGGCGATCTCGGCGGTGACCTCGCCCGCGCCCGCCATCACGCAGCGCGTCCACAGCAGCACCGAGTCGGGGCCGGGTTCGCCACTGGCGACGGCGTGGGTGAAGCCGCGCGCGGCGTCAGTGGTGGCGGCGAACAGCGGCGACGCGGTCAGCGCACCGGCGCCGACGATCAGGGAACGGCGGGAAACGAGCACGGGCGAGCCTCTTCATCTGCGCGGATCGGAATGGCGCACGGATGGGCGTGCTTTGTGCAGCCTTGATGACAGGTGTGGCGATCGGGGAAGAATATCGCTCGCCAGGGGCTTACCACGACGTGAAGCGTTGGCGGGGTTCCCGAATACGACCCGAGGTGGACCGGCGTGCCCCGATTTCTGATTGCGCAGAGCGAAAATCCCAAGGAGCGCGAGGCGCGCCGCGCGCACACCGGGCAAAGTTCGGGCGAGAGCTATGCCGATACGCTGGGACAGATGATGCCCGGCGCGACGATCGAGATTTGCCAGCCCGCCGACGACGACTCGCCGACCTTCACCGCAGATCAATTGGGCGACTATGACGCGGTGTTCCTGACCGGCTCGCCGCTGCACGTCTACGACGATACACCCGAGGTGCGTCGGCAACTGGCGTTCATGCGCGCGGTGTTCGCGGCGGGAACGCCGTCGTTCGGGTCGTGCGCAGGGTTGCAGGTTGCGGTGGCGGCGGCGGGCGGCACGGTCCGCAAGATGCCGGAGCGGATGGAGGCCGGGCTGTCGCGGCGGATCGTCGCGACCGCCGAGGGGCGCGAGCATCCATTGCTTGCGGGGCGCGCTGCGACCTGGGATGCGCCCGCGATCCACGGCGACGAGGTCGAGAGCTTGCCGCCGGGCGCGACGCGGCTGGCGGGCAATGCGGTGACGCAGGTGCAGGCCGCCGAGATCCGGCACGACAAGGGTGTGTTCTGGGGCGTGCAATATCATCCCGAACTGTCGTTGCAGGAGATCGCGATCGCGCTGCGACGGCAGGCGGACGGGCTGGTGGAGGCCGGACTGGCGGAATCGCCCGAGGAAGTGGAGGAGCGCGCCGATGTGTTTGCGGCGTTGCACGACACGCCCGAGCGGCGGTCGCTGCGGTGGCGGCTGGGGGTCGACGGCGAACTGGCGGACACCGACGCGCGGCGGCGCGAGATCGCGAACTTCCTTGGTGCGCTGGCGACTATCGATCGGCGCGGCGCGCGGTGAAGTTGGCGAAGGTGGCGCAGAACGCGGTCGTTGACGGCCGGGCTATGGCGCCGGGCGTTCGCCGACGCCGCGGCAGCGATCCGAGCAATATTTGACCGAATCCCAGTCGCGTGCCCATTTCTTGCGCCATGCGAACGGGCGGTGGCAGCTTGCGCAGATCTTCTCGGGCAGATGCGGTTTCTTGTGCGCCATCGCGGCTCAACCCGTTTGGCGAGGCGTGCGATCCGTGCGAGCGTGCGCCTGATGCGAAAAGTGGAGGGGTTGCAGGATGATGGCGATGAACGCTGACCGGCCGGGCCGGCGCGCTGTGCTGGTGGGACTAGCGGGGGCGGCGCTGACTGGGTTTGCGGATGCGACTCCTTCGGTTGTGCTGCGACGGCTGACTCCGGCCTTCGACCGCATCGTCGCGCCGGGCACGCGCGTCGAGGTGATCGCGACCGGCATCCAATGGGCGGAGGGACCGGTGTGGGTGCCACTGGACGGCGGCTATCTGCTGTTTTCCGATCCACCGGCCAATGTCGTGCGGCGCTGGTCGCGGGGCGACGGCGTGACGACGTTCCTGTCGCCGTCGGGCGCCCCTGACCCTGATCGCACCGTTCTGCGCGAGCCGGGTGCGAATGGGTTGACGCTCGATCATGGTGGGCGGCTACTGATAGCGAATAGCGGGGGGCGGTCGATCGACCGCGTCGACCTGAAGACGCGGGCGCGGACGGTGCTGGTCGACCGGTACAAGGGCAAAAGGTTCAACAGCCCCAACGACATGCATGTCGCACGCGACGGGGCGATCTGGTTCACCGATCCGCCTTATGGTCTGGCGGGGGACGACCGGTCGCCCGCCAAGGAGCAGAGCGTCAACGGCGTCTATCGCTGGCGTGCGGGCGGGGAGGCGGTGCTGGTCGACGGATCATTGACGCGGCCAAACGGCATTGCGCTGTCACCCGACGAGCGGCGGCTGTACGTCGCGGTTTCGGACGCCGACGATCCGCGCGTGATCGCCTACGACCTCGGGCGTGACGGGATGCCGCGCGCTTCGCGGGTGCTGGTGTCCGCGAAGGCGGGGCATGCGCAGGGCAAGCCGGGGCTGCCCGACGGGATGAAGGTGGCGCGCGACGGGACCCTGGTGTGCTCGATGCCCGGCGGGATCATGTTCCTGACCCCGGAAGGCGAACCGATCGGGCTGATCGAGACGACGACGCCCGCCGCGAATGTTGCCTTCGGTGAGGGCGGTGCGGCGCTGTACGTCACCAACAACGACTGCGTCCTGCGGGTCGCGTTGCGACCGGGCTGGCAGCGGTGACGAAACAGGCTTGATCTCCTACTAATTCGATGTACTTTGAATGGGACGGTGGCGCTTCGCCATCGACCATGAAGGGATGTGCGTTGATGAAGAAGATCGTTGCTGGCATGTCTGCGGTGGCGCTGGCGCTCTCGCTGGCGGCATGCGGATCGAAGACCGACACCGCCAATGACTCCGCGATCAATGCCGACCTGGGCAACGACGCGGCGTTGAACGAGACATTGCCCGGCGACGAGAACCTGTCGGATGTCGGTGCGCTGCCGCTGAACGCCACCGACGGCAATGTCGCGACCGCGACCACCAACGCATTCTGACGACATTGCGGGCGGCGCCGGTTGCCGTCGCCCGCCTCTCCTTACCGTCTGGAGTTGCTCCCTAGACGAAACTGGTCCGGTGCCCTCGCGGCGCCGGGCCTTTGTCTGGAAGCGGCTTCGGATCGGTCGGTTGGGTGTCAGTTCGCGACAAGTGCGGCGGTTTGCTCGATGACCAGCGCGGGCTCGGTCGCCGCAATCCAGCCGCCACCCAGCACGCGGTCTCCCGCATAGAGCACCGCCGCCTGACCGGGGGCGACGCCATATTCAGGCGTGTCGAACAACAGACGGTCGCCTGACATGCGCGCCGGCACTGGTTTGGCCATCGATCGCACCTTGGCGGTGAGCGGACCGTCCAGCGGGCCGAGCACGTTCAGCCGCTCGAGCCGCGCAGCCGCGACCGCCAGTGCGGCACGCGGACCGACCACCACCCGCTGCGTTTCCGGCTCGATCCGTACGACGTAGAGCGGCTCGGGGGTGCCGCCGATCTCCAGCCCGCGCCGCTGCCCGACCGTATAATGCACCAGCCCGCGATGCTCGCCGAGCTTGCGGCCGGCGAGGTCGACGATGTCGCCGCCGGTCGCCGCCTCCGGGCGCAGCTTCTTGACCAACGACGCATAATCGCCGTCGGGGACGAAGCAGATGTCCTGGCTGTCGGGCTTGTCGGCGACCAGCAGCGCGAGTTCGGCGGCGAGTTCGCGGACGCGCGCCTTGGGCAGACCGCCGAGCGGGAAGCGGATGAAGTCGAGCTGTTCCTGCGTGGTCGCGAACAGGAAATAGCTCTGGTCGCGCGCCGGGTCGGCGGCGCGGTGCAACTCCGCCCCGGCCGGTCCCATGACGCGGCGCACGTAATGGCCGGTCGCGAGGCAATCCGCGCCGAGATCGCGCGCGAGCGCCAGCAGGTCGGTGAACTTCGGCCCCATGTTGCACTGGACGCACGGTATCGGGGTGCGGCCGGCGAGATATTCGTCGGCAAAGGCGTCGACGACGGTCGTGCGGAAGCTGCTTTCGTGATCGAAGACGTAATGCGCGATGCCAAGCTTGTCGCAGACCGCGCGCGCATCGCGGATGTCACGCCCGGCGCAGCACGCACCGGCGCGCTTCGTCGCCTCGCCATGGTCGTAGAGCTGGAGCGTGACGCCGATCACTTCGGCATCCGGCTGGCGCGCAGCCAGTGCGGCGACGACCGAGCTGTCGACCCCGCCCGACATCGCCACGACGATGCGTCGCGCACCGGGCGCGAGCTGGAATTCACCGCTGTCCATGATGGCGACCACCATACAGCCGCGACCCCCGCGGCGTAAACCGAAATGAACGAAGCGTTTCCGCCGGCTTTACCGGGCTTTCAGACCGTGTGGGGTAGATCGAGGGCATGAAAGTCGAACATCCCCCACACGATATGCCGCTGTTGTGCAGCCTGCGCGCGCGCCAGCTCGCGTCGCGCACCGCGCAGGTCGCGCGTGCGCTGGACGAGCCGGCCCGCCCGACCGGCGGCGCGTTCAATGCCGACGCCGCAGCGGCCATTCACCATTGGAAACAGCCGTGAACGGGTCGTTTACCGCACCGCTTTAGGGGCCGTTCAATCCATCGCCGTTACGCAGCAGGTACGACATGGAATGGGGTCGCGGCCCCGAACCGAGGTTTGGAATGATAGAACAACAAGAAAATTGTCGCCCTGCCAAGGTCATCGGTCCGCTAGGCGAGCCGTTGACCATCGACTCCCTGCCGCCGCCGGACACGACCCGCTGGGTGGTGCGCCGCAAGGCCGAGGTGGTTGCCGCGGTTAACGGCGGGCTGCTGAGCGTCGACGACGTCTGCACCCGCTACAGCCTGACCGTCGAGGAATTCGCCGGCTGGCAGCGCGCGATCGACCGATCGGGGATGCCGGGACTGCGCGTCACCCGCATCCAGCATTACAAGTCGTTGTACGAGCGCCAGCAGAAGTTCTGACCCTTTGTCGCACGTCGTCCCGCGTCGAGACAGGCGGAGGGGCGGAGTGCGCAAACGTGATGACAATATGGGTTACGGGACCGGAACAATGTACCGGGTTCGTGAGTAATTCCCGCCAGAGCAGCCACTTCGGGCGCATCTGAGGGGAGTAGTATCATGGGTATCATTCTGTGGCTTATTATCGGCGGTGTCATCGGCTGGCTGGCCAGCATGATCATGCGCACCGACGCGCAGCAGGGTATCTTCCTCAACATCGTGGTCGGCATCGTCGGCGCGTTCCTCGGCGGCCTGATCTTCTCGGGCGGCTCGATCAACAACGCGCCGCTGACGATCTATTCGTTCCTGGTCTCGCTGCTGGGTGCGGTCGTTCTGCTGGCGATCGTTAACCTGGCGCGTCGCGGCCGCGTGCGTTAATCGCACCGACCAAGATCGAACGACAAGGCGGCCGCCCGGGAAACCGGGCGGCCGCTTTTGTATGTCGAATGATCAGACCGGCAACCATTCGCGAGGTCGTGATGACGTCAGCGATCCAGCATCGTCATTGCGAGCGTAGCGAACCAATCCAGGGCCACAGCCAGGACGCTCTGGATTGCTTCGCTACGCTCGCAATGACGGCTCGAAGAGGATTGATGTGATCCCCGCCATCGAGGGAGCGTCCGTCACTGTCTTACGCCTTCTTCGAGAATAAGCGGGATCCCGGATCAAGTCCGGGGTGACGTAGCGGTGACTTACTTCAACAGGAAACGGACATTGACGCTGGCGGTGACGTCGGTCTCGCCCGGCAGAACCACCGTGTCCGCCTCCGACTGGACGGCAGCGCGTGCCATCATCGGCATCGGACGCGGCCGGTCGCCGCCATTCTCGCCCGCCTCGTTGATCGCGACGATCCGCCCGACCGACAGCCCCGCGGCCTTAGCGTAGAGTTCGGCGCGCGCCCGCGCCTTGGCGATCGCCTGCGTCCGCGCCTCGTCGAGCGCCGCATCCGGATCAGAAAGCGACAGGTTCGGCCCGTCGATCTGGTTGGCACCCGCGCGCACCAGCGCATCGAGCACCGCACCGGCCTTGGCGATGTCGCGGAAGCGGATCGCGACCGAATTGCTCGCCTGATATCCCGTCACGACCGGCGGCTTGCCGTCCTGGTAGCGATATTGCGGCGACAGCGCGACGTTGCTGGTCGACAGGTCACGCGCGGCGAGCCCGGCCGCCTTCAGCGCCTTGATGACCGCGTCCATTCGCTGTGCATTCTCGGCCAGTGCGGCGGCGGCGACCGGCGCCTGCGTCACCACGCCGGCAGTGATCGTCGCGAGATCCGGCGTACGCGACACGCGACCGGTGGCAGTGACGTCCAGCACGGTCCCTTCGGGAACGACCGTCGCCATCGGCAGCGCGACCTGCGCCGCGGCCGGCGTCGCCAGAACGGCGGCGGCAGACAGCATCAGCGCGGGCAACATTCGGTTCATGCGAGAAAACTCCACTAACTCAAGTGAATGGAGCACTGCCAGAGCGCGTCGGAATGCAAGATGAACGGGACAGGCCGTGACAATCGCGATAAGACGCGCCGCAACCGCGCGCCGCTTGTCACGGTGACATATGCGTGTAATACACGCCGGGGCGCGAAAGGGGAATCATGACGTACCAGGGCGGGGAGATGCAGGGCGAACAGCTGGTGCTGGAGGATCGCTCGCCACGCACGCGGCGTCGTTGGTTGCTGATCGGCGGATTGGTGGCGCTGATCGCCGCGGGCATCGCCTGGTACGTGCTGCGCCCCAAAGGTGATGAGGCGCCGCCCGCTACCGCCGCCAGCCAGGCACCGGCGGTGACCGTGATCGTGCCGGGTGCGCAGTCCGTGTCGCGGATTATCAGCGCGACCGGAACGCTGGCGGCGACGCGCGAGATGCCGGTCGGTGTCGCGGGCGAGGGCGGGATGGTCAGCCGCGTGCTGGTCGAGCCGGGCCAATGGGTGCGCGCCGGGCAGGTGCTGGCGACGATCGACCGTTCGGTGCAGGCGCAGACCGCACAATCGCTGGCCGCGCAGATCAACGTCGCCAAGTCCGACCTGACGCTGGCGCAATCCGAGCTGGAGCGTGCGCAGAGCCTCGTCGATCGCGGCTTCATTTCTAAGGCCGACGTCCAGCGTCGGATCGCGACCCGCGATGCAGCGCGCGCGCTTGCAGGTGGCGCAGGCGACCTTGTCCGAGCAGCGCGCGCGCAACGCGCGGCTCGACATTCGTGCGCCCGCCGCCGGATTGATCCTGACGCGCGGCGTCGAGCCGGGGCAGATCGTCAGCTCGGGCTCGGGGATGCTGTTCCGCATGGCCAAGGGCGGCGAGATGGAGATGCGGGCGCAACTCGCCGAGGGTGATCTGCAGGTGGTGCGGGTCGGCTCGCCCGCGCAGGTGGTGCCGGTCGGCGACACGCGCTCCTTCCCGGGCACGGTGTGGCAGGTCGCACCCGTCATCGACCCGCAGACGCGGCAGGGGATCGCGCGTGTCCGGCTCGCCTATGACCCGGCGTTGCGCCCCGGCGGTTTCGCGAGCGCGACGATCACCGCGGGCGGTGCGCGCCAGCCGGAGCTGCCGCAATCGGCATTGCTGAGCGACGAGAAGGGCAATTACGTCTATATCGTCGACGCGCAGAACAAGGTGGAGCGCCGGTCGGTGACATTGGGCACCGTCGCGGACGACCGCGTCGCGGTCGCCAGCGGGCTGAACGGCGACGAACGCATCGTGCAATCGGCGGGCGCGTTCCTGAACCCCGGGCAATTGGTGAAGCCACAGCGCGCCAAGCCGACCGCCGCGCGATAAGAGGACGGGACGTCATGGGCTTTCGTAACATCTCCGCCTGGTCGATCCGCAACCCGGTGCCGTCGATCGTCCTGTTCCTGATGCTGACGGTCGCGGGGATCGTCAGCTTCGTGCGGATGGATATCAACGAACAGCCCGACATCGACTTTCCGATTGTCTCGATCGACATCACCCAGCCGGGCGCGGCGCCCAGCGAGCTGGAAACGCAGGTCACGCAGCGCGTCGAGGCGGCGGTGCGTTCGCTGGAAGGGATCGACGAGATCCAGTCGTTCGTGTCCGAGGGCACGTCGACGACGATCGTCCAGCTCGACATCGGCACGCCGATCGACCGCGCGGTGAACGAGGCGCGCGACGCGATCACGCAGATCCGCGGCAATTTGCCCGAGGGGATCCTTGAGCCGCAGGTCGCGCGGGTGAAGATCAACGACAATGACCTGGGCAGCTATACCGCGGTCGGCACCGACATGACGCTGGAACAGCTTAGCTGGTACATCGACAATACCGTGACCAAGGAGCTGATGTCGGTTCCGGGCATGGGCGGGGTGACGCGCAACGGTGGTGTCAGCCGTGAAATCCGCGTGATCCTCGATCCCGCGCGGCTCGCGGCGCAGGGCCTGACCGCCAGCCAGATCAACGCGCAATTGCGACAGGTGAACCTCAACGCGCCGGGCGGCCGCGCCGAAATCGCGGGCGCGGAGCAATCGGTGCGCGTGCTGGGCAATGCGCATACCGCGTACGAACTGGGCCAGTTGCAGATCAACGTCGGCAACGGCCGCACCGTGCGGCTGTCCGATGTCGCGACGGTCCGCGATCTCTACGCCGAACAGCGCTCCGCCGCGTCGGTCGACGGGCGACAGGCGCTGTCGTTCGATTTCACGCGCGCCAAGGGCTATTCGGACGTCACCGTCTTCCGCGAGGCAAAGGCCAAGCTGGAAGCGCTGGAGAAGCGCAACCCGCAGGTCCGCTTCAAGATGCGGCTCGACGGGTCGAAATATCCGCTGGAGCAGTTCAAGACCGCGATCCATGCGATGATCGAGGGCGCGGTCCTGGCGGTGATCGTCGTGTTCCTGTTCCTGCGCGACTGGCGTGCGACGATCATCTCGGCGCTGGCGATCCCGCTGTCGGCGATCCCGGCGTTCTGGTTCATGGATCTGATGGGCTTCACGCTCAACAACATGACGATGCTGGCGCTCAGCCTGGTGGCGGGCGTGCTGGTCGACGATGCGATCGTGGAAATCGAGAACATCGTCCGCCACATGCGGATGGGCAAGAGCGCGTATCAGGCGTCGATCGATGCGGCCGACGAGATCGGGCTGGCGGTGCTGGCGACGACGATGGCGATCGTCGCGGTGTTCCTGCCGGTCGGGCTGATGCCGGGGATCGCCGGGCAGTTCTTCAAGAACTTCGGGCTGACCGTGGTCGCGGCGGTGCTGATGAGCCTTGCGGTGGCGCGGCTGATCACCCCGATGGTCGCGGCCTATTTCCTCAAGGCCGGCGGACATGTCGAACATGGCGGGGGCTGGTTGCTCAACACCTATCAACGGCTGCTGATCTGGACGCTCGACGGCACCCGCGCGGCGCGCGCGCGCCAAGGGCGGAATGCACCGCGTCGTGGGTTATTGGCGCGATCATCGGCTGTGGATGATCGGGGCGGGCGTGCTGGCGTTCGTGGCGACGATCGCGATGTTCGCGACCTCGTCGCTGACCTTCCAGCCAGCGCGCGACATGCCGCGCTCGACCGTGACGATCACGATGCCGCCGGGCAGCACGTTGCAGACGACGCAGGGCGTCGTCGATCAGGTCTATGCCGTGCTCAGCAAGCAGCCGGAGGTGGAGAGCATCTATACCCGCACGCTGGTTGGATCGGGCCGCGTGACGGCGCAGTTGCGCGAGAAGCGGAACAAGACCTCGACCGAGTTCGAGCGTGCGCTCGCGCCGGAGCTGGCGAAGATCGCCGACGCGCGCGTCAACTTCCAGTCGCAGTTCGGCTGGGGCGACAACAACCGTGACGTCTCAATCACGCTGGGCGGCGACGATCCGGTCGTGCTGCGACAGGCCGCCGACCGGCTGGTCAAGGAAATGGGGACGGTGCCGGGGCTGCTCGCGCCGCGGATCGCGGGTGATCTCAATCGGCCGGAGATCATCATCAAGCCGCGCCTCGACCTTGCCGCCAGCCTGGGGGTGACCACCGCCGCGTTGTCGAACGCGATCCGAATCGCGACGATCGGCGACATCGACCAGAACAGCGCGCGCTTCTCGCTCAACGATCGGCAGATCCCGATCCGCGTCGCGCTGGAGCAGAGTTCGCGATCGCGGCTGGCGACGATCCAGAACCTGCCGGTGCAGACGCTGACCGGCGGATCGGTGCCGCTCAATCTGGTCGCGGAGATCGGGTTCGGGTCCGGCCCGACGCGTATCCAGCGCATCAACCAGCAACGCCAGTTGACGATCGGTGCCGACCTGAGCCCGGGCCAGACGATCAGCGTGATGCTGCCCAAGGTCAAGCAATTGCCCGCGATGAAGAACCTGCCGCTGGGCGTGGGCGAGCTGAGCGTCGGGCAGGCCAAGTGGCAGATGGAGATGCTCCAGAACTTCATCGTCGCGGTGGTGGCCGGCGTGTTCCTGGTCTTCTCGGTGCTGGTGCTGCTGTATCGCCGCTTGCTGCCGCCGCTCGTCAACATGGCGTCGTTGACGCTCGCGCCGCTCGGCGGGTTGATCGCGTTGCGGCTGACCGGCAATCCGCTGTCGATGCCGGTGTTCATCGGGCTGCTGATGCTGCTGGGGATCGTCGCCAAGAATTCGATCCTGCTGATCGACTTCGCGCTGGAGGAAATGCAGGCGGGCGTACCGTCGTATGACGCGATCGTCGACGCAGGCCACAAGCGCGCGCAGCCGATCGTGATGACCACTGTCGCGATGGTCGCCGGGATGGTGCCGACCGCGCTGTCGCTGTCGGGCGATGGAGCGTCGCGCGCGCCGATGGGGATCGTCGTGATCGGCGGCCTGATCGTCTCGACCGTGTTGACGCTGCTGATCGTGCCTGCGGCCTTTTCGCTGGCGATCGGGGTCGAGCGGCGTGTCGGGCCGTGGCTGGGGCGGCGTCTGTTGACGTATCGTCCGGGCGATGATGGTCCGGTGATCGAGCATTCGCCGCACGACACGATCGGCGCGCCGCATGGGCGGATACCGTTCCGGGGTGAGGGATCTCATCCGGCGGAATAGGGGGATGCGACAGACGTGGGCTCGGTCTTGGCAGGGGCACATGTTAAGGACGTTCCTCACCCCCGTTCGTGCTGAGCCTGTCGAAGCACGTGTCCAGCAACACGCCCTTCGACAAGCTCAGGGCGAACGGGGTTGTCATTGTCTGGTCCACTCTCCGTCGAACGACACGCTTGAACTTCGCGGGCGATCGGGGATTGTTACGGGGATGATCGTCCGCGCCGCCCCTCCGCCCGCCGCCCTTGTGAGGATGCGGCGCGTGGCGGGGCTGTTGCTGGTGGCGATGGCAGCGGCGTTCTTCGCGTCGCGCGCGCTGGAGCCGCGGCATCCCGGCTGGGGTTTCGTCCGCGCCTTTGCCGAGGCGGCGATGGTCGGCGGGCTGGCGGACTGGTTCGCGGTGACCGCGCTGTTCCGTCATCCGCTCGGATTGCCGATCCCGCACACCGCCATCATCCCGCGCAACAAGGACCGGATCGGCGACCAGCTGGCGCAATTCCTCCGCGAATATTTCCTGATCCCCGCGGTCGTCGCGCGGCGGATGCAGCGGATCGACGTCGCGGCGGCGGCGGGGCGGTGGCTCGCCAACCCGCGTGGGGCAGGGGGCAGCCGGCTGACGCGCGGCATCTCGCGGCTTGCCACCGAAGTATTGCAGGCACTCGACCAGGAGCGGCTGGGCGGGATGGTGCGCGCGATGATGGTGGCGCGGGTGCGCGAAACGCAGGTGTCGCCGATGCTGGGCCGTGCGCTGGCGGCGGCGATGACGGAGGAGCGGCATCGCCCGGTGATCGACGCGCTGGTGCGCTGGATGCGCGGGGCGCTGGAGGCGAACGAGCATCTGATCCGCGCGATGGTCCACGACCGCGCCGGCACGGTGTTGCGCTGGACCGGGCTGGACGGGACGCTCGCCAACAAGATCGTCGACGGGCTCGACAAGCTGGTCGCGGAGATGGCCGACAATCCCGAGCATCCGTTGCGACTCAAGGTCGAGGAAGCGATGGCGAGCGTCGCTGAACGGCTCCAGCACGAGCCCGAATTGCAGGCGCGCGTCGAGGCGGTGAAGATCGAATTGCTTGAAAACCCCGCGATGCAAAATTGGATCAACGGGCTGTGGGAACAGGCGCGCGCCGCGATGTTGCGTGCCGCGCGCGATCCCGACGCGTTGATGGCGGGCAAGCTGGGCGAGGCGCTGCATCAACTGGGCGCGACCTTGCAGGACGACCCGCGGCTCGGGCGGATCATCAACCGCTTCGTGCGTCGCGCGGCGGCGGGCGCGGCGGCCGATTACGGCGATGCGATCGTGCGGCTGGTGTCGGAAACGGTGCGCGGCTGGGACGCGCAGACCGTGACGCAGCGACTCGAGAATGCGGTCGGCAAGGATCTCCAATTCATCCGCATCAACGGGACGTTGGTCGGGGGGCTGGTCGGCGTCGCCATCCACACGATCGATGTGTCATTGTGAGCGAACGATCACAAAAGTGGTACGCGCGCGGAACGATTGGCGTGCTGGGCGCTTGTGACCAGATGAGCTTTGCCGCATGGATCGACCGATGAGTGCGGCTGCCGATTTCAGCATCGATCAAGACGGCGCCCGCGCGGGTGGCGGGCGGGTGCTGCGGGTGACCGGCGACCTGTCGCTGGCGCGGCTGGGGGATCTGCCGACCCGGCTCGACAAGCAGGAGGGGACGGTTTCGGTCGTCGACCTGTCCGCGGTCGAGCGGATCGATACGATCGGCGCCTGGGTAATCCACCGTTTCGCACGCGAGCGCGACGCGAAGATCGAGGGGCTGAGCGGCGACGGGCAGAACCTGCTGGAGCAGGTGCAGGCCGCCGATCAGCCGGTGCAGATGCGCCCGCAATCGCGCTCCGCCTTCCGGCGGGTGCTGGCGGAAATCGGCGAATCCACCTCGAGTTCGGCGCGTACGGCTCTGGGATTGCTGGCGTTCATGGGCGAGACCGCGATCGCCTTCGGTCACGTCATCCGCCATCCCAGCCGCTTCCGCTTCAACGCGACCGTCCAGCGGTTCGAGGTGGTCGGCGTTTCGGCGCTGGGCATCATCGGCCTGATGAGCTTCCTGATCGGTGTCGTGATCGCGCAGCAGGGTGCGGTGCAGCTGCGGCAATTCGGCGCCGAGGCGTTCACGATCAACCTCGTCGGGCGCATCACGATGCGCGAACTCGGCGTCTTGATGACCGCGATCATGGTCGCGGGGCGATCGGGGTCCGCTTTTGCCGCACAGCTCGGCACGATGAAGCTGACCGAGGAGATCGACGCGATGCGCACGATCGGCGTCTCGCCGATGGAGGCGCTGGTGCTGCCGCGGACGATCGCGGCGATCATCCTGATGCCGCTGCTCGGTTTCTATGCGTCGATCATCGCGATCATCGGCGGCGGGCTGCTGTGCTGGTTCGCGCTCGACATTCCCCCGGTGGCATTCGTCGCGCGCATCCGTGAGGTGGTGCCGATCACCGACGTGTTCGTCGGGCTGATCAAGGCGCCGGTGTTCGGCGCGATCATCGCCGTCGCCGGCTGTTTCCAGGGCATGCAGGTGAAGGGCGACGCCGAGCAGGTCGGGCTCAAGACCACCTCCGCAGTGGTGCAGGCGATCTTCATGGTAATCGTGGTCGACGCGTTCTTCGCGGTCTTCTTCGAACAGATCGGCTGGATCTGATGCCGCAGCACAACGCCAGCCGTCCCGACACCGCGCCGATCATCAAGGTGAGCGGGCTGCGCAATGAGTTCGGCGATCAGGTGATCCACGAAAACCTCGATCTCGAGGTGCGGCGTGGCGAGATCCTCGGCGTGGTCGGCGGCTCGGGCACCGGCAAGTCGGTGCTGATGCGCTCGATCATCGGGCTGCAATCGCCGAGCCGCGGCGTCGTCGAGGTGTTCGGTGAGCCGACCCTCGATCGCAGCGAGCTGGACACGGTCGAAATCCGCAAGCGCTGGGGCGTGCTGTTCCAGGGCGGCGCCTTGTTCTCGACGTTGACCGTCGCCGAGAACGTGCAGGTGCCGTTGCGCGAATTCTATCCCGATCTCGACCTCGCCCTGCTCGATGAGATCGCTTCCTACAAGGTCGTGATGACCGGATTGCCGGGGGATGCCGGGCCGAAGTTTCCCGCGGAACTGTCGGGCGGGATGAAGAAGCGCGCCGGGCTGGCGAGGGCGTTGGCGCTCGATCCCGAATTGCTGTTCCTCGACGAGCCGACCGCCGGGCTCGACCCGATCGGCGCCGCGGCGTTCGACGACCTGACCAAGGCGTTGCAGAAGACGCTGGGCCTGACGGTGTTCCTCATCACCCACGACCTCGACACGTTGTACGCGATCTGTGACCGCGTCGCGGTGCTGGCCGACAAGCGCGTCATCGCGGTAGGGACGATCGACGAATTGTTGGCGCTGGATCACCCGTGGATCCAGGAATATTTCAACGGGCCACGCGGCCGGGCGGCGGTTGCCTCGCAGGAGCGCAGTGCCGCACGCGATGCTGCCGCGCATCCGACGGAGGTGGCGCAGCTGCAAAGCGGGCAGCGCTCGCAGGGCGGCATGGCGGACGATTATGCGCGCGGCGCGGATACGGCGGAATACGGCAGGTCGGCCGGCGTCACCGGGTCGGGCGAGAGGGGCTAAGAGATGGAAACGCGTTCGAACCATGTCCTCGTCGGCGCGGTGGTGCTGATCCTGCTGGCGCTGGTCGCGATCTTCACGGTGTGGATCGCGCGGATCGGCGGCGCGGAAGAGCGCGACTATGACATCTTCTTCCGTCAGGCGGTCGACGGACTGGCGAAGGGGTCTTCGGTGACCTTCTCGGGCGTGCCGTCGGGTCAGGTGAAGAGCATCTCGCTCTGGAAGCCCGATCCGCAATATGTGCGCGTGCGGATCAGCGTGAACGACGATACGCCGATCCTGCGCGGCACCACTGCGACGATCCAGGGCAGTTTTACCGGCACCAGCACCGTCAGCCTCGACGGCGCGATCAAGGGTGCGCAGCCGATCACCTGCCCCGATGGCGACGCCGCCAAGAGCGTCTGCCCGCTGGGCGTTCCGGTGATCCCGACCAAGACCGGCGGCATCGGCGCGATCCTGAATTCGGCGCCGCAGTTGCTGGAGCGGCTGTCGACGCTGACCGAGCGACTGACGGGGATGCTGAGCGACCGCAACCAGGCGTCGATCGCGGGCATCCTCGACAACACCAACCGGCTGACCGATGCGCTGGCGGATCGCGGGCCAGAGATTGCGGCGACGCTGGCGCAGACGCGCATCGCGATCCAGCAGGCGGGCAATGCCGCCGAGCAGATCGGCGCACTGGCGCAGACCACCAATGGCGTGCTCGCGAACGATGTCCAGCCGGCGATGGCCAACCTCAACAAGGCGATCACCTCGGCGCAGCAGAGCGCGGACACGCTCAATTCCGCGATCGGCGATGCGCGACCGGGGCTGACGACGTTCAGCAAGCAGACGATCCCGCAGGTCAACCAGCTGGTGCGCGACCTGCGCGTGACCGCCTCGTCGCTGAAGTCGATTTCGGAGCGCGTCGAGCAGGGTGGCGCCAGCTCGCTGGTAGGCCAGCCGGCGCTGCCGGACTATAAGGGGAAATGATCGTGCGTGCTTTGGCGAACAAGCTCCTGATCGTCGCGGCGCTGGTGCCGCTGGCCGGCTGCATCCGCTTCGGCGCGTCGCCGCCGCCGTCGCTGTTGACGATCGCGCCGCAGGCACAGCCGGCGGCGGGCACGGTGCAGAACTCCGCGACCGGGCGCGCGATCGTGATCGAGGTGCCCGCGGTGCCGCAGTCGATCGCCGGAACGCGCGTGCCGGTGCAGGCGACCGATACCTCGCTCGCCTATGTCAAGGACGCGCAATGGGCCGAGCCGCCGGCGCGCTTGTTCGCGCGGCTGTTGTCCGACACGCTGACCGCGCGCGCACAGATGGTGGTGCTGTCGCCGGCGCAGTCGTTCGATGCGCCGAGCGCGACGTTGGGCGGCGAGCTGCGCACCTTCGGGGTCGATGCGGTGCAGCGACAGGCGGTGGTGACGTATGACGCGTCGTACACGCCGCCGGGCAAGCCGACGGTCGAGAAGCGGCGCTTCGAGGCGCGTGTGCCGGTTTCGGCGATCGACGCTACGCAATCGGGAACTGCACTGAGCCAGGCGGCCAATCAGGTCGCGCAGCAGGTGTCCGATTGGGTCGGCGCGCAGCGGTAGGTATTACGGCCCAGCGATAATTTTGGGCTGAGCAGGAGTCGGCGGCAAGGCGGCTCGGACGTCGGTCGCTCCAGTCATCCCGGACTTGATCCGGAATCCCGCTTCTTCTCTCGGTCGCCAAGAAGAAGCGGGGCGCTTCACGGCACGCGGCGCACCTCCAGCGGCACCTCGCAAACCTCGATCCCGCCACCCCCAATCGTCGGCGCGGGTGGGTTCTCGCGCCGACGGATCATCGCGGCGAAGCGCGGATTGTCGGCGGCACGATACTGATAGCGTGAGCGCTCGGCCGCCGGGATGTCGCTGGCGAGCCGCATCTCGACGATCGGCGTGCGCTCGGCCGCTTCGGCATAGAAGCCCATCGGCGCATCGCTGCGCGGCAGTGACGAAAGATAGTGCATGCCGACGATGATCCGCCCGACCAGCGCGTAGTTCCGATCGAGCCGCCGCGCCGACTGGCCGATCGGCGTCGACATCTCTGCGCCCGAGCCGGAGGTCGGATCGGCGTCGCGCGCGACATTGACCATGCCGTAGCAATGCGTCAGCCACGCATGGCCGTGCCCGTCGCTGGCGACCGGCCAGCCATCCGCGGTGATTCCCGACACCACCGAATGCGGATCGGCGCGCGTCAGCGTCTGCGCGGGAGCGAAGCGCGCGATCTCGAACTCGGGCGGCAAATGCGTCGGGACGCCGGCCGCGAGCGGCTTCTTCTCGCTGGCGTCACCCCATTGCGCCACCCAATTTTCCTGCACGCGATAGACGCTCAACCCATCCCACCAACGCGCGCGCGCCAGCTTCCGGATGCTGGCGACGTGCAGCGGCGCATAGCCGGCCGCAAGCCGGATCACGACGGTGCGATCGCCCTTCAGCCGCATCACCAGCAGTTCGTCGTCGGGGATGGTACGCCAGTCGCTCTCGACCGGTTCATGGGGCGCAGGCACCGCGGCGGCGGGCGCCTGGGCGAGCAGCAGCAGGGCGGCAAGCGTCGACATGCGCGCACCGTGACGCAATGCGACGGGTGAGGCAATCGATGCGCTTGCGCAAGATGGCGACACCGACTAGTGCCGCCGTTCCAAGCATGCGGAGCGGTGGCCGAGTGGTCGAAGGCGCTCGCCTGGAAAGTGAGTATACGTCAAAAGCGTATCGAGGGTTCGAATCCCTCCCGCTCCGCCACCTTTTCCTAAACATGTCACTTTTTTAAGCGATCGGCCCGAATGGCGCGCGTTTGCGCGTTGTTTTGACGCGCCTCGGTACCATGGAGAGCCCTCCCTTCCCTGTGTAGCCCGCCATTCCGCCGTGGATTCTCCGACGCTCTTAGGGGCAGTACGGGATGCGTCGGTAACATCGATGCGCTCCGTGGTTGATTGAAAATCTCAACGAGGCTGTGGCTTCGCTGCCAGCGGCTGACCACACATCGCTTTGCCGTCCTATCCGGCACGCCCGCTACGAGAGCTTCCTGTGAAGGACCGGCTCGCCGATCTGGCTAGTTACGAGCGCTTGCCTGCTTCCAGGCCAATAGGTCGAGGTGCCTTCTTCCTCGCCCGTTTCCCTGCAGCGGCTGAGTTGACAGCGTAAAGCCAGAGCTTTTGACGCCTCGTGGTTGCTGATCCCAGTCTTCTACCAGCAATTACAGCTATTTACCGTAACTTTCCCTGCTGCCCTTGGCAGGGAAGCGGCAGGGAGCTGGCACGGAAAGTAGTGTCATCCGCAAGTGTATCCTGTGTTTTCCTCAACTGTAGAAAGCAAAACTGAAGATATGAGATTGAAAAAGAAAGTCTGCCCTCTTAGATTAGATCGCCTTCTCTAACTTTGCTGTTTACCGGCAAGTTAAATGCAGCTAGATAGCCGTGGCCGACGGATTGAGGTCGGCTGCGGCGCACCGCGGTTTCAGTCGCCCGTGAACGCGCAGCACCCCGTTGCAATCTTTGCCAAAGGAGCTCGTGTATGAACACGTGTAGGGGACGCGCTTCCGTCGAAGATGCATCGCCGGACATCGGGCGCATCTTGCGTCACAACGTGCGGCTCGACCGCATCGAGTATCTGCCGATCGACGAACTGAAATTCTACGAACGACGTCTGCGCAAGCGCAAGGACGGAGCAGAGGAAGCGCTGCGTAACTCGGTTGCCAGCTTCGGAATTGTTCTGCCTATCCTCATTGACGGCAATATGACGATCATCGGAGGCGAGGGCATCGTCTCAGCAGCGCGGGAACTGGGCTACGCGGAGGTGCCGACGGTCTGCATCGATCACCTCGACGATGCCGAGGTGCGCATGCTGCGTATTGCGCTGAACAAACTGGCGGAAACGTCCGAGTGGAACCGGATTGAGCTTGCTGCCGAATTCTCCGAGCTGCTCAGCCTCGATACCGAGATCGCCTATGAGGTGACCGGCTTCGACACGGTCGAGATCGACAATCTCGTCCAACCCGCCCCGGAGACGGTCGAGGAGGATGCAGATGATGGTCCGGTGTCGCCGGGGCTGCCCGGCAGCGAAGTCACCCGGGTTGGCGATGTTTGGGAGATGGGCGAGCACCGGGTGCTGTGCGGATCATCGCTAGAGATGGACAATCTGCGCCTGCTGATGGGCGACGAGCAGGCCCGCATGGTGCTGACTGACTCGCCGTTCAACGTGAAAATATCGGGTCACGTCAGCGGGCTTGGCAAGGCAAAGCATCGTGAATTTGCTCAGGCCAGCGGCGAAATGAGCGAAGCGGAGTTCATCGAGTTTCAAACGACAAGTACCCGAACGCTTGCTTCCTGCTGCATCGACGGAGCATTACTCTACCTCTTCATGGACTGGCGCCACATCTGGGAGATCATGTCCGGCATCCGGGCGGCAGATCTTACAATGTTCAACCTTGCGGTCTGGATAAAAAGATCAGGAGGAATGGGTTCGTTCTACAGGTCGCAGCATGAGCTTATATTTATTGTCAAGAAAGGTAAGGCGTCACACCGAAATAATGTGCAACTCGGACGGTTCGGACGCAACCGGACGAATTGTTGGCATTATGCGGGCATGAATAGCTTTGGCGTCGAGCGAGATGCTCTCCTCGCCATGCATCCGACGAGCAAGCCCGTCGCGATGCTGTCGGACGCTATTCGTGATGCGACCGATCGCGGCGAGATCGTGCTCGATGGCTTTCTGGGCAGCGGTTCCACCCTCATCGCTGCCGAGCGTACCGGCCGGGTCTGCCGCGGGGTCGAACTGGACCCGCTCTATGTCGATGCGATCGTGCAGCGCTGGGAGCAAGCGACGGGACGACAAGCGGTATTGCAGGAGACCGGCGAGACGTTTGCAGAAGTCGCCGAACGGCGGGCAGCGGCGACCGACGCCATCGACGATGTAGCACCCGCGCCCTCGGTTCGCCCCGACGTGATGCCGCGTGCGCGCGCACGGCGCGCTGCCTGATCCTCTCTTCCGATCACTGGAATATCATCATGCCTATTCGGCCAATCAATCGTCCTCGACCTCCTCGCGAAATGCCGGTTTCCGCGCCGGCAGCGACTGCTCCAACGGCGGCGTCGGCTGCCCCGCGCATCGCTGTCAGAAGCCGTACGCGCCAATTGCCAGCCCCGACCCCGGATGGTCCGCCGGGCCAAACGGAAGAGCGAGGCGCTGACCTGCGTTCGGCGGCAGCAGTCAAACGCGTCCATCATGTTGTTGCGCGTACCGGCGCCAATTGGAGTGATGATGGCGAGTACATCGTCGGCAAGGGGCGGCCCCCGGCTCATAGCCGGTGGCAGAAGGGGCAGAGCGGCAATCCGCGGGGACCGAAGCCGAAAGAGAAGCTCGATCCGCTGGCCGAGTTCGAGCGTGAACTGACTGCGGACTTCGTCGCTCGCGTTAACGGGCAGGACGTCAGGCTCAACACCGGCACCTTCGCCCTTCAGCTGCTCAAGGCGGGCGCGGCCAAAGGCACCGTCAAATCGCAACAGATCCTGCTCGAGCTCTTCCTTGCCGCTGTTCGCAAGAATGTGGAACGTGACGAGACGCCCGAGGCGTTCGAGTGGGAGCGGCAGATCATCGAGCAGATGCTCGAAGAGCATGGGCTGCCGGCAAGGCCGGTCATTCGCCGTGAGCGCCAGGCGGATCCTGCTACCAACATCGATGAGGGAGGCCGGCGATGAGCAATCCCACATTGCTTTCCGACGGTGCGGAGCGTGCGATGTACCGCGCGATTGTCCAGCGCTCGCTCGGTGACTTCCACAAGGAGGCGTTCCGCATGCTGCACGGGGGCGAGACGCTCGTCCCCGGTCAGCATATCGACGCGATGGTCCACGTGCTCGAGCAACTCGCACTCGGTACGATCAACCGGCTCGTCATCAACCTGCCGCCGCGCCATGGCAAGTCGGAGCTGATCTCGGGCTCGTTCGCCGCATGGCTGCTGGGCAATGACCCTAAAGCCAAGGTGACGATCGTAAGCTACGGCGATGCCTTGTCGATCCCGCTCGTCGACAAAGCGCGCTCGATCGTGAGGGATGCGCGCTTCCGCTATTTCTTCCCGCACACCATCATCAAGCGCGGCAAGGACCGCAGCGACCATTTCGAGGTGACCGGGGGCGGGGGCGTCCGCGCCGCCTCCAAGAACGGTGCCATGACCGGGCTTGGCACTCACTTCATGATCGTGGACGACTTCCACAAGGCGGGAGAAAGTCTGTCGCCTGTCGAGCGCGAGCGTGCCATCGAGACGTTTCGTACGACCTTCTTCAACCGGTTCGACAACCTCGCCGACAGTCGGCTGGTGATCGTGCAGCAGCGGATTCACGAGGACGATCTTGCCGGCTGGGCGCTACGTACCGGGGAATGGCATCACCTCAACCTGCCGGCCATCGCTGAGCAGGACGAAGATATACCGCTTCCTCGCGGTCGAGTCTGGCACCGCCGTAAGGGGGACGTTCTCGCACCGGCCCTGGCCCCGCGTGCATATCTCGAGGAGCAGCGGCTGCTCATGGGCGCACGCAATTTCGGTGCGCAGTTCCAGCAGAACCCCGTCGTTGCCGATGGTGGGCTCATCGATCTCGACTGGTTCGGACAATATGACGAGCGCCCGCCGCGCATCTTCTTCCACAAGGTGGTGCAGAGCTGGGATCCGGCGATCACCGAACGGATCACCGCGGATTATTCCGTGGGCATGACCTGGGGATTTCGCGATGGCGACTGGTACCTGCTTGATGTGATCCGCATCCAGGCCGCTTTCACCACGTTGACCGAGCGGGTGATCGCCTGGCATCGCCATTGGCGAGCGGACGCCTTGATCATCGAAGGTGCATCCATCGGCATCGCGCTCTACCAGCAGGTGAAAGCGGCAAACCTGCCTGGCGCGCTGCGATGTCCGACCCCCACCAGCTCGAAAGTCGATCGACTGGCCGGACACACGGTGCAGTTGCAGAGCGGCGGCTTTCTTTTGCCCGCGAGCGCCGAGTGGCTTCCAGCGCTGCGGCATGAGCTTCAGGCCTTTCCCGACGGGCGCAACGACGATCAGGTCGATGCGCTCACGCAATTCCTGGAGTTTACCTTTGACAATCGCGTGTGGGTGGATGCGAAGTTCGACGGTAACGGTCGAAGGATCCGGCCGTCGCGACCGAACCGGTCATCTCGCTTCTATGACGGCGATGTCCCATCCGCCGCATCCTGGTAGGTCAATCGCGCGGCAGGCCGGCCGGGTACATCACCTCGAACGGCTGCCGCTGCGAAGCGGGATCGATGGTCAGCCCCTCAAACCCGCGGCTGCCACTGCCATGCGTTCGAACCAGCGTACGCCACGGGTCAGGGTGTTCGAAGCGCCCATGCAAGGTACGGTGGCATATTTGGCAAATATGATAGGTCAGGAGCGGCTGGCTGTAATCCTCGTCGTGCAAACCGACCGGATTGTTCGAGCCAGGCTCGGGCGTGACGCCGCAAATCGAGCAGGTCTCCGGTGCGGCGATCCTGCCCGAACGGATCGCTTCACGCTGTATCGGCAGCGTCGCCATCCGCTCCGCGGGGCTCCAGCCATTGTACCAGCCCATCTGCCAGCCGCGGCTCATCGAGGTTGCTCGATAATGACGTGCCCGCCCGTGACTGTCTCGACGTCGAGGCTCGCGGCTTCGCTGCCCAGGATGTTGCTCATCGCTGCACCCATGCCGACCAGCGAAATCCCGTTGACGCGGGCGATCACCATGCCGGGGGTGAGACCAGCACGCCGGCCGGCACCATCAGGCGCAACTTCCACTACATAGGCGCCGTCGGGCATGGGCCCGATCGTCACGCTCACCGAAGCAACAGTCAGGTCCGGCGATGCTTCTGCCGACGGGGCAGGCGGCAGCATGCCTTTGGTACCAATGCGCTGCAGATCACGTTGACGAGGCTGTTGCTCTCGCGGCTGCTGAGATCGATACCTGCTGCCCTGTCATGGTCGATAACAATCGCGAGATTTATCACGAAATATCGTTCATCGACCGGTGTAAGCGCCCGCAGCCGACCGCATGTCAGATATTCAAACGACTTTCCGTCATGCCGCCAGCCTCCCTGCATGTAGCCATTCGGCCACTCGACCGGCCATTCACTTACAGCGTGCAGCTCGTGGCGTACTTTTGGATCAGCCAGCCGCGCGCGCACCGCCGCGTCCCCCAGTTCCTTGTAGCGTGTCCAGTCCGGTGGCGATCCGTAGAAATAAATGTCTTTTGCCGCGGCTGGCGTTGTCATGGCCAGGAGCGTCAAGGAGGCCAGCATGTGCCGCCGGTTCATGATTTTGCTCCTAACGTCACGGTTCGGCCCCCAACCATGCCAAGCGACGCGTTGTTGCCGGCTGCTCCAACGACCTGGAGCATGGCATCTTCCATGCCCGCGAGCGGGATAGCGTTGACGGTGGCTATGACCATGCCGGGTGTGAGCGCCGCGGCTTCTGCCGGCGACCTGAGCCCGCTCGCACCGGCCTTCGTTGCGTGCAGCCAAACCTCACAGCCTTTGTTCGCCACGTGCGTGAGACACGTGACCGCACGGCACGGCGCGACATGGTTCGCGCTCTATCCGGGCCTTTGCAGGATGAGCGCGCCTAGCAGCTCCGGTTAGCGGGAGCCTGCAACATTAGTGCCTTCTGCGCATGCCAGTCGGCGGGCAGCGGCTCACCGAGGGTGAGCCTGCCAACGGTGATCCCGATGCGCTGTCGCCCTGCCAGGATTGCGTCGGTGATGTCCGGCGCCAGGAAGGCGAGGCGCACCACCCGGGTGAGATAGGAAGGAGTGATGCCCTCGCGCTTTGCGAGCTCGCTCGTGTTGATGTCGCCGGCGCGCAGCACCGCCCACCAACGTCGCGCCTGAGCGATCAGCCGGACCAGCGCACGGTCCGGCGTTCCGGCTGGCAGCGTCTCCCTTGCCTGCACCAGCCGCAGCGCGCGACCGGAGCGGGTCAGGCGCGCCGCGCAGGTCAACGAGATCGTCGCCGGAGCATCAGGCGCACGCGTGGCTTCAAGCAGACGGGTCAACGCTTCGGCGTGGAGGTGGAGCGTCACCTCATGCCTTGCGACCTCGACCTTGCGAAGAAGTTGCATCAACACCGGCGAATGGCGGCCAACCAGCGCGCCGCTTAACGAAGCGCAGCGATCGTGAAAGCCGGTCATTTCGTCCAAGGTCAGGTCGAACCCAGATGTTGCCGCGAGTGCCAGCGGATCGGCAAGGAAGTTGCCGAGCTGCGCCAGAACAAGCCCTTCGATTTCACGCGCGGGCAGCCGCACGCCGACGTCACTGCGCCCATGGTGCAGCGCCTGACTGACGTAGTAGCGATGCCGCACCATGCCCTTCACGGCGTGGGTTGCGAGCAGCGGTTCGCCGGCCGTATCGACGATCCTGCCGGCAAGCAGGCTGGGGTTGGCGGCGCGTGTACGGGGCCGCTCGCCGCGTACATTCGATGCCAGTGAGACCTGTACTGCGTCGAACGTGGCTTCATCGATGATGGCGTCGTGCTGGCCGGGATGGATGACACCGCGGTGTGCGATGCGGCCGGTATAGATGACGTTTTTCAGGATCGCGTAGAGCTGCCCGCGCGTAAACCTGCCGCCGCCAAGCGGCCTGCCGTTAAGGGTGATCCGCTTTGGTGTGCTGATCCCGTCAGCCAGCAGCTCGGCTTCGAGCCGCGGCACGCTTCCGAGCCGCAGGTGTCGTGCAAACAGGTCGCGAATGAGTGCGGCATGCTCCTCGACGATAGTAAGGCTGCGGCCGTTCGGCGCATAGCCGAGCGGCGGAATACCGCCCATCCACATGCCACGTGCTTTCGACGCCGTGATCTTGTCGCGGATCCGTTCGGCGGTAACCTCGCGTTCGAACTGGGCAAACGACAGCAGCATGTTGAGCGTCAGTCGCCCCATGCTGGTTGTGGTGTTGAACGACTGCGTCACCGACACGAAGCTCGTACCGGCCTTGTCGAACGTCTCCACGAGTTTAGCGAAGTCGAACAGCGAGCGGGTCAGGCGGTCTACCTTGTAGACAACGATGGTGTCGATCCGTCCTGCGGCCACATCGGCGAGCAAACGCCGCAGGGCAGGGCGCTCGAGCGTGCCGCCAGACAGACCGCCGTCATCGTAGATGTCGGGAAGCTCCGTCCAGCCTTCGCTGGCTTGCGAGAGGATGTAGGCCGCACATGCCTCGCGCTGCGCATCCAGGCTGTTGAAGCTTTGCTCCAGCCCCTCATCGGATGACTTGCGCGTGTAAATGGCGCAGCGGATCGTCTTCATGCCGCCACCGCCCTCTTCAGCCCAAAGAAGGCGGGACCAGACCAGCGCGTGCCAGTGATCGCACGCGCGACCTCGCTCAGCGAGCGGAACTCCCGTCCGTTCCAGCGGATGATCTCGTCTTCGCCGACCTCGACCACATGCGCGCGGCCTTGCCATTCGCGCACCAGTCGCATGCCCGCTCGCACATCGGCGGTGCGCGTGCGCCCCGCGCAAGCTGATCCAGCGCGCGGCTGGTGCCGCGGCTGAGACCACCTTGCGCGCGAGCTTGCATCTCCCAGGCGAGCGCAAGTCGCAGCATGCTGGTACCGACCTTCGGTGCTGGTGCCCCCACCAGCTGCGTCCAGCGTACCCGGAGGTCAGCCAGCGAGAGCGCCTCAAGCGCGGTGACCTCGTCCGAGACCGGCATCACGCCGCTGCCACGATGCGGTAGCAGGTCGCACCAGCGCGCTTGCCACGGTCGATTTCGTGACCCTTCTTCCGCAATCCTGTCAGCGCTGCGCGTGTGGTGTGCGGCAGCCATCCGGTTGCCTCGATGAGCTCGGACAGCGTGGCACCGTCGGCGCGCGATAGGAGAACAACAACCGCGTTGATCTTGCTCGTGCGCGGCGTCGAAGGAGGCGCGGTGGATGAAGCAGTCGCGCCTGCGACCAAACCCGCTTTCTCCGAGGCCTCAATGCCGATTGCGGCCGTACCAGATTCCGTGATGAAGACGCCGTAGCGGGTGTCATCATCGGTGCGGCGGATCGCTGCAGGGTCGTTCGTCTCCCGCTCTTCAGTGAAACCGCGATTCAACAAAGCGCTGAGCGCCTTGGTGACGCCGCCGCCGGGCCGGAGCGATGCGGGGAGCGGGAGAAGGCTGCCGTTGTCGCGCTGCGCTGCACCCGAGAGCAGGACGCGTTGTGTGTCGCTGAGGTTGGTCATGATGCTGATCATCCGTGCGGGAGGCGGCACCATGCCGTTCCCACCAGCTACAGCCCCGGTGAGAGACTCACCCGGGGCAGGACGGGGAGAACCGCCTGATCGGCATCATGCCTGCTGCTGTCGCTCTGGTCGGTGGGGAAGTCGAATGGTTTGTGCAGCGATGTCGCGTCAATTTCCTCCCAACACGCGGAGTGAGAGAGCGGACCGTCGGCGTTCAAATCTGGTGGAAAGCCGCCAGTCCGCTTCCGAGCGTCGCTCGCCGGTAAATAGCCGTTCGTACAGGCAGTACGCGGGGTCGGTTGGCCAGTCCCTGGCGGCTGACGGCTCAATCAGTCTGGAGTGCTCAGACGGCGTAGGCAGACGTCCGTTCGATACGCTCGGGCAGATGTCAACGCGCGGTCATCTGATGCGTAGTTTCCGAGGCTGTCCCACACGACGGCTGACGCCTAGCTCAGCGTCTCCTTGCAGCATGCGCACGCCCGATCGGCAGATTGCTCTGCCCGGACAATCCGTGTGGCGCCGCTGCGTAGAAGATCGGGTCTTACGATGAGCGTGCAGGAACAGATCGTCGCTCGAGAGGCGCGACACGCGGTCATTCTGTGCCACCCCGATCCACACAGCTTCAATCGCGCGATCGCCGATCGTTATTGCGAGGAGGTCCACGCTGCCGGCCAGGACGTCGTCCTGCGCGACCTCTACGCCATGCACTTTGATCCAGTCCTACAGGCAGCCGAGCGGCCTACCCTGCCTAATCCGATCCGGTTTGGTGACGTGACCGCCGAACGCAACATCCTGTGGGGATGCGACGTGTTCGTGCTGATCTATCCAATCTGGTTCGGGTCCCCGCCGGCGATGATGAAGGGCTATGTCGAGCGAGTGTTCGGTGCCGGCGTTTCGCCGCATAATGTGCGCGAGCAAACGCGCGGCGACCTCCTCGGCGACAAGCGGCTTCTCAGTTTCACGACGTCGGCAATGTCTGGCCCCTGGCTCGCCCAGGAAGGGCAAGAGCTGGGGCTGAGCGCCGTCTTCGACGACTATATCGTCCACGCCTTCGGCATGCACTCGCGCGAGCACAAACGGTTCGCGCTGATTACAGGTAAGACCGGGCGAAACACCGCCGCCACCTACCTGTGTGACGTGGCGCAACAGGCACAACGGACTTGCGCGCAGATTGCCTTCGGCGAGGAGGCGCTACGGCGGGACCCCCAGCTCGCGCGCCGGTTCTCACGATGACGATGCCTGCCCCCGCCGCATCGCCACCCTGTCGAAGGAAACATTCATGCCGCATATGATGCAGGCTGCCGTCGTCGAGGCCTTCGGCCAACAGCTGACGCTTCGGGAGGTTGAAATCCCGACCGCCGGTCCCGGCCAGATATTGGTCGAAACTGAGGCGTGCGGGGTGTGCCACACCGATCTGCACGCCGCGCGCGGCGACTGGCCGGTCAAGCCGGCCCCACCCTTCATCCCCGGCCATGAGGGCATCGGCATCGTCGTCGAGGTCGGTGCCGGCGTCGAGGTCGTGAAGCTCGGTGACCGGGTCGGTGTGCCGTGGATGTACTCGGCCTGCGGGCACTGCGAATACTGCCTGTCCGCATGGGAGACCGTGTGCCCCGACATCCAGTTCAGCGGCTACACCCGCAATGGCGGCTTCGCCGAATACATCCTCGCCGACCCGGACTATGTCGCGCGCATCCCAGATGGATTGTCCGCGGTCGAGGCCGCGCCGATAATCTGCGCCGGCGTCACGACCTACAAGGGCCTGAAGGAAACCGGCGCGAAGCCCGGCGAATGGGTCGCGATCTCCGGCGTCGGGGGCTCGGCCACCTTGCCGTCCAGTATGCCATCGCGATGGGCCTGAGGGTCTGCGCAATTGACGTCGATGAAGGCAAGCTGGCGCACGCCAGCGCGCTCGGCGCGGAAGTGATGGTCAATGCGCGCGGCGCCGACCCGATCGGTGACCTGAAGACGGCGACCGGCGGGGGCGCGCACGGCGTGCTCATCACCGCGCCGTCACTGGCTGCGTTCAACCAGGGCGTTGCAATGACGCGCCGGCATGGCACGTGCGTGCTCGTCGGCCTGCCGCCCGGCGAGTTTCCGCTGCCGCTGTTCGATGTGGTGGCGAACTGCATCACCGTCCGCGGCTCGTTCGTCGGCACCCGCAAGGACATGGCGGAAGCCTTGGCCTTTGCCGCGACCGGCAAGGTGAAGGCCCACATCGAACTCCGGCCGCTGTCGGCGATCAACGCCGTCTTCGAGCGCCTCGAACATGGCCAGGTGCCCTCGCGTGTCGTCCTCGATTTCGGAAGCCAGTCATGACCACCGCAGTCCTTCCACATCAAAGCTTCGTCCAGAATTTGCCGTGTCGGCAGGGGCCGCTGGCACCGGACATGCTGCGGCGGATGGACGCCTATTGGCGCGCGGCCAACTATCTGTCGGTCGGCCAGATCTACCTGCGCGACAATGCGATGCTCGACCGGGCGCTGACCATTGCCGACGTGAAGCCGCGGCTGCTCGGACATTGGGGGACGACGCCGGGGCTGAACTTCCTCTACGTCCACCTCAACCGGCTAATCGTCGAGCATGATCTCGACATGATAAACAGCATCGGTCCAGGGCATGGCGGCCCCGGGCTGGTGGCACACACCTATCTCGAGGGATCGTACACCGAACGCTATCCCGCGATCGAGCGCAGCCGCAGCGGCATGCACCGCCTGTTCCGTCAATTCTCCTGGCCGGGCGGAATTCCGAGCCATGTCGCGCCTGAGACGCCCGGCTCGATCCACGAGGGCGGCGAGCTGGGCTATTCGCTCGCGCACGCCTATGGCGCGGCGTTCGACAATCCCGATCTGCTCGTCGCGTGCGTGATCGGCGACGGCGAGGCGGAAACCGGCGCGCTGGCAGCGAGCTGGCATTCCAACAAGTTCCTGAACCCCGCACGTGACGGCGCGGTGCTGCCGATCCTGCACCTCAACGGCTTCAAGATCGCGAACCCGACGATTCTCGCGCGGATCGACCATGACGAGCTTGAAGCCCTGCTGCGCGGCTACGGGCACGAGCCGATCTTCGTCGAGGGCAGCGACCCGCAAGTGGTTCACCAGCAACTGGCGGTCGCGCTCGATGACGCGTTGGCGCAGATCAAGGCGATCCAGGCCGCGGCGCGCGTCGAAGGCGCGAAGCCGGCGCGCCCGCGCTGGCCGATGATCGTGTTCCGGACGCCGAAGGGCTGGACGGGGCCGAAGGTCGTCGACGGCAAGCCCGTGGAGGGAACATGGCGCGCACACCAGGTGCCAATCGCCGATTTAAAGGATCCCGAGCATCTGGGACAGCTTGAGGCGTGGATGCGGAGCTACCGGCCGGAAGAACTGTTCGATGCGAACGGCAAGTTCCTCGACGAATACGCGTCGCTCGCCCCGACCGGACATCGGCGGATGGGATCGAACCCGCATGCTAATGGCGGCGAGCTGCTGGCGCCGTTGTCGCTGCCAGACTTCCGTACTTACGCCGTGCCGGTCGCCGCGCCGGGGCAGGTCGATGCGCCCGCGACGCGTGTGCTGGGTACGTATCTACGCGACGTGATGAAGCTCAACATGGGCAGCGTGAACTTCCGCCTGTTCGGTCCCGACGAGACCGCCTCCAACCGGCTCGCCGATGTGTACGATGTCACGAGCAAGGTCTGGATGGTCGATATCGAGCCGGTCGACGAGAATTTGTCGCCTGACGGCCGGGTGATGGAGGTGCTCAGCGAGCATCTCTGCCAAGGCTGGCTCGAGGGCTATCTGCTAACCGGCCGGCACGGGCTGTTCTCGTGCTACGAGGCGTTCGTCCACATCGTCGATCTCGATGGTCAACCAGCACGCCAAGTGGTTGAAGGTCACCAAGGGCATCCCGTGGCGCCGGCCGATCGCCTCGCTCAATTACGTGCTGACGTCGCATGTCTGGCGCCAGGATCATAATGGCCTGTCACACCAGGATCCCGGCTTCCTCGACCACGTCGCCAACAAGACCGCGGACGTGGCGCGGCTCTACCTGCCGCCCGATGCGAACACGCTGTTGTCGGTTGCCGACCACTGCCTCCGCAGCCGCGGCTATGTGAATGTCATCGTCGCGGGCAAGCAACCCGAGGCGCAGTGGCTGGGCATGGACGCGGCGGTCCGGCATTGCATGGCTGGCGCGGGCATCTGGGACTGGGCCGGGGACGACGCGGATCCCGAGGTCGTCATGGCCTGTGCCGGCGACGTGCCGACGCTGGAGGCGTTGGCGGCGGTGACGCTGCTGCGCGACTATGTCCCCGACATCCGCATCCGCGTGGTGAACGTCGTCGACCTGATGGTTCTGCAGCCCCGAACGCGGCATCCACATGGCCTAGACGAGCGCGAGTTCGACGCGATGTTCACAGCCGACAAGCCAGTGATCTTCGCGTTCCACGGCTATCCCGCGCTGATCCACAAGCTGACCTATGCCCGCACCAACCACGCCAACATCCATGTGCGCGGTTACCAGGAGCGTGGGACGACGACGACGCCGTTCGACATGGTCGCATTGAACGATCTCGACCGGTATCGCCTGGCGCTCGACGCGATCGAGCACATCCCGCGCCTGCGTGACCGCGTGCCGGCGGAGACGGCGCGCTACTGGACGACGATGGAGCGTCACAAGCTCTACATCGCCGAGAACGGCGACGACATGCCGGAGGTGCGCGACTGGCGCTGGCCGGCATGACCGCCGCCAGCAGCGCGCTGGTGCTGAACAGCGGGTCGTCGTCACTGAAGTTCGCGGCATTCGACCTCGCTGTGCCCGACCTGCCGGCGATCGTGTCGGGGCAGGTCGACCCGGCTGACGGAGAGGCCGCGTTCGCGGCGATCGACGCGGCGCTGGCGAAGGCCGGTGCGTCTCCGCCGATCGCGGTCGGACATCGCATCGTACATGGCGGACCGCAGCTGCTGCGGCATTGCCGGATCGATGCCGAGGTGATCGCCAAGCTCGAACAGGCCGAGCCGTTCGCACCGCTTCACGTGCCCGCGGCGCTGGCGCTGCTAGCGACCGCGACCGCGCGCTATCCGGGACGCGCGCAGATCGCGTGTTTTGATACCGTGTTCCATGCCGGCATGCCCGACATCGCGCGGACGCTACCGATCCCACGGACGCAGCGCACAGTGGGGGTGCATCGCTATGGCTTTCACGGCTTATCATGCGAGTCCGTCGTGGATCAGCTCGGGCCGGACCTGCCGGCGCGGCTGGTGATCGCGCATCTCGGCAACGGCGCCAGCGTCACTGCAGTGCGTGGAGGGCGGTCGATCGACACGAGCATGGGCCTGACGCCATCGGGAGGCGTCATCATGGGTACGCGGACCGGCGACCTCGATCCGGGCATCCTGATCCACCTCATGCGCGCGGGCGGCTATGGCCCGGCCGAAATGGAGCGGCTGATCGACAAGGAGGCCGGGATGCTCGGCATCTCCGGCCGGTCGGGCGATATGCGCGTCCTGCACCATGCCTCGCCCGATGCCGACGCCAATTTGGCCATCGCGATGTTCGGCCGGTCGGTCGCCAAGCAGATCGCGGCGATGATGACCGCGCTGGGTGGCACCGACATGATCGTGTTCACCGGCGGGATCGGCGAGCATGACGGCCGCGTCCGGGAGATGATCTGCGCGGATCTCGCCTGGGCGGGCGTGACGCAGGCCACGGAAGTCGGGTCGACGCCCCGAGGGCCCTGTATCGCGATCACCCGTCCCTCGCGCGAAGAGGCGGTCATTGCCCGCCATATGCAGGCGCTCCTCGGCATGGGCTGAGTGAGGGTGGTGCCGTTTTCGTATCGCGCGGCGCTGACGCTGCCGCCTATATGTATAATCCGATCGTCGTGGGTCGGGTCGCGAGGGGCTACCAGATGGGACAGCCAATCGAGGACGATCACCGCGATCGCATGGCGCACCGATCAGGAGATCGTCGATGTACACGAACCCGGATGAAGCCGCCTATTGCATTACCCGGATCGCACGCTCCAACGCATTGGCCGCGGCATCGACGGACAGTTGCGCACGAGCCTCACATCTTGGGATTGCCGAAGGCTATGAGGAACGGCTGACGTCGCTGACCCGTTCGCGTCGAATGGGTCCGGCTTTGGCCGATGCTTGAGCGGACCGCACAGCCGACGACCGCGGTGTCGCACACCAGAGCACTCGCCCGCTGGGACAATGAGGGTGGGGCACTCTTACAAGCGGTCTCGGTCAAGGCACCTTACGTAGACGTCGTCCATCATCTTTCCGATCAGGATCTGGTGTACCTGCGCAACCGGGTGATCGCTTTGGAGAATGTCGTGATCGCGATGCTGGCCGGCGGATCGCACGACCAGCGCGCCGTGGTCCATGACATGGCCTTGTTCGTCCGACCGCCCCTCGACGAGGTACAGGACCGGTTAACGATGCATGCGGCCGACCTGATGGATTATCTCGCCGATCGGGCAACGCGCTTCGCGCGCGTTCTCGCCTGAGCTTCAACGCACCGCCCTGACGCTGCCGGACGAGGCGAGCGTCGAGGCGGTGCGTTGGGCCAGCGTCACAGGCGGTTTCTGAGATTGGCGAGACTGACGACCGGCGACAGCTTGCCGTCGATCTCGCTGCATTCGCGCTCCAGATCGGAGCGTACCTTCTCGATCTCGCGATCGGTGAGATGCTCGATGCCGATGAATTGCGATCGCGCCGCGTCGACCGCCCGGATCAGCTCATCGAGCTTGGCCTGCATGGCGGCAGCATCCCGGTTCTGCGAGTTCTGGATCAGGAAGACCATTAGGAACGTGACGATCGTAGTCGCCGTGTTCACGACCAGCTGCCACGTATCCGAATAGCCGAACAGTGGCCCGGTGACCGACCAGAAGACGATGATGCCGACCGCAGACACGAAGGCACCAGGCTGGCCGGTGAAACCGGCGATGCGGGTCGCCGCTGCGGTGAACCTGCGATCGAGCATGCTCAGTGGGCCAAGGCAGGCGATGGCAATCGCGCCCAAGGCCCGGTCGATCGATCAGACCGCATCGAGCACCCGTTCTGGAGCGGAGCATCCGACAGCGAGTTGTCGCCAACCAGCCGTTCGTTGGCCGGCGCTGAACTGTTGTGCAGCAACGGTTCGGCGCCTTCTCCGCTAACGATCATGACGAGATCTCCGTGACGCTGGACCCGGGATGGGACGTTGGGTCGGGCTGCGCGAGCCTTGTCGTTACCGCCCGCGGCAGGGCTCGGCCCAGCGTCGGGAACTACCTACGCTCAGTCCTCGGCGTTCCAGCCGGCCCAACCGTGATCGATCGATGACGCAATCTCGGTCAGCAGCGCACGATTGCCGATGTTACGTGCAAACAACGTGTCGCCGTGACGCTCGGCCTCGATCAGCATCGCACTGCCTGGGTCGAGCCCATCGAGGAGGATCGCCTTGCCGCGCCAGCCACTGCCCCGCATTTCGCGCAGGAGGGCGAGGCCGTCGACGTCCTCCATTTCGAGGTCGAGGATGATGCACGGATAATCGCGCGACCGCGGATCGGCGAGCAGCGCGGCGCAGGTCGCATATGACCGGACGTCATAGTCTTCTGAGCGCAGCATCAGCTGTCGCGCGTGCCGAATGGTGGAATCGCCATCGACGAGGGAAACGCCGATCGTCTGTCGTGACGAAGGCGTGCTAGCGTTCTGCATGCGGATATCCTTGGGTTTCTTCAAGGATCGCACAGGCGGCGGCCTTACGTCTGTACGTAGAAGGCGAGGGAAAGGGGTCGCCAATCAGCCGGGTTGAGCGGCGCCGAGACCAGCCGCGAACGCGATCCGCAGGACATCGGACAGACTGCGCGCGGACAGCTTCTCCATCAGATTGGCGCGGTGAACCTCGACTGTCCGCGTCGCGATACTGAGATCGAAGGCGATCAGCTTGTTCGGCCGCCCCAGTACCATGCCGTCGAGCACGTCGCGCTCGCGCGGCGTCAGCGCCGCGAGGCGGGTCGAAGCCTCGGCTGCCGCAAGCTGACCGCGATCGTTTCGACCGGCTTGGCTCAACGCTTCGTCGATCGCGGCCAGCAACGCGGTCCGCTCAAACGGCTTCTCCAGGAACTCGATCGCACCGGCCTTTACCGCACGCACCGCGAACGTCACGTCGCCGTGGCCGGTCAGCATGATGACCGGGAGCATGATGCCCTGTTTGGCAAGCCGCGCCTGCACCTCCAGTCCGTCGATCTCGGGCATCCGGACGTCGAGCAGTACGCAGCCGCGCGTTTCGCGGGTGGCGGTCTTCAGGAATTGCACGCCCGAAGCATAGGCTTCGACGCTATGGCCGGCCTTGCGGAGCATGAAGCCGACCGATTGCCGGATTGCCTCGTCGTCGTCGACGATATGGACGGTGCGTGCCGGGTCAGACATCATTGGCTCCTGCGAGGGGCACCCAGAAATGGAAGGCCGTCCCCGATGTGGCACCGGCCTCTGCCCAGATCCGACCGCCATGCGCCTCGACGATCGTGCGGCAGATAGAGAGACCTAGCCCCATGCCGTCCTCCTTCGTTGTTGCGAACGCCTCGAACAACCGGTCGCGAATGTCCGGGATCAGGCCCGTGCCCGTGTCTGCGACGGTGACGCGCACCCAGCCATCGCGATCGGGCGCCGTCGCTATGGTCAGTTCCTTGCGAGGCGATGACGCCATCGATTGGATCGCGTTGCGGATGAGGTTGACCAGCACCTGCTGGATTTGGACGCGGTCGACCAGCACCGTCTCGAGCCCCGCGGCGATCGTCATCGTCACGCTGACCCCCGCCTCGTGCGCGCCGAGCAGGCCGAGGCTGGTGGCTTCCTCGACGATCGTGTCGAGCCGTTCGGCTTTGAACCCCGTGTCGCCGCCATCGACGAAGGCGCGCAGCCGGCGCACGATCATGCCGGCGCGCAGCGACTGGGCCGCTGCAAGCTCCAGCGCCGCGGCGATCTCGCCGAGCAGGCCGTCCTCGGTGTCGCCGATCATGGCGCGACTGGTTTCGAGATAGGCAGCGATCGCGGTCAGCGGCTGGTTGATCTCGTGCGCGAGCGTTGAGGCCATCGTTCCCATCGCACTGACCCGCGAGACATGGACCAGCTCGGCCTGAAGCTCCTGCATCCGGCGCGCGGTTTCGTGCCGGTTGGTGAGATCGCGCACGAAGCCAGTAAAGATCCGCTCACCCGCGATCGACGCCTCGCCGACCGCCAGTTCGATCGGGAAGGTTTCGCCATTGGCGCGTTGCGCGGTCGCGACGCGGACGTTGCCGATGTTGTGGGGAATGCCGGTCTGCAGATAGGTGCGTAAGTGGCCGTCATGCCCGTGCCGGTCGGCAGGCGGCATCAGCATGCCGACGTTCTGCCCGATAACGTCTGCCTTCGCATATCCGAACAGTCGTTCGGCCGTGGCGCTGAACGACGACACGATGCCGGTTTCGTCCATCACGATCATCGCGTCGGGTACGGTCGCGAGGATTGACCGCAGATGATGCTCGCGCCGGACGACCGCAGCTTCCGATGCCTTTTGGTCGGTGACGTCGCGAATGACCTTGCCGAAGCCGCGCAGCTCGCCGGCGTCGCTGCGAAGCGCGGTGATCGTCACGCCGGCGAGAAACTCCGAGCCATCCTTGCGGAGCCGCCAGCTATCCTCCTCGATGCGACCGAGCGAAGCCGCCAGGGCCAGATCATCGGCGGGCTTTCCGGCCGCGACGTCGTCGGGGGTATAGAAGATGGCGGAGTCGACGCCGATGACCTCCGCCTCGGTCCAGCCCTTCATCCGCTCCGCGCCGCGATTCCAGATGGTCACGCGCCCCTCGGGGTCGAGCATGTAGATCGCGTAACCCGTCGCCCCGTCGATCAGCAGACCCAGCTCTTCGGCCACGACCGCGTTCCTGCGGGCGACGGCATCAGCATCGGGCAAGCTGCCAGGAGGCACGGTGTCGATCATGCGGGTGGCGCAGTCGAGCGGGTGGTACGATGACACGACATGAAGACGTCCGCCTCTAGGTCGATTCAGGCGCGAAATACCGGTATTCCGTACGGGTCAACGTTCGGCACGCAATTATGGCCCATTGTCAGACAGAGAGGCCGATCAGGCTCGACATGGCTCTCCCGCTGAGGAGCAAAGCCAACCCGCCGCTCCCGACGGATACGCGCTTGTTCATGGCCGTGCTGGGCCGGAGAAGTGCTCTATTCGTCCGGATCACGCTGCGTAAACCTCATGTATTCAAGGGCTTTGTGCGCTTTACACGAACCTGATCGTATTTTGGTATCACGCGGTGGGTCAACTTCGTTGGTCCTGCGTAATTTCCGATGGTGATGCGGCATCGGTCCGGCCGGTAGAGATCTCTCTTTCCCTCCTGCCGCAACGTGGGTGGCATGGCAGCAACCGTAGGATCGGGCCCGACAGCTATGACGATCAACCGCCCTTTGGACGGCCCAGCCGCGGTCCCGCGCCGCCCCATTCTACACCTCGCAAATGTTGCCACGCGGTCACATGCCTGTGCCCTCGATCCACTCGAAGTTCGTCGCCCACGACGTTTTGCGAAAGGCGCTGGCCTCGCGTCTAAGCGGGTCGTGGCGGACGACCTGACGTGACGGGCAAACTGATGATGGCGATTGCGGTTGCCTTGGCAATACCGGACTCCGTAGCCGCACAGAGACAACCGATCCCCGCCGCAAACGGCAGGGTCGAGGCGCTGAAGCCCGGCGAATATCTGTGGGCACCCGGGATCGCGCCCGAAGGGCCGGTCACGATCATCGTTAGCCTCAAGACCCAGAAAGCCTATGCCTACCGCAACGGTGTCGCAATCGGAGTTTCGACGGTATCGACAGGAACGAAGGGCTTTGCGACGCCGACGGAGGTGTTCACTGTCCTCCAGAAGGACGCGGACCATGTGTCCAACCTTTACAAGGATGCCGCCATGCCGTTCATGCAGCGGCTGACCTGGGGCGGGATCGTGATGCACGCCGGCAACCTGCCGGGCTATCTCGCCTCGCATGGCTGTATCCGGATGCCGCTGGCCTTTGCCGAGTTGCTGTTCGGCATCACCAGAATGGGCATCACCGTGGTCATCACGCGGAACGCCTTGGTTCCTGTGGTGGTCACGACCCCCGGCGTTCTGAAGCGCGACGAGCGCGCCACCGGTGGTGACCGCTCCTTTGCCTGGAACCCCGCACGCGCTCCCACCGGTCCGGTGTCGATCGTCATCAGCGGTCGCGACCGCCGGGTGGTCGTCCTGCGCAACGGCGTCGAAATCGGATCGAGCACGATCAACCTTGACGCTCCTGTGGAAGAGACCGCGGCGTTCACCCTCCAGGCAATCGATCACGGGGGAGAGCATTGGCTGCGATTGCCGCTGCCCGGACAAACCGGAACCGGGGAGCTGAGTGACGCGGATCGGGCTAAGGGTCGTTTTCCCAATGGGTTCCGCGCCGCGTTGCCGACGGTGCTCACGCCGGGGGCGACGTTGCTCGTCACGCGCGAAACGCTGGCGAGCGCGAGCACTGGCAAGGCGGTGACGGTGATCGAGGCCGACCTCCCATGATCGCCGACCCCACCCGAGAGGAAACCGCCGCGCTTATCGCATGGCACGCGATGTCGAGCACAGATATCGCAGCCCGGCTCGGCACCTCCGATCGGGGGCTGGAGCCTGACGAGGCGGCCGCGCGCCTCGTTCTGGATGGGCTGAACGAATTGGCGCCCCCGCCGACGCCTTCGGTCATCCTGCTGTTCGTGCGGCAGTTCAACAGCCCGCTGATCTGGTTGCTCGTCGCCGCAGCGGCCGTGTCGCTGGGCCTGGGACACACGACCGACGCCGGTTTCATCGGCGTCGTGCTGATCGTCAACGCCCTCATCGGCACGTTCCAGGAGGGCAAGGCTGCGGGGAGCCTGGCCGCCCTGCGCGATATGATCGGCCATACCGCGCCGGTCCGCCGCGGGGGATCCGTTTCGGTGATCGATACGCGTGAGATCGTCGTCGGCGATGTCGTCGAGCTGGAAAGCGGTATGGCGGTGCCCGCCGATATCCGGCTGTCGTCGAGCGCGGCGCTGCGGGTCGACCAATCGACTTTCACCGGCGAGTCCGTCGCGGTCCTTAAGGATGAGGCGGCGCCCCTCGTCGAGCGCACGTCGCCCGGCGACCGCACGACGATGCTGCTCGCGGGCACGATGATTGACCAAGGACGGGGAGCTGGCGTCGTCGTGGCGACCGGTGCCGATACAGCCCTCGGCGCGATCGATGCATCGCTGCGCGATACCAAGGCAACACCCCCGCCGCTCGTCGTGCGCCTCAACCGACTGGCGCGGCAAATCAGTATCGCCAGCATCGCGCTGATCGTGCCGTTCGCGATCGTCCTGCTTGTCCAGGGCCGCCCGGGCGACGAGATCCTGCTGCTGGCGGTCGCGCTTGCGGTATCGGCGATCCCGGAAGGACTGTCGATCGCGGTCACCGTCGCGCTCGCGGCGGGGACGCGCCGCATGGCGGCGCGCAAGGTCATCGTTCGGTCACTCCCAGCGGTCGAGGGGCTTGGCGCCTGCACCATCATCGCCAGCGACAAGACGGGCACGCTCACCCGCAACGTGCTGTCGGTCGAACGCATCCTGCTTGCTGACGGACGGGCGTTCGATCGCGCAGAATGGACGGCTCATGCAGACGCGCTTGTTGCCATCGGCCACGCGGCCGCGCTCTGCAACGAAGCGTCGCTCGGTGCCGACGGCATCCCGGTCGGCGATACCGTCGATGTTGCCCTCCTGGGGTTCGCGCGGGACAACGGCGCCGATCTGGCGGCGATCCGGGCGATCGTCCGGGTCGCAGGGCTGCCTTACGAGCCAGCCCGAAAGTTCTCGTCCGTGGCGGTCGATGAAGGGCAGGGCATCCGCGTGTTCGCCAAGGGCGCGCCCGAAGTCGTCCGGCCGATGTGCCGTCCGGTCGACGCTGCCACGATCGTCAAGGCCAACGCGATGGCGGCCGAGGGATACCGGATCATCGCCGTTGCGATGTCGGACGGATCGGGGCCGGTCGATCCTGCCTCACCGACCGGCCTCGTGTTCCTCGGCTGGATCGGATTAATCGACCCAGTCCGCCCGGAGGTGCCCGCGGCGATCACACGCTGCGCCGAGGCGGGCATCGGCGTTCGCATGGTGACGGGAGATCATCCCGGCACGGCGCTGACGATCGCGCGCGGGCTCGGGCTCGAGGTCCGCGAGGATCAGGTGGTGACAGGCAAGCAGATGAGTGCGCTGACGCAGAAGCCGGCAGAGCTTTCAACGCTCGTGCTGGCGGGCCGCGTGTTCGCGCGGATCGAGCCGGTCCAGAAGCTCGAGATCGTTCGGATTCTGGCCGCCAGCGGCGAGCTGGTCGCGGTTACCGGGGACGGCGTCAACGACGCCCCCGCGCTTCAGGCGGCGCATATCGGCGTCGCTATGGGCATTGCTGGCACCGACGTCGCGCGTGGTGCGGCTGATCTGGTGCTGGCGGACGACAATTTCGCGTCGATCGTAGCGGGCGTCGAGGAAGGTCGCGTGACCTATGCCAATGTCCGGCGGATCGTCATCATCCTCCTGGCGACGGGGATGGCCGAAATTGGCATGTTCCTCGGGGCGGTCGCCTTCGGCCTGCCGATGCCGCTGACCGCGGTCCAGCTCCTGTGGCTGAACCTCGTTACCAACGGCGCGCAGGATGTGATGCTGGGGTTCGGCCGTGGGGAGGGCGATGAGTTGCGCCAACCTCCGCGCGCGCCGGGCGAACCGCTGCTCGATCGCAGTGCGATCGCGCTGATGATCCCGCCCGCCGTGGTGATGACGGGCTTCGCACTCTTCCTGGTCTATGCCCTGCGGCGGGACGGGCATCCGCTTGCCGAGATCCAGAACGCGGTGCTGCTGATGACTGTGCTGTTCCAGAACGTCTATGTGCTGTGCATGCGCAGCGAGCGACGCTCGATCTTCTGGGAGCCGCTGTTCTCCAACCCGTGGCTGCTGCTGGGCATCGGCGTCGCACTTGCGCTGCAGCTTGTCGCCATGTTCTGGCCCCCGTTGGGCGGCATTCTCGGCACCTCGCCGGTGGTCAGCCGGACGCTCTGGTTCTGCCTCGGCGCGACGGTGTCGATGGTCATCGTGACCGAAGCCACCAAGCAGATCGTCGCACGATGGCAGGCCGCAAGGGTGGTACGAGCGATTGCGACGACGGGAGCCGACAGAGCCTGATGATCGGGCTTGCGCTCGGGAAAGCCGCAACCGATCATGCTGCCGGGCCGGCATCAAGGGGAGTGTGAGGAGCGATGGCAGACGAACCGGTCAAGGGGCCTGCCTCCTACTTCCCGTCGATCGAGCAGAAATATGGTCGCCCGATCGACGAATGGCAGGATCTGATCCGGCAGAAGCTGCCGGCAAAGCACATGGAGCTGGTCGCCATGTTGAAGAACGATCACGGCATGGGACATGGCCACGCCAACGCGCTGGTGGCACATACATTGTCTACCCAGAAGACATAAGGCGAGCGAGCCGGTCGCGTCGCTTGCGGCTATCGCATCGCGGCGATCAAATGGTCGAATGGCATGGTCGCGAACGTCGTGAAGCTGTCGGCGACCGCATAGGGCAGGACCAGCGTCCGGCCGTGGATCAGCGCACCGCAGCTGTAGGTGACGTTGGGCACATAGCCCTTGCGCTCGGTCAGATCGGGACGAACCAGCGGACAGGTCATGCGCCCGAGTAGCTTCGACGGATCGTCGCGATCGAGCAGGCAGGCGCCGATCGCGTAGTTGCGCATCGGCCCGACCCCGTGGGTGAGCACCAGCCAACCTTCGGCGACCTCGATCGGCGAGCCGCAATTGCCGATCTGCACAAACTCCCACGGCCATCGTGGTTCGATGATCGTCCTACCGAGCGGCCAGTCGTAGAGGTCGCCCGAATAGGCCAGCGAGATGGTCTCGTTGTCGGCGCGGCCGAGCATGGCGTAGCGACCGGCGATGCGCCGCGGGAACAGTGCCATGCCCTTGCCAGCGCCGGCCGCTCCGTGGATCGTGTCCAACGCGAAGGCGCAGAAGTCCGCAGTCCGCAGCAGCTCCTGGCGGATGCCTTGCCCACTATACGCCGTATAGGTGCCGAGCCACGAGACCGTCCCGTCATCGTCCGCGAAGCGCACGAGGCGCAGATCCTCGATCCCGTTGCGTTGCGCAGGGGTGGAGGGGAAGATGACGGTCTCGGACAGCGCGTAGCCGGGCTCGCACTGCATGCGGACGCCGGCAGATCGCGATCCACCCAGCGCAGCAAGCTCGATCCGCGGTACGATCGCCCGCGCGCCCTGTGGCTCGAGGACAATTCCGCCGGAGGCGTCGCACACCCCGGTCCTGAAAGCGATCGAGGAGACATGGCCCTCGCCGACGGCGCGCAACGAGAGGACGAAACGCACCGACCCTGCGAGAATCCCCGTCTGGTCGGGATGGGCTACGATGCTGGGATTGAAGAGGGCGGCCGCCTCGTAGCCATATTCCTGGCAGAAGTAGGCGCCGATCAGCAGGATACGCTCCTCGCCGATCGGATCATCGTGACCGATGACGCCTTTGACCTCGGCATAACGCTGCGCGAACACCGTCTCGACCTCGGCGTGATGCCCGGCAAAGTCGCGCGTCAGGTCGCAGAGTTCGTCCGCAACCGTGGCGTCGTCGAGGGCCATGATGCGCACAGCGATCCGTCTCGCGCGCGCATGATCGCCATCGGAGCCCGGAACATAGGGTCGGATCACGACCCGCGAAGGATCGGGGCGCAGGACGATGGGCAAGCGATTGACGAATGCGGCATTGGACAATCGAGAGTTCCTTCGAGCGGCGAGGGTCCGGTCTCGACGGCGCTAGTGCGCCAGTAGCAATGGGATGCGGCTGTTCGAGAGGACCGTCTTGGTGGCTCCGCCAACGATGAGCTCGGCTGTACGCGAGTGGCCATAGGCGCCCATGACCAGCAGGGCCGCGCCTACTTCCTCCGCCACCTTCAAGATGGCGCTCCCGGCGTCACCGCTATTCGCGCTGCGACGGGCGACGCTGGTTTCGATCCCATGTCGCAAGAGGTAATGTGCGCCTTGCTCGTTGTAGGTCCGCATAGTCCGATCTTCGATCTCGATCAGGTGGACCGATGCTGCCTTGCGCAGCAGCGGCAATGACGCGCGCAGCGCGACCGAGGACTCGGCGGAACCATTCCAGGCGATCGCGACAACACCGGATGGATCGAAGCCGATGGCAGAAGAAGGGATAGCTAAGACGGGAGCTCGAGCCTTTGACGCGACTGCGGCGACGATCTTATGCGCTTTCGGCCTTGTATCCAGGCTCATGACAATGACGTCTACGATCGGCGACATCTGCAAAATAGCGCTATCCACGCCAACGTCATCCACATGATGCCAGTCCCATTTTGCGTCTTCAGCACTTAAATGAGCCTCAACCTTCACCCTCATATCTCGTCCAATCCGCTCCATGGTCTTTGAGAAGTCGACTGGGAGAACCATGGCGGTAAAGGGGTCATTGGCGAGGTATTCGCCATAAGGAGAGGCGTGAAGACATGAGATATGACCGTCGAACGCCTTTCCGAGTGTGAGGGCTGCCTTGAAGCGACTGTCAAAACCGGCATCGTCTTGGACATGGAGAAGTATCGACTGCATCATTTTTCCAGTCTTCTACGCAAGCAAAAATATTTCGAGTCGACGCTTAGCCAGGCAGGATAAACTGCCCCGTCAGGCGACTTGAGGTTCAATTGACATCTGCAGCACGATGAGCATGGGATCGCCCGGGCAGGGTGAGGCGGACCAGCCCATCTCGCGCTCCAGCTTGATCGCTTGATGATTGTCGCGGCTCTCGACCGACTCCAGCATCTTGATACCCTTGGATCGGGCGAACCGCACGACATGCTCGACGAGCGTCCAGCTGATCCCACCGCGCTTGAAGTCCGACCGGATCGCTACCGCCACCTCGGCATTGGTCAACGTCTCGTCAGCGGCGAGCATGGCGGTCGCGATGACCAGGCCGGTGTCGCTCTCGATGGCCAGGAAGTTTTCGGTGCGGGTATGATCGACCGATACCAACGCTTTCAGCTGATCGGATCCGACCTTCTGGACTGCGCTGAGAAAGCGGAACCGCAGATCCTCCTTATCGACATGCGTGAAGAACTCGGCGAGGGCCGCCTCATCCGCCGGCGCCGCAGGGCGCACGTGGAAATGATAGCCGGTACGCGAGATCAGGTCGGCGCTCCAGTCCGCGTCGTGCAGAGGTAGCGCCGGCGCCCCGGGGCTGTCCGGGCGAGTGGTGACGAGTTCGATCACATTGGATCCCTTGGCTAGGCGTGACGGCTGGCGATCGGCAGTGCGACCACCCCTTGTCGCCGCTTCTAGCCCGTCGCGGACGGCTATCGCAGGCTCGGGAAACACGTAAGCGCCTCTGCATGAGAGCCGCGCCGACATCGATCGCGACGCGCGATCCCTTTGGTTGGGCACGTATTTCCCGACCCTAGGCCATCAGCCGTTCGGCGTTACATCGAGGGGGCGGGGCATCCGGTTCAACGGTTTTTGCCCATCCTACAAGGAGACCATGATGCCCCACGACCGCGCGCTGCAGGAAGCTGTCCTTGCCGAGTTGGTATGGGAGCCGAGCATCAATGCCGCCCATATCGGCGTTACCGCCGGTGCCGGCGTCATTACCCTGTCGGGTCACGTCGAGAACTTCCTGCAAAAGCGCAACGCGGAGAAGGCAACCGCCCGGGTGCGGGGGTCAAGGCGGTCGTCGAGAAGCTGCTGGTCAAGCTCGCATTGCCCCTGAAGTATGGCGACGAGGAGATCGCGCGCGCAGCGCTCAACCGGCTCGACTGGGAAGACAGCGTACCGGCAGGCGTGATCAAGGTGCGTGTCGAGCAGGGCTGGGTCACGCTGTCCGGTATGGTCGAATGGAACTTCCAGCGCGAAGCCGCGGAGAAGGTGCTGCTCGGTATGATGGGCATCGTCGGCATCCAGAACGACACCACCGTCAAACCGCATCCGGTTGCGTCCAATATCCGTGCCGAGATCGACGCGGCGTTGCATCGCTCCCGGTTCGATCCCGACACGATCACCGTTACGGCTGAAGGAGGGACGGTGACGCTTTCCGGAACCGTCCCGACCATGTCGGACCGATATGTCGCCTGTCAGACGGCCTGGAACTCGAAAGCCACCTCGGCTGTGCATAACGATCTCGTGGTCGCATGACGATGAGTGCTCTGCGAGACACGCGTCACGCGGAGCGCCGCCAGCGGCCGGACCTGACACTGGCGCATCTGGCGCTCGGCGTCGTTGCCGTCGCCGTGACCATCGTGTTTCTATGGTCGGTGTGGGCGTTCCTCGGCGCGATCCTCTGGAGCGTGGTCGCCGCAATCATGTTCTGGCCCTTGAACAACCGCATCCTGTCCCGCTTTCCCGGGCGACAAAACCTCGCGGCCTTCCTTACACTGCTCGTGGTCGTCACGATGGGCGTCGTACCGGGTGTCGCCCTATCGATGTTCCTGCTTGACCAGGCGGGCGCGATCTATGCGCAGATTCAGTCTGGTCAGATTGACATCGCCGCGATGTTCGAACGTATCCAGGCGGTCCTGCCGGGCTGGATGGCAGGCCTGATGCGTCGAACCGGGATCACCGACCTCGATTCCCTTCGTGAGCAGCTGTCGATCGGTATCACGGCGAGGCTGCAAATCCTGGCGTCGCACGCGCTGACCATCGGCCAAAGTGCCGCAAGCTTCCTCCTGTCGCTCGCCGCGACGCTCTACCTGACCTTCTTCCTGCTGCGCGACGGGCAGTCGATGACGTCTAGCATCGGCAACGTCGTGCCGCTCAAACCGGACGACCGCGGGGTGCTCGCCGCTCGCTTCGTGACGGTCGTTCGCGCGACGGTTAAAGGGGGCGTCCTCGTCGGGGCAGCACAAGGGTCGGTTGGCGGCATCATCATGGCCATGCTCGGTGTGCCCAATGCGCTTTTATGGGCGGTCGTGATGGCGCTTTCGTCCCTGCTGCCGGCGGTGGGGACCGGCATCGTCTGGGTGCCGGTCGCGATCTATCTCTTTGCGACAGCCGACATGTGGCACGGTCTGATTATGACCGTCTCGGGCGTCCTCGTGATCGGCTCGGTGGACAATGTGCTGCGGCCGATCCTGATCGGCCGCGAGACGAACATACCCGATTTCGTCGTGCTGGTGACGACGCTCGGGGGGCTGGCCGCTTTCGGGTTCAACGGACTCCTGATCGGGCCCGTTGCTGCCGCCATCTTTATCACGGTCTGGAGCCTGATCAGCTTGTCGATGACTGCGCCCGTCGCATCATAAACGAACGGCCGGTGCGCGATGCAGCGACACAGCCTGCGACATGATCCAACTTGCGAACTTGGGCAGTCGTTAAGGGCGTGCGAATGGCCGGATGTGATGACGTGGACGGCTCTCCAACCCGCCTGCAGAATGATCTGCGTAGAGCCGGAAGGAGAACTGCGATGGGCAGCGTCACCACGATAGGTCTAGATCTCGCGAAGAACGTGTTCCAGGTGCATGGCGTCGATGCGGAGGGCGTGGCGGTGATCCGCCAGCGGCTGACCCGTGGGCGCATGCTGAAGTTCTTCGCCAAGCTACCGCCATGTCTGGTCGGTATCGAGGCGTGTGCGACCTCGCACTACTGGGCACGCGAGCTGGTTTTGCTCGGGCATGACGTGAAGCTGATGCCGGCGCAGTACGTGAAGCCGTACGTCAAACGGGGCAAGAACGACGCGGCCGATGCGGAGGCGATCTGCGAGGCGGTGACCCGCCCGACGATGCGCTTCGTCGGCATCAAGTCGCCCGAGCAGCAGAGCGCGATGATGCTGCATCGTGTTCGCCTGATTCTGAATCGCCAACGGACGCAGTTGTCGAACGCGATGCGGGCGCACCTAGCCGAGTTCGGGATCGCCGCGCCGATCGGCAGGAACGGCATCGAGCAGCTCCTCGACGTCATCGCCGACCCGACTGACGAGCGGGTGCCGGCCGATGCGCGGTTTTGCCTGGAGATGCTGGCGGCTCAGCTGCGCATCGTGAAGGAGCAGATCCTCGAGAACGACCGCCGCATCCTGGCGAGCGCACGCGAGACCGAGCTTGGCCGTCGGCTGATGGAGATACCCGGTGTGGGGCCGCTGCTCGCCAGTGCCATCGTCGCCACCGTTCCCGATCCAGCGATCTTCCGCTCAGGCCGCAATCTCGCCGCGTGGATCGGCTTGGTGCCGCGGCAGAACTCCAGCGGCGGCAAGGAGCGGCTCGGCGGCATCACTAAGGCCGGGCATCAGTACCTGCGCCAGATGCTGATCGTCGGCGCCATGGCGGTCGTGCGCTTTGCCGAACGTAACGGTGCCAAGCGGCCGTGGCTTGTTCAGCTGGCTCCGTCAAACCAAAAGCACCGGCTAGTAATCAAGTGATGGTGGGGTAGGGCAGGGCCATGCCCCGCCCGCGCAAACCAGTCTCGCCGTTCCGCTACTTCAACTCGTCGCCTGAGGTGATCCGGCTGGTGGTGCTCATGTACGTGCGCTTCCCGCTGTCGCTGAGGAACGTCGAGGATCTGCTGTTCGAGCGCGGCATCGACATCTGTCACGAAACGGTGCGGCTGTGGTGGAACAGGTTTGGACCACTGTTCGCCGGTGACATTCGCCGCTAGCGGGTGAGCCGGATGCGCGGTTTTCGTCACTGGCGCTGGCACTTGGACGAAATGTACGTGAAGCTGAATGGCGAGATGGTCTACCTGTGGCGGGCGGTGGATCACGAGGGTGAGGTACTGGAAAGCTACGTCACGCGTACCCGCGACAAGGCTGCGGCACTCGCGTTCATGAAGAAGGCGATGAAGCGCCATGGCTCGCCCGAGGCGATCACCACCGACGGTCTGCGCAGCTATCGTGCCGCCATGAACGAGCTAGGCAACGCCGAGAAGCAGGAGGTTGGCCGCTGGCCGAACAACCGGGTGGAGAACAGCCACTTGCCGTTCCGACGAAGGGAGAAGGCGATGCAACGCTTCCGGCAGATGAAGACGTTGCAGAAGTTCGCATCTGTCCATGCCAGCGTCCACAATCACTTCAGCCTGGAACGCCACCTTATCGATCGACAGACCTACCGGGAACGACGCTCCGCCGCATTGGCGGAGTGGCAGGCGTTTGTCAGCTGAACATCGCCGTCCAAAGACACAAATGCATCGTGTGGAGAGCGGTTCGCATTAGACTGACAGCACCATTTAAAAGCATGCGCGATCATTGCACCCTCCTGACGCGCAAGATGGAACCTCCATCGTCATCCCATCGACCAGCGCCATCTTCGTCCAAATTTGTCGAACGAGACTGATAGGAGGGCTTGTGAGAAATTGCGCTGCCGGCGAGTATGAGACCATACGCCGCCGCCAGACCGCGATGAGCGGCGCGCGCTTCCAACGACCCCGCTGTTCGAGCATTATGCAGCGAAGTCTGCTCGCGACCGACAATGTAATTGATGTCCATGCGCTCGACTCCGCCCAGCGGGAGCGCAATGTCTCTCAGCCGCACGGTGCTCGACGAGAAAATGCGGTGTTATTTAGATCGGGTGCCCCCCTTCGACATTCAAGGCGTACAGTCACCCCATTTCGGCAAAAGACACTCTTGGCTTTGAGCGTCCTGACCTGCTGCCCGGAATTCATGTCATCGGCAAGTTAGCTCGTCTTTTGAGGACGAACGGTGCGGCCACGCCGATTTCCCGAGGATCAGATCATAGGAGGGTGCCGCGCGAGCATGAGGCTGCCGCGAAGACGACGGACCTGCGCCGCGAATATGGGATCACGGACGTCACCATTCACAAGCGGGGGTCGATGTACGTCTGCATGACGATGTAGAGGGGGTGCGGCTGCGTATTCCGAAGAACGAGAACCAGCTGCTGAAGAAGCTACTGGCCGCGTCGATGTTGGACGTGTCGGCGCTGAAGGATTTGCTGGGAAAACTGACACGGCCTGCGGCGCGCTACGCTGCAGTGGAGAAGCAAATGGCCGAAGGAAAAAGGGTCAGCGATTGATCGCCGACCCCCAAATCCTAGATCGCCGGTTGAATGCGACTGCCTGTTTGTCGACGGCGCAGCGAATAGCCCATTATGCCGAAGCCGACAATCATCAGCGCCCACGTTCCGGGTTCTGGCACGGCAGCAGTCGGGCTGAAAGTAGCCTGTCCACCATACGCGCCGTTACCCCGCGAGATGCCGTTCACCTGAATCGAGTTCAGCTTGTTTGCGGTGATCGGGATACCTTGCGCAAATGCGACCTCAAACGCACCTCCGCTTGTCACGGTCAAAGTGGCAGCGATGCCGTTGACCAAGACTGAGGTAAAATCAAGATCATTCGCCGTGAACAGGTCATCCATATTCACGCTGGTAGTTACTGTTCCGCTGCCTTGGCCGTTTAACGGAAGGGTAAACGTGAAGTAGTCCGTGAACATACCTGCAACGATGCCAACATTCCGAAACGATCCGGCGAACGAGCCGTTCGGGCCGGCTGTTGCGGTGAAGTTTGGAGATCCCACCGGGAAGGTGGTAGCGCCTGCGGACGGCGCGAGCAGAAACCCCGCAGCGACAACTAGTGCCGACGTCATGACGTTTTTCATGAAAATTTCCTCTTTGAGCAAGCTTAATAAAACTCCGCTCGAGGCCGTATGTCATGATTGGACGCAACTAATAATCAATCCATGATAATAATTATTGGTATTCTGCCCGATTGTAAAAATTATACATGAAAAATGATTAATTTATATCATGTTGGATTTTTAGGGATGAATGAGATTTCTTGCCCGCGATTCATATTTGCTCGTAAATCCGTACGGATAGATCAAATGACAATGTCGTTTGAGTCACGCGCCTGTTCTGCGTGGAGGAATTTAGTCGGCCAAGGCAGATGCAATGAGAGGCGCTTTTCAGACGCCCCCCACACATGGCTCCGCGCTCACGAGCGCCACCAGATTTTGGAATGACTTACATCCGCGTCGTTACCGCGGCTAGCTCCTCCCGCCCCCACCGCCCACAACACGACCTCCGGCTTCTTCATCGGGTTCGTCAGCTTCGCGTCAGGTAGTGGTTCTTTCTACAGCCTCTCACGGTGGGAGCGAGCCTTCATGGTCGAGCACACATCAGGCGCCCTAATCGACGCAGGCCACTTGAAACGCCCTCGGCCGGATGGTCGTGACGCGACCGCCGCCCAACCATTACCACTCGCAGCGGTCAGGCCATCAACGCCAGCTCTCTATGCATCAACTCCGATCACAGCATCGAGAGCGCGATAGATTGATCAGCAGAAGTTTAAAAATTCGCCCGCACTATCGCAGGTTAGCGAATTTATTCATCTCCTATTAATATTTATATCCAGCTGGTTAAGCCATTTTAACATTGGAACGGATAGTTCCATCAAAATCCTGCTTCATATGTTATAAACATCGGAGGCAAGCGCAATTAAAGCACGCCTGACCTTGGATTCTAGATTCTCGGTAGCGAATCATGGCTTGATCTGCTTTTTGGAACTATACGAGGTTCGGTAGTTTTTCTGATTGCGATACAAGTGTGCCTAGTCGATCTGAACTTCGCGCAAATACCTTTTTTTATTTAGATAGACCTAGAAATCCCTGGCACTACTAAGGGTCCAGCCAAATGACATAGGATTACTGACATTGATGCTATTCATGTGCGCACCGAAATTCTCAGCGAGACCTGTCTATGCTTGGCAAGCTAATCTCAAGAAATAAGTATCATCGTCCGATCCGCAAGTCGCCGATGGGCGGATTCGCCTACCGCGGAGGTGGTAGCCATTTTGTAGAAATTGCAAGTATTTACGATAATGGTTCCCCCATCACCATAAATGTTGCTGACAGTGAAACTGCTCGCGAGAGCGCCTGCTCTCTAATAAATAGGCGCTACATAGCAAGAGGCTATGGTGGAGACCATAGGATTACCACGAACCCATCTAGTCTAACGTTTACGGCTTTTGATGGCCAAATGGTATTTGGCACCCTGACATTAGGCGTAGACTCGGGTGCGGGACTTGCAGCAGATCGGACCTTTAGAGATCAAATAGATAGATTCCGGCAAAAGCCCTATGTTAATGTCTGTGAATTGACAAGTCTAGCTGTTGATGCGGCCATCCCATCCACAGGTTTACTTGCTGCCATATTCCATTTCGCGTTTATATATGGCAGTCATCATCGAATGTGTACCGATCTTTTTATAGAGGTAAACCCCCGGCACCGTCGGTTCTACGAGGCAATGCTTGGATTTATCTCCGTCGGGGATGTCAGAATTAACGAAAGCGTCGCAGCGCCGGCTCAATTGATGCACTTGCAAGTTTCTTACGTTCGAGGGCAGATAGACAATGAGAATAAACGGCTTAGATCGGATCGGAATCGATCGCTTTATCCATTTTTCTTCTCCTTGGACGACGAGTCGATGATCGCCGCGCACGTGCGCAGCTAGCTTCTAATATAGACTAGGCCTTAAATATTCCACTAAAGTAGATCATCCCTGATCACGCAATCTAATGAGAGTATTAAACAGTACATTCCTCAGCGCATAATATCGAATAGCTACGCAGCCTGTATGGTAATGCAAAATGATCGCGCGCATCCAGTATAACCGACACGCGAATATTGCCAAACTGTAATATTCCAGCATCGCAGTGGTGTCGCGCTCCCTTATTTGGGTAGCTATGTTTTACAGATCGAGTTCGATACTTCAATCGACACGACGAACGCGCCCTCTTCCCGACCGTCAACCTCGACGATGTTGCAAAGAGCAGTCATTTCTCCAAGCGCGGGCACCGTGTGAAACGCAATCGCAACTACCGCTTGTGCGGCTGCAATTCGGGCATCAACCATGGTCGGATGAAATGCCTCGAACCAGGATCGGATCGCAGCACCGACAATCGAGATGCGATAATAGGGCATGCTTAGCTAGAACCGAACGCGCGTGGAGTCGATGATCGAACGCCGGGGATAGAAAAAGCTGCTTTTCTGAAGCGGCACGCCATAGGCTGGGGCAATTGCCCGATGCGCGGCACCGCCGGCTGCGCGATGGCCAACTGGGCATTATGCAGGCAAATTTGCGCGCGCTTGAGAATATGAGTCATATCCACGCAAATGCCTCCTGAGCGGAGTGCCTGATCGTTGAACGCATGTCGCTCGGGTCACGCGCACACCACCGCCAATATGGAGGTGCCACCGCCAGTTACACCTAGCCCGCAAAATAAACTGGCGTGCCGGGTCGCGGTCTGAGCTGCCATCGTGCTGCCGGTCCGACTCACTCGCCCGGAGGTGAGTGGCGGCGAGCCGTCGATAGGTGAGCGGACAGTGGCGAGGGAGACGCTTTTTTGCAGCTTCAGCCTGGACCGGCACGTTCCCGCGGATGATTTGCTGTGGCCCATCTACCGGTCCTTGGGCCTGTCGAGCATCTACGCCGGGTAAGGTTCTTCCACTGCGAGACGGGTTGCCACTCAGTCGATCCCGAACTGATGATGCCGACGCTCATGACCAGCTATTTCATGGGGAGCCACCGCCCGGAATCTCCACCAGATGGCCAAGCTCATCGATGACGACGCAGCCGCGATCGCCTCAAGCGATCAGCGCTGCTCAGTGCAACGTAGCGGCTATGCGGCTGCTGCCCAAGCGCTGAGCCTAATCAAGGCGGATTGAACAGGGCGTTGAGTGTAAAGCTCCAATCTAAACTGATTAGCTGTAACCCGAGCGCTACGAATCATATTTTGTAGTGCCGCTCGCTTATGTATCGACATCATCATATATAGCGATCATCATTTGCGATCCATCCGTGAGCACGCAAATGGCAGAGGGGCAAACCTCTCGCTTGCAGAGCTAGGTATCTGCCATGACGAATATCTCGGATATTGCCGCACATCCGCGCTTCTCAATTGGAGTGCCGACAGCACCGAGTGGCGCGCTGCAAGGCCCGTCGTCGCCCGACCGGGCGAGGGTAATGCTTCAAATGTCAGGATCTTACAGTTTTGGTCTTCTGCCCCATGGCGTGAAGCAGGACCAGTTAACATGACCCGGCGCACGCACACTATCAGCGACAAAGATCGGGTGAAATCCCGGGCGATCAATGTCGATGCGAGCCCAGCCGACGTCGTAGCTCGCTGTATAGCTATGGGCATCTCTATCAGCTCGATTGAGCCCCTCGTAAGCCGGGGCACTCACGTGGTTTTGACGAACATGCCCGGGGCATTGGCGTTAAGGCAGGCGTTCAGTTCGCTCATAGTTACATCACAGGTTCAACGCGATCTCTGGCAAGTCCACAATCCAGACGCTCCCTATGGCGTATGATCTTCCAGCTCCCGCGCTTCCCCCTTGGCCTCGACGCTCGCACGTTCGGGTAATCGCCGATGCTAGGGAAATAGACCTCGCCGCATCCCAAGTACCATGGCATAGTGCCGCTCTCGGAACCGGAGTTGGTGGAGTCACCTTATTTCAGTGCTTCAATCATTGGAGTATGCTTAAGACGGCTTCTGCGAGGGCAGCGGCGACAATCCTGTGTCACACAAACGTCCAATTGGCTGGATGGCCTGTTCCGCTCCGCAAGCTAGGCGCCAAGCAAATCAGCGATCTTTCGACGCTTCTTAATCGAGTCAAAGGTACTACTTGCCTAGGTGTTTGATCCGACGGTCTGATGGTGTGATCCTTAAGTTGGAATGGAAGGAAGCCGTATGGGACAGGCACGTCACGAAAGCGCTACGACCACGCAAGCGGCCCGCGCCGCAATACAGTGATCGCAAGCTCCGCTCGTGACCCTGAGCCGAGAGCTGGACATTGACGTAATGGGGTGGACGGCCCCTGCACCAGCGTAGCTGCGGGCATCGTCAAACCAAATGCACCTGCTGGTAAACGGGTGAGGGTGGGGTAGGGCAGAGGCATGCCGCGCCCCCGCAAGCCAGCCTCGCCGTTCCGCTACTTCAACTCGTCGCCTGAGGTGATCCGGCTGGTGGTGCTCATGTACGTGCGCTTCCCGCTGTCGCTGAGGAACGTCGAGGATCTGCTGTTCGAGCGCGGCATCGACATCTGTCACGAAACGGTGCGGCTGTGGTGGAACAGGTTTGGACCACTGTTCGCCGGTGACATTCGCCGCTAGCGGGTGAGCCGGATGCGCGGTTTTCGTCACTGGCGCTGGCACTTGGACGAAATGTACGTGAAGCTGAATGGCGAGATGGTCTACCTGTGGCGGGCGGTGGATCACGAGGGTGAGGTACTGGAAAGCTACGTCACGCGTACCCGCGACAAGGCTGCGGCACTCGCGTTCATGAAGAAGGCGATGAAGCGCCATGGCTCGCCCGAGGCGATCACCACCGACGGTCTGCGCAGCTATCGTGCCGCCATGAACGAGCTAGGCAACGCCGAGAAGCAGGAGGTTGGCCGCTGGCCGAACAACCGGGTGGAGAACAGCCACTTGCCGTTCCGACGAAGGGAGAAGGCGATGCAACGCTTCCGGCAGATGAAGACGTTGCAGAAGTTCGCATCTGTCCATGCCAGCGTCCACAATCACTTCAGCCTGGAACGCCACCTTATCGATCGACAGACCTACCGGGAACGACGCTCCGCCGCATTGGCGGAGTGGCAGGCGTTTGTCAGCTGAACATCGCCGTCCAAAGACACAAATGCATCGTGTGGAGAGCGGTTCGCATTAGACTGACAGCACCGCCACAATGTCGCAGAAACCCTCGGGTTTTTAATCGCGCCGCGTTTCTGCCCTACAATCTGCCCTAACAAGCATGTCGCTTGGTTCAAACGACCAGCACGGCTTGGTCCGGCCTGGCGCCGGATGGTCGCCTACCGGTCAAACTGCTCCGGCGACAAAGGAGCGGTAGGATCGGCAACGGTATGCTCCGGATCTTGGCGCGGCTCGAATGCTACGACCCATTGCGGGTAGCCGTTTGGCGACATGACGATGTCTGCATGCCCGAGCGGATCACTACCGGTTTCGATCCAACCGGCTCCGTCACAGTAATCGCAGATTGCACGCTTGCAGCGGAAGCTTACCAGATCAATTTCGGTGTTCCACTGACCGTGTCCCTTACAGATCGGGCATATAGCGTCGAGCGTGCCGTTCCGCGGCTGTAGCGGAATGATGTCGAACGCGTGAGGGTTGTTCGGGCCGTCGCAGTGGACGACGTTGCTGGCGTGGGCGATCAGTCTTCTCCTTGTCGGCTCACGAACTAGCAGATTGGCGATCGAGACGCAGGTGAACTGCAATGGTTAGGCAATCACTCGATTGAGCCGGCGATGTCGGCGATCTCCTTGTTGGATAGTCCTTCATCTTCATCTTGAAGGAACTGCACCAGTTCGCTGATATCCGCAGGCCCATACATTAGTGCGAAATCATCCATCTTGATCGCAGCTGAAGAACGATCTTCGTCGGACAAGTTACTAACGATGTCGGCGCACTCGGCCAATGTGCCTTTACCAAGCACGTCAGCGCCTCCCACATCTGCGTAAATCGTGGCAGGCTCGCTTAGTGGGTAGGTCGTCATGGCTGCTCCTCTTCTGGAGCGCTAACGTGCGCGCAGCCTCATTGGGCTCACGGACGAACGCGTTGCCACCCCAATCACGTACTGGTCCCGTCAGGCATTGGCCTATCGAAAATTGCTTCTTTGTTGGGTTAAGTGGCGCAATGTGGGCGCATGTCAGAGCGCGGCCGATGACGATCGGTTAACCACCGCGAGTTATAGAAGGCTCAGGGTTTGACCCTGCTCCTTGACGCGCCCTGCGGCTTCCTCTGTACCCGTCGCAGGGCGCTTTAGGTCGAGCGTGGCTCCCCAGCTGGCGGATACAGCGACACGGTTGGCGTTGAATTCAAAAGCGCCATTGTGGCTATGACGAGCGGCTGACGCTCCAACACGGCGACGGATAGACCAAGTGGAAGCTGCAAGGAGATGCCCGATGGGCTGGTGAGCGGCATGTGCACATCGCCGCGTCAGGCTACCATCGTGCGGATTGTTCCAGCCGAACTCTCGCCTAAGCTGTGGCGATGATCAACGATTCGCAGCTGCCGCTGACCCCTGAGGCTCTCGCCACTTGGACCGACCAGGAACTCATCACCGAATGGTCAAAGACGACGTGGGATAGCGGGGATCCACGGATGGCTGCGATGGCTGACGAGATTGAGCGGCGGGGATTGGACTTTTGACAATCCGGCGCGACCAGTGGAGCGAATTGATTGCCATCGAACGTCGCCGCGGCCCCGACACGCCATACTGGCTTCACGATCGGGTGAATGAGCTGCTTCACGCTGGCCGAACCGCTGAAGCCGATCGCCTTTACGAGGTCGCTCAGCTCTATGAGCTTCTGAGGCGGCCAGCGACGCTGCAATGACGATAGCTCGGCCGCCCATTCAACGCTCCTGGCGACCTAATCTTTGTTAACCATCACGATGTAACCAAAGTAGGATAAGGCAACGCGGTGATGAGGCGCCCGAGTCGCAAAGGGTTCTACATGGTTCAAAACGCGTACGCTGAAGGCTTGAAGGCGGGCGCTGTACGTCAGGCATCAACTGCTGACTGCCCGTACCGGACCACGTTGGTCGAGCGGGAGCGGGCCGACTGGATGCGTGGCTTTGCAGTCTCTCGCCAGGATCGTGGCAAATCCGTCCACCGCTAGGATCCACGAATCCGACGAACCGCCTAGATTGTAAGACGGGGCCATTGGCCTGAATCAGCAAAGCTCGTTAGCCACGGCACCTTCATCGATCGCTCATGCATCGGAGGCGTGACGGATGGCCGAGCAACCACAAGCAACTAACGGCTCTCGGCTTCGAAGCGAAGCAGCGCGGTGGCGCCGCGTGGCAGAAGGCCTCACCAGTAAGAACGACCGAGCGACCATCATCCGTTTGGCTGAGGAAACCGAACAGGCCGCGGCTTCATGGGAGCGTAGCCAAACCCGTGGTTCACTGGACGGACGCTAGCTTTGCCCCACCCGCCGGGAGTTTTCTATTTCGATATTCACTCCTAGCCATCGGGCGATTGAGCCATCCTCGTTACGAAGCGGAACAGCGTGGACGCTCATCCACCGGTAAAGGTCGTCATACCGCTTTAGCCGGTATTCAGCGTGCACCGAACGTCCATCGCGGACTGCGTCGCGCCAGGTTGCTTTGATGACCTGCCGATCATCGGGATGGATGGCGGTCAGCCAGCCAAATCCCTTCCAGTCGTCGTAGCTCTGTCCGGTGTAGTCGCGCCAAGTCGGGCTGTCGACTTCTACAACGCCGTCTGGCGCGGCTTCCCACGTCATTTTGGCAATGCCGAGCAGCAGCAGTTGAGACCGCACCTCAGCTTCACTGTTTGACAGTTGGCGCTCTGCTTCTGGCTGCTGAGAGGACACAATCGACCAGTTGGCCTCCTTCAACAACGGGCGCGAGGCGCGGGTCTTGCGCTCGATCTTCCGTTGCCGAAGCACGGCGTCCGCACTGGTAAGCAGCGCTTCCACGCTCTGGATGTAGCCCGCGCCGCGGCGAGATCCGACACTGGCTCGCACGGACACTGATAGGGCATCGACGCGATATAAGGCGTTGAGTGCCCGTGCGATGCGGGTGGCATATTGCTCGACCTCCTCATCACTGTCCGCATGGTTTTGAAGAAGGACGAACTCGTCTCCACCAAGCCGGACTACAGCATCGTCTGGTCGACTGCAGCCGCGCAGCTTTTCTGCAACCAGCTTGAGGATGCGGTCGCCGACCTGATGGCCAAGCTGATCGTTGATGGCCTTGAAGTCGTCGAGATCCACGTAGTGCAGGGCGATGCGATCGACCCTCCCCGCGATTTTGCAGGCATCGAAGGCGTTGGAGAGCGCGAGCCGGTTGCCAACGCCGGTCAGGTGATCCGTTTGCGCTTGGCGGGCATAGTCGCGGCGGCTGGTGGCTTTGGTCGATTGCGACACATAACGCTTGCTGAGGCTGCGTAAGCCCCCTGCGAGTAGAGCGAGCAGTGCTGCAGCTGAGACCAGGGCGCTCGTATCGGCGCGGAACAAGAGAACGCCGGATGGTGGGAGTACCGAAAGCAGCAGGCTGGTGACGACTATGCGGGGACGAAGAGCGATCGTCGCCGCAGCGCCGGCGGCATAGCCAACGACGGCGATGCTGACGGGCATCTGCCATTCGACAAGTGGCAGACTCAGCGCCCGGGCGGCGAAGAGGCCGAAGATGCACGCAAACGCGCAGTAGGTGACCGCAAACTGCCTCTCAAAGCGAGTGGCATCATCAAGTGAGAAGTCCGGTCGAGCGCAAAGCTGGCGGCCGCGTAGCAGCACAAACAGGCGAGCCGCGCTTGCAAACGTCCCCAACGCGACCAAGCCAGTGAGCAGCCCGTCTTGAGCGGCGTGCATCGCGAGTGTCCCGATTGCCACGAACATTAGCGTCATGATGGTCGCTGGCATGCGCGTTTCGCATAGGCTCACGACAAGCTCGATGTACGTGCCGCTGGGCAGATCGCGGATAAAGGCGCGGTCGGGCTCTTTCACATCGCCCCTAATAAGGGCGATTGGTAAACGACCCCTCCTAGATTCGCTACGGCAACGGCGCTTTTTACCGGTGCCAGCAGCGCCACCTGCTAGTCGACTACCATAAGCTGGGATGGATATGGCTGTGCGAGCAGGATGGCTTTGTCGACATGACCGGTAAGCCACCGCTCTTCGTCCTCCTCGTGCAATAGCACAGGCATAGCCTTCGGGTGTATCAGCGCGACAAGTGGGTTCGGCTCAGTCGTGAGGAACGCGAACACCGGGCCGCTTTCAGTAGGCCGCCATACGCCCGCGAAACTCACAATTGGCCGGCTGGGCACGCTGAACCAGTGAAGCGGTAGCTTGCCGTCCGCGTCGCGGGTTTGCCCGTATTCGCTGAAGCTGGTGAACGGCACCAGGCACCGCCGCTCCGGGTTCATAAGCGCCGATCGCCAGAAGGGCGAGGTGTAGTTGCGGACGTTCGTCACGCTCTTGTTGAGCAGGACCGGCTTGCCCGTAGCCTTGTCGATCCGCTTGCCCGGCACCTTGTGCGGGAAGCCCCAAGCCATGGTGTCGAGCACACGGCTGTCGCCCTGCTGCCGCACGACGAACGCCGGCTTGTCGGGGAATAGCTCAGGCGGAGGGATCGTGTGATCGGGCGGAAAAGGTGCCTCAATGCCGTAGCGGGCAGCCAGCGCGATCTGCGCCTCGGTCATGCGGTAGCGGTTGCACATTCACCGATGCTGACATGCCGTGCCTGATCTCGCAAGGCTTCGGCTCGAAGGGCGACAGGATGCGCGCCTTTAGGCATCGCTTTCCGGATCAGCCGCATGCATACTGCGGTCAGGTCACTACGGGCTTGGCGCGCGTCGCAGTTGGCATACTCCCTAAGGGTGAGGCGCGCTTGCCTTGTAGTGGCCACCTTCTCTTCACGACTAGGAACCGGCCGGATCGCGGGGGCGCCCCGTTGTCTCATCCCTGATGAAGCGTGCTACCGCTATGTAACTAGCCGGCGCCCCGAACCGAGCGAGCGCGTTCGTGTGAACTTGCGGAAAAGGTGCCTCGAAGCCGTAGTGGGCAGCTAGCGCAATCTGCGCCTCGGTCATGCGGTAGCGGTTACACATCGACGCCTCATGCTACCATCGCACGGATTGTTCCGGCTGCTTGCTTGCTTAAGCTGCTGTTATGTCGACCGATTCGGAATCGCCGCTGACCCCCGAGGCTCTCGCCACCTGGACCGACCAGGAGCTCATCACTGAATGGATGAAGACGACGTGGGAGAGCGGGGATCCGCAGATGGAAGCAATCTGCGATGAGATCGATCGGCGCGGGCTGGATTTTTGATGCGGCAACCCGACCCACAGACCGATGAACTCGCAATGGCAATTGGCTACGCTCTTGCTGCGTGGTCGGCTGTCGAGAACGCGTTTGAATACGTCTTCGAGGAAGCCGGTGACCTTGAGCATGTCCGCGCTCACGTCACGATGGCCGGAATACCTAAATTTGTTGATCGGGTGGACGGGTGCACTGAGCTAATCAGTCAGGTATTGGCCAAGAGGCCGGTTGAGAAAGAGACTTGTCGTCGACTTGCAGACAAGTGCAAGGTAGCGTATACGCTGCGGCATCAGCTCGCTCACTTTGGGTTTCAAGTTTCTGGGATCAATGGTGAGCGTATAGTCCGCGTCGCCCCATTCTGGTCTTTTGGCAATATTCATCTTAGAAAAGTTCCGACACCTTTGTCGGTAAAAGATATCCAAAATCGGCAGACTGAGTTTGAAGCGCTTTTCCATTCTATCATTTGGTATCGCCAGCACCTACGCCACCTGAAAGGTTTTGACGCTGAACCACTCCCCACCAAACTCATCAAGACCTTGGTAAATCGCTCAAGGCTATACCTCGCCAAAAAGTCTGTGGGATCAATGTTCCGGCCGGGAAATTAGCCCAGCCGGAACTCAGCCCAGACCGAGTGCCCCTGCTTCACCAGCGCTTGCACGATCCAGCCATGGGCGAAGTGCACCTCATTCGCTGGCACGCCGATGGCGGCTTGCCCTTCATTCCAGAACCGCACGAGCAATGAGCGATCAGGAAGGAACGGCCGAAGCACGCGGAGCGCCAGGCGAACGGCGGGTGTGTCGACGCCTATCTGCGTCGCGCGAACCGTCGAGTCCTTCAAGACAGCCAGCGCGAGGTTCATCATGAGCATCTCGGCGCGACGCACACGCAGCTCGCGGTCGTTGGCCGCATAGGGCACGACAGCAATACGCGTCTCGGTGCGGTCGGCGCAGTGCCAGCACGGCATTTCCCGTTCCACGACCTCCCAGTCGGTCGACTGACGCTGGAACGTCCGCGATCTGATCAGCTCTTCTAGATCGTACAGCCGCGACTTGCCGCACGCCTTGCAGGTGACATTGACGGCACCCTCCACCTTGCGGAGGTCGTAGAGGGCATCGGCCACAACCGACCGTGCGCGCTGTGCGAGAGCACCGGACTCGGCGACGAGGCGCTGATTGAGCAGGTCGCCGAGGATCTATGGGAGAGCCGCCGCGACGGCACGCTCGACGATGTCCCGTGGGCGGAGTGCGGCAATTATTGGCAGCCGATCTTTCGCGGGTTCGCGGCGACAGCTCTCGTCTCGGTCAGCCGTCGCGCGCACGAGTGACAACTTTAGCCGAAAATGAATTTGGCTACGCGAGTGCGTTCCATGATAAAGATCGCCAAGCAGGTCACGATAACTGTGCCGATAGACGCGATCCCGATCGCCAGCGGCCACAAGGTCATGTGCTTGCAGAGCGTCACCATGACCAAGTTAATGGGAGCGTGGATAAGGTAGATCTGGAGAGATCTAGCCCCAATCCATTGGGCGGCCCGGCTTTGCCAGATCACGCGCGCGACAGATACAACGGCGCCGGCTCCCGAAATCAACGCCGCGTCGGAAATGATCATATCCAAGGGGGTTTCTATGCCAAAAATGCGATATTCAGCCAGCACGCTCTCGAGGCGGAAATGGATCAGCGCGAGCGAGCTAATAGCGAAAACCGCCGCGTTGACGGCAATCAGCTTCCCCCGCCACTCAAGGCAGCGAAGTTGCATGAAAATTAAAGCTGGAAGTAGAAGGTAAGCTGCTATCGCCGAGCCAAGGGGGGCCATTGCGAGAACGGACCGAGGCACGGTCGGCAATCCCAGATGTGCCACGCACGTGCCTGCGACAATCGCGATCTTGAGCTTGCGATCGGCAGTACCGTAACAATTGTAAAATATGCAGAAAACGAAAAACGCGGGAAGAAACCAAAGCATCTTCAATCCAGTCGCTGCGTCCAGCATAGGAGAGGTGCCCAAAGGGAGCGCTAGCATAAACCTAGCTGCCCACGTCAAAGGATCAACCTTGCCCTTCGCAAACTCTGAAACGAAGAACAGGCTACCGTAGATAGCCGTAAATATTACATAAGGCCAAAGGAACGATCGCCACATGCCGGCAAAGGTCTTCCGGTTGAGCGGGCGAGGCTTCCCGAAAGTGGCCAGTAGGAAAAACGATCCAACATGAAAGCTATATACGATGATGTAGCCAGTATAGTAGAGATGGTCGTGAAAAATGCGGTTATGACCAAGGACCACGAGTAGTATTAGGATTGCTCTCGCGGCCAACTTTACCGCATCAGTTTTGCGCGCATCACGCCTGTCAATCGGCTGAGACGCACCGGAAGAGGTTCGCGCGCGAAATGACGTACGCGTCGGCTCTCGCGATGCGTCCTGATCCGCGTCCCCTTGCTCCGACATGCTGCCCCCCAAACCTGCACGTTCTTCGCGCGCGAAAAATTCTGACGTGCGATGAGCGCGTCCCCCGAGGAGGTCCGTAGTCCGCAGGCTTGCCCGGATGAAGCGTATATTTCTTAAGGTTGCCCGCAGGTTGCACACATCACGCAAAACCAAGCCTTGCGCGATTCGCCACGGCACCAGCGCTCACGGCTAAGCGCTGCTCAAGCAAGAATTTTCGGGGTAGCCGCCGTGTTATCGCCCTCGACGATGTACGATGGGCGGAGTGGGGAAATTACTGACAGTCAATCTTCCGTGGGTTTGCGGCGACGGCTCTGACCTCGGTCAGCCGCCGCGCACACGGATGATGATCCTTAGTATCCCGCCAGGTGCTACTCGCTAAGCTGCAAGGAAGATTGCTCTGTCGTGCCACGCGACGACCGCCCAATCAGAGGCCGCTTACGAGTAAGCAGGCGCGCAAGCGGCTTTTCCACAAAGCGATGCACGATCAGCCCGGCGATGGAGCGGTTGACGCTTGGCAAGCGGCTTAGCTGCCAGCCGGTGGGCACCAGCTACAAGCGAGTGGTCGCTCGCTGCACGCTGCCGGGTAGCCGGTCTCTGTTTTGTGCGGCAATTGCGGGCGGCGCAGCGACCAGCAGGGATCGCTACTGGCGCCAATATGGGATGCGAGGGGGCAAGGACGCCAATTAGATCGCGTTGCCCTTACCGGCAGGCCACCTTATGCGCTTGATCATGCTACAAACCGGACTGTGCCCGTCTCACGACGTGAGCGGCGAGACTTACGACGTCGTCATTCCTTGCTTCAACCGTGAGCGTACCGTTGAACAGTCTGTCGACAGCGTCCTCTCGCAAAATCCCGCTCCGGCTCGCATCATCCTAGTCGATGACGGCTCATCAGATCAGACCGCTGGCATACTGCATTCACTTGAAGGCCGGCATACATCCGTCCATGCGGTTCTCCTTCCCCGCAATGTCGGAGCATCTGCCGCGAGGAATGCCGGATTGGCGATGTCCCGGGCAGAATGGGTCGCGTTTCTCGACAGCGACGACGTTTGGTTGCCGGGTGCTGCCGCGGCGATGCTGGGGGCTGAATCGACGGCTGACGTTGTAGTTGGCCAGTTCCGTCGCGTTTGGCCATGTGGCTCCGCGGGCGAGCCGGAATGCGCTTGGGCCGGTGGTGATGTCCTGTCAGCACTCGCACTTACCGGCGCCATCGGGCCAAGCTGGTCCATCGTACGGCGTTCAGCGGCCTTAGCCGTTTCCGGCTTTGATCCCTCGTTCCACAACTGCAACGATTGGGACTTCTACGTCCGGCTTGTCGCATCAGGGGCAAGGTTCACGCGCATCGATCACGTGGTGGCCTTCTATCACATCGCCGAAGCCAACAGGTTGAGCCACGACAGCGAGGTCGGGCTGGCAAATGCACGACGCGTACAGGCTCATCCGATCTTCGATCGCCTTGTCGAGACTTCGACAGCTAATGAGGAGCTTGTCTTGGCCGCCAGCTAGAGGCGAGTTGATGCAATGCGAGTTGTCGCCGCTGTCTGCTCATTGTGCAACGCACCAGCCCGAACCATATAGACTGTACTGGCTGCTTCCCAATTGCGAGCGCGGCCAGCTGAGAGACCCAGCGCTCCCGCTTGCTAGCAAGGAGCCGGGTCATGGACATGAACGAGCTTTATCGCGTCCACCAGGTGTCAATCACGCAGGCCAGCAACGCATCATCTAGCGAGGCTCGCATCTCACACGCTGGGCGAGCCGCCGGATACGCGGCCCTGATCGCGAGCAAACAGCTTACCTTCGGGGTTGGGCATCCTACGTTGGTGCGCTCGTCGTGAGTGATGACGCAACTCAGCGTCCGCCTGCCAAGCCACGTCGGTTCTTCCGGTCGACGTCTAGCCAGCCTCAGATCTCGCGGGAGGCTGCTGGCCGGGAAGGATCCATCCTCAGAGTCGCAGTGGCCGCACTTGGTGTGCAAGGCGCTCAAGCCTTTCTCAACGGCCACAACGATCAGCTAGATGGTCGACCACTTGCGATCGCAGCCAGCAGCGTAGAGGGCTACGAGGCGGTTTCGGCTGCAATCACTGCGGTCACGCAAGTGAACCCAATTGCCGTTTAACAGGCGGGGCGAATTTGCCGTCGCAGGCGCATCTTGCAGTCGATGCTCCAACTGAAAACCAAACGGCTTGCTCACCAGCGAGTGCGCGCTGAAAGCCAACTTGCAGCCATCCGTGCGTCTATCATCGCGCTCGACGACGAGGATCTGCTCGACATCGCAGACATCCTCCGCGATCGGCGCGACACACCGCTCGCGGAATACGCTTTCGCCGAGATTGATCGTCGTAAGCTTCGTCTCTGAACGGAGGTAAAAGGGGCGCACTCCGCCGCGGTCACTCGGCGCTACATCGGCTTCCGCTCAAATTCGGTCATAGCTAGCAAAATTGGTCGCTCGTGGAAGCTGACATTTCGAACCGGGGCTCTGACACTTCTCGGGGCGCAAAAATGCGTGGGGCCTGCGGCAGCTTCACAACCGGCCGGTAATGACACCAGTTCGAGCTAGCCGTTCTCCTGCGTCGCGCTGCTACCCTCTGCATATTTGCGCAGATCACCAAAGATTTGGCGCCACAACTCGTCACTTACGGCGAAGCCGAAGAGATCGCGCAGATAGTTTGCGCCTTCGGCCGCAAGGAAGGCAATCCGCAGACGGCGTGCCTCTTCCGTAGTCGCTTCAAGCGTACCGGCACGCGCACGATACCAGCGTGTCGAGCTTGTTTCCGCCTCTCCGGCGCTGACCAGCGCGACCATAAGGGCCGCGACGCTGGTCCTCTCCTCGCGAGTGAGTTCGGACGTGATCCGGATGTGCGCGAGCATACGATCACGCTCTGACGTGCGACCGGCGAGTTCCGCATCAAATCGCGCCTGTTCGCGCGTCAGCCAGCGGTCCAGCACCGCGTCCATCAATGCTTCACGCGAGCCGAATGCCGACTGAATGCTTGCCTTAGGCACCTCGGCAGCGGCCCCGAGACTACCGAATGTCAGGGCATCGTCAAACCAAATGCACCTGCTGGTAATCGGATGATGGTGGGGTAGAGCGGGCCATGCCCCGCCCTCGCAAGCCAGCCTCTCCATTCCGCTACTTCAACTCGTCGCCGGAGGTAATCCGGCTGGTGGTGCTGATGTACGTGCGCTTCCCGCTGAGCCTGCGGAACGTGGAGGACCTGCTGTTCGAGCGCGGGATCGACATCTGCCACGAGACGGTCAGGTTGTGGTGGAACAGGTTCGGCCCGCTGTTCGCCGGCGACATCCGCCGGCAGCGGGTAAGCCGGATGCGCGGCTTTCGTCACTGGCGCTGGCACCTGGACGAGTTGTACGTGAAGCTGAACGGCGAGATGGTCTACCTGTGGCGCGCCGTCGATCACGAGGGTGAGGTGCTGGAAAGCTACGTTACCCGGACCCGCGACAAGGCAGCCGCACTCGCGTTCATGAAAAAGGCGCTGAAGCGGCATGGTTCGCCCGAGGCGATCACCACCGATGGTCTGCGCAGCTACCGCGCAGCGATGAACGAGCTTGGCAACGCCGAGAAGCAGCAGACCGCTCGCTGGGCGAACAACCGGGTGGAAAACAGCCACCTGCCGTTCCGACGACGAGAGCGGGCAATGCAGCGGTTCCGGCAGATGAAGACGCTGCAGAAGTTCGCCTCTGTCCACGCCAACGTCCACAACCACTTCAGCCTGGAGCGCCACCTCATCGATCGACAGACCTACCGCGAACGACGCTCCGCCGCACTGGCGGAGTGGCAGGCGCTCGTCAGCTGAACTTTGCCGTCAAAGACCGAATTGCATCGTGTAGAGACGGGTTCGCATTAGACTGACAGCACCCGGTGGAAGCCTACAGGGCTGCCACCTCTGGCGTGCAGCCGGCGCTGGAGAATCGGTACCGCCACAAGGACGGTTCGCATCGCACGATCTCCTGGGTTGCCGCTCCGGCTCATGATTTGATCTACGCTACCGGCCGCGACGTTACCGAAGCCCAGGAAGCCGCGAAGGCGCTTCGGCGAGCCGAGGAACAGCTTCGCCAGGCGCAGAAGGTCGAGGCGGTGGGACAGCTGACCGGTGGCGTGGCGCACGACTTCAACAATTTGCTCACGGTGATCCGCGGTTCTGTGGATCTGCTACGCAGACCCGGTTTGTCGGACGAGAAGCGCGAACGCTACGTCAGCGCCATTGCTGAGACGGCGGACCGGGCGACGAAGCTGACGAGCCAACTGTTGGCGTTCGCTAGGCGTCAGGCGCTCAAGCCGGAGGTGTTCGACGTCGGCGATAGCATACGCGCGTTGGTGGACATGGTTGGTACACTGGCGGGATCAAGGATCACCATAGCCACCGAGCTTGGCGAACGCCGCTGTTTCATCAATGCAGATCGAAGCCAGTTCGATACCTCGATCGTCAACATGGCAGTGAATGCTCGTGATGCCATGTCGGGAGAAGGCAAGCTAACGATCGCCGTTGCGCAGGTCACGGGAATGCCGGCCCTGCGGACCCATCCTGCTGTTCCCGGCGAATTCATTACCATTTCAATCACCGATAGTGGCACCGGGATCCCCGAGGACAAGATCGACCGCATCTTTGAACCCTTCTTTACGACCAAGGGAGTCGGTGAGGGGACGGGCCTCGGCCTGAGCCAGGTATTTGGGTTCGCGAAGCAATCAGGGGGCGACGTTGTCGTCGAGAGCACGGTAGGTCATGGAGCAACCTTCACGCTATACCTGCCGCGCGCGGTGGAGCCAGAAGCCCTAAAAACAGCCGTTAACAATGAAGCGGCGCAAACGATTGGAGAGGGGGCCTGCATTCTCGTCGTCGAAGATAACGTTGAGGTGGGTACGTTCGCTACGGCGGCATTGGCAGAACTTGGCTGCGAGACCGTTCTGGCGATGGACGGCCCCAGCGCTCTTGTGGAGCTCGGGACGAATGGAGAGCGGTTCGACGTCGTCTTCTCCGATGTCGTGATGCCTGGCATGTCAGGAGTCGAGTTGGCCCAGGAGCTTCGACGTAAATACCCGGCGCTGCCGATCATTTTGACCAGCGGCTATAGCAACGTTCTTGCAAAGAATGGGACCGACGGCTTCGAGATGCTGCACAAGCCATATTCAATCGATGAGCTTTCCTGTGCGCTGCGCAAGGTTTCTGACCTACGGAAGCCTCGCCTTTGATTGGGCGCTCCGCGCTCGCGGGGGCGTCGATCCCCGTGCTCCCCTCGACTGATGGGTCCGCCTTCCCTTGTGGGTGATCACGTACACTTAGGAGTCCAGCAGGCGGGTTTCGGGCGAAGCAGTAGCTGAATGAACGGCAGCTTCCGGGAAACGCAGCATGGCGCCTGAATGACGGCAATTGGGTCGAGGTTGGGGCTGATGAGTGCGCGGCTGCTGCGTGAATCAAGTTACTTCAGCCATGCGCCATGTATGCCGGGTGGCACGCGATGCGGGATGCGGACGGATGCCAAGGGCGGTGCCTCAAAGTTCCGGGCATCCAGTATCTCCAGCGCGGTCGTGTGCCCCCCGGCGTCGATCGCGAGCCCGATGAGCCAACCATCATCCTCGTCAGCGTCAGGCGAGCGCGGCACGAACACGAACTCGCCGGCAACGCGTCCCGGCCCGAAATCGTGCAGCCGCCTGTCACCTTCCAAATCGTGCTTGATGAGCGGCGCCTCGCCAACCAGCGTTTCCGTTAAGTGCTCCGGAAGGCCGAGCGCATAGACATAGCGGTAGGGGCGGCCGGTGCGACGCTCGTCTATCGTCGGCAATTCCTGCGGCGCGGCGTCGATCGCGCGCTGGTTTACCGATCCGGTCAGAGGGTCGATCGTCCAGCGCTCAAGGCCGCGCGGCTGCTCGTCCGGCGCGAGGTTGTCGCCGGCGAACATGCGGTCGTACGCGACCACGTCGAGCGCCACGCTTCCGTCCGGCAGATCATGAGCGTTGGCGGTGTGGAACACGAAGCAGGGATCGAGCGGGAACCACCGGATATCCTCCGCCTCGCCGTCGCGCGGCAGTAGCCCGATGCGGGCCGGGTGCTTGTCGTTCCAGCGATAAGGAAAGCCGTGCCCCGCCAGCACCGTGCGCATCGACAGCGTGAGCGGCAAATCCATGACGACGACGTAGCGTTGGGTAATCGCGCAGTCGTGGATCAGCGGCCCGTGCGAAACCGGGATCGTCACTGATCGTCGCACCCGGCCGGCGACATCTACGACGTTGTAGCGGATGCGCTTGGGATCGGTCGCCTCATAACACAGTGCGTGCAACTCGCCGGTCGCCGGATCGCGGCGCGGATGGGCGGTGAATGAGCCGGGCAGGGTGCCGCCGAAATCGTCGTAGCGCTGCGTCTCCAAATGCTCGTCGAAGCGAACCGGCGTGCTGCCGGCCTCAACCAGGGCCCAGCCGCTGCCGGCATGGTCCAGAACGCTCGTGTTGACGGTGTCGAAGATGTGCCGTGGCCCTGGAGCCGCCGGCACGTGCCTGGCTGCCGCGACGTCGGTCGAGCGGATCCAGCGATTCCGATACCACCGGGCACGCCCGCCCTGGAGGCGGATGCCGTGCAGCATCCCGTCGCCGGTGAAGAAGTGGTAGGAGCGCGGGTCGGCGTCGGCGGGGTTCGGTCCGATGCGAACGTAGCGACCGTTGAGCTCGGGCGGGATGATACCCTCGACGGCGAGGTCGGTGAGCGTCAGCTCCTCGGTCATCGGCTCGTGGATGCCGGTAAGCAGCGGATGCGGTGCATCGCGGGGCGGCAGACGGCGCTTGTTGAACGCGGCGATGCCGGTGACGATCGGCGAGGCGATTGTGCCGACGACGTTGTCGATCGCCTGCTCGAACCGGCTGGCGAACGTTGGGCGCCGAGTGATCGTCACGATGGATTGATCGTCTGGATGACGTCGAAGCCTTCGAAGTGGGGCGGCGCCAGGTATAACGGCTTGTGTTCGCCCGCGCCGCGATGAGCGGCGCGAAACGCCTCGGACCGGGTCCAATTCTCGAAGTCCCTGCGCGACAGCCACACAGTATGCGACGAATAGAGGACGTGATCGTCGGCCACAGGCCCGCGCAGCATGTGGAACTCGACGAACCCCGGTTCGCCGGCAAGGTACGAGTCGCGCGACAGCCAGACCTGCTCGAACGCCTCCTCCCCACCACGGATTACCTGAAATCGGTTCATGGCGATGAACATGGGGCAAGCTCCTGCGTCGACGTGACAGGCCCAAGGTGGGGTGGAGCGGGCCGGGATGCGAGCGCGATAATGTCCGGTCAGGGCTGAAAGCCTCGCCTGAATGAGTGTCCGAAGGTGGAGGGCCGTCAAGGTGGCCTAGGTGGCCGGATCTGGGTCCCATGTAGCCCGCAATCCGTTCGTCGGATTTAGCCGCGCTGGCGGACGTGCATGATCAAAGTCGGCATCGCTCTCGGCGGATTGCTCGGGCGGAGTACGCCGCGGTCACCCCGCTGGGGATGATGGTGCGGAGGAGCAAACACTTCTGTGAGGACAGTCTTCGCCACATTGCGCAGGATCCTGTGCATCGCCCTCTTACGATCTCCAACTCGGTAAGTCCCTGACGTGGGCTGGCCAACCAGCGGATCCAAGCCCCCCTCCAGCTGCACTATCTCATTTTCAGCAGGAAGATTCGAGTTGCATAAATGAAAACAAGCCGTCAGTTTCGCGGCACGTGATGCTGAGATGCGGCGCTCGGAAGGTTGAGCGTAGAAAAAGCGGGTGCTGGGTAGCTGAACGGTCACTCAGTGGTAGCCGTTCGCGCTTCATTTCGAGGTGACGTGAAAAATAGGAGTGGAGGGCATAAAATGACCAATTTGAAGCTATCCAGCTTGGTTGCTATGCCAGCTCTCTTAGCTACTTTCTTCGGTTCCTTCGGCGGCCAAGCCAAGGCTCAAGCTGTCGATCGCACGCCGCAATCCATTCTATACGGTGTGTCGTATTATGACGAATACACCCCGGTCGACCGCATCGACGAGGACTTTCGTCTCATGAAGGCGGCGAACATAACGGTTGTTCGCATCGCCGAATCGACATGGGGAACGCTTGAGCCGCAGCCGGGTGTCTTTGACTATCGCCATGTCGATCGAATGCTTTCAGCCGCCCAACGATATGGCATCAAGGTCATCGTCGGCACGCCAACCTACGCAATCCCCACATGGCTCGCCCGTGAACATCCAGATGTGTTGGTGACCAGGCCTGAGGGACAGGCGAAGTTTGGCTATCGCCAGAACATGGACATCACCAATCCACACTATCGCGCAGCGGCGAAGCGGGTCATCGATAACCTGATCGCCCATGTGGCGAAGCATCCCAGCGTCATCGGCTACCAGGTCGACAATGAGACCAAGGCGTACAATACTGCCGGCCCGAACGTGCAGGATGCGTTCGTAAAGTCGTTGCAGCGCAAGTGGGGCAATCTTGATCAATTGAACAAGGCATGGGGCCTCGATTACTGGAGCAATCGGGTCAACCGGTGGGAAGACTTTCCATCAACCGTTGGAACGATGAACGCGAGCGTCAAAAACGCCTTTGCCGAATATCAGCGAGACCTCGTGACCGAGTTCCTTGCATGGCAAGCGGGCTTGGTTCGCGAGCATGCGCGCGATGACCAGTTCATCACCCAGAACTTCGATATGGGCTGGCTGAAAACGTCCTACGGAATTCAGCCCGAGGTGAATCACTGGAAAGCAGCCCGGCCGCTCGACGTTGCCGGTATGGACATCTACCACCCGACCCAGGACGACCTGACCGGCGTGGAGATCGCGTTCGGCGGAGATCTGGCCCGCTCGCTGAAGGGCGGTGCGAATTACTATGTGATTGAGACTGAGGCGCAGGGATGGCTGCAATGGACGCCCTATCCGGGCCAGTTGCGACTTCAAGCCTTCAGCCATCTTGCGTCCGGTGCGAACATGGTCGCCTATTGGCATTGGGCCACGACCGCCAACGCCGTCGAAACCTACTGGCGTGGATTGTTAACGCAGGACTATCAGCCAAACGAAGTCTACTTGGCGGCCAAGGACATCGGCGCCGATATCAAACGTATCGGCTCAAAGTTGGCGGATCTGAAGAAGAGCAATGATGTCGCAATATACGTGAGCAATCGTGCGCAAGGCGCTTTCGATTCCTTCAAGCTGCCTGGAAACATCGAATACAATCAGGTGATGCGCGCCTTCTATGATGCGCTATATCGACGGAACATCGAGGCGGATGTCATTTCACCCGATGGCAATGTGGATTTGTCGAAGTACCGGATGATCGTCGTACCGGCGCTATATGCGGCGAGCGACGCCGAGATCGCTCGGCTGAATGCCTTCGCCGAGGCGGGCGGGCACCTTGTGTACACCTTCAAAAGCGGGTTTTCCGATGAGAATACCAAAGTGCGCTACGCGACCCAGCCGGGCGCGATCGCGCAAGCGGCCGGGGTGCGTTACCAGCTGTTCACCGAACCCAAAGGCGTCAAGGTAGGGTCGGAGCCATACGGACTCAGCGGAAAGGACCTGGAAGCGCGCTGGTGGATGGAGTTTCTGAAACCAACAACTGCCAAGGTGATTGCCCGCTTCGAACATCATTCGTGGCCGGACTATGCTGCGATTACGCGGAACACCTACGGCAAGGGCGAGGTCACCTATATCGGCTTCATGCCGTCGGATGCGCTGATCGAGGGTGTGCTGACCGATACCGCGAAACGTGCCGGCGTCGCATGGCCGGAAACCGCCCGATTTCCGCTGATCGTGCGCAGCGGCACGCTGACCAATGGCCATCGCGTGCAATACCTACTGAACTACTCACGGGAGAAGCAAAGCATTCCGTCGGACCTCGTCAGTGGAACGGATCTGCTGACCGGCAAGCAGGCGGCTTCTACGATTGACCCCTGGGGCGTGGAGATCCTGGAGCTTAGGCCCTGATTGCCAATCTTAGGGGCTCAGGCGAATAATCCTGCGTCCCGAAACCTGCCATTCGCTAAGCCGAACCCCTCCGCTCTTCCGTTTTCCGACTCTTAACTCGGGAAAGCGGCTGTCGGAGGCGGTTCACAGGCGCGATCGTTGAGGCATCAATCCCGTTGTGGGTTCCTTTGCGAGAAGAGGCGTAAGCGGTGAGACGTCACCTTCTAAATTAAGACGCCATGCTGCTGGTGTCATTTACAGCCAGGGTGCAGCCCCTGACATCGCAAGCGCTGCCCAGTGAGGTACGTGAATGACCGACGTCGCAAACGTGATCGCCGTGGACCACACAGGCTTCGCTGTATCGTCTCTGGACGAAGCGGTTCGGTTCTGGACGGGAGCGCTCGGTTTTACACTTGAGCGGCAATCCGAAATGGGAGGTGACTTCCTCCATCAGGTGACAGGTGTCGCTGATCCGAGCGCGAAGACGGCGATCGTCAAGGCACCTGACGGCTACGTGGTCGAATTGTTGCAATATTCAAACGGGCCCCAGAACGGCTCGGTACCCAACAACGCGGGATCGATCGGAGCGGCCCACCTCGCTCTGACCGTAAAGGATATTGATGCCGCCATTGACTGCGTCGAGGCAGCAGGATGGAAAGCAAAGGGTAGTCCGCTGCAAATCCCGGGTGGTCCACGGAAGGGAACGTTGGTGGCCTACGTTTCAGGCCCCGATCATATAACGATAGAGCTTATGCAGCAGCTGGCTCGTTAACGGGCCTTCGGCAGCTTCACCACTCCACCATCCTTTGAGGTAAAGCCGCAGCGCAAAGCGATGTTCGCTAACGCCATCTGCCTGATCAAGAGCGGGCAAGCCGCTTTTCTGCCGATCAGGCCAGCGGGACAGCTGTGGGGGACGCCCGGAAAGCCCGAACGCCGAGATGAACAAGCGTCCGAAGTTGGGGTACCGACAGGCGGCCCTGAGTGGCCGATATTGGGTCACAGACGAAGTGCGCTGATCAACGCTCGAAGCGCGGGAGTGACTCGGCGGTCGGGGTAGTAAAGGCAGCATCCGGGATAGGTTGTGCACCACGGTGCAAGCACTTGGAGCAGCCGACCGTCCGCGATCTCATCCGCAACGTCGTGCTCCATCATGTAGCCAAGGCCAGCGCCGGCGCGGACGGCCGCTGCTGCCAGCACCTCATCATTGACGATGAGCTGCCCCGAAACCCGCATTCGGAGGTTTCGGCCTGCTTCCTCGAACTCCCACGGCAGAAGCCCTCCACCCCGAGGAGACGGTAGTTGACGCAGACGTGCTGATAGAGGTCGGACGGCGTCTCGGGTGGGGCGTGGCGGGAGAAGTAAGCGGGCGTGCCGACCACGACGGTGCGAAGATCGGGTCCGACCGGCACGGTCACCATGTCCCTCTCAACCGCTTCGTTCAGACGGATGCCGGCGTCGAAGCCGCCGGCGACCAGGTCGACCAGCCGATCCTCGACAATGACCTCCACCGACACGTCCGGGTGATCGAGCAGGAACTGCGGCAGACGGGGTGCCAGGATGGTTCGCGCCGCATAGCCGAAGGTGGTCAGCCGCACCGTGCCAGACGGCGCGTCCCGCCAATCGGCGAGCGACGCTAGCCCTTGTGTCACCTGCTCTAAGGCAGGGTCAAGCGAGTGCAACAATTGCTCGCCTGCGGCGGTAGGCGCGACTGAGCGCGTGGTGCGCGCAAGGAGTCGGACGCCAAGCCGCTTCTCCAGCGCCTTCATAGCATGGCTTAGCGCGGAGGGCGAAAGCCCGAGCTCGGCCGCTGCGCGCGTGAAGCTGCGGGCACGGGCAACACTGGCAAACGCCGCAAGATCGTCGAGGTCGCCGCGGCGCATTGCTGCATCATGCTCACAAGCCCTTGCGGTCCGCAACGGCTAATCCGGGGGTCATTGGCGCATTACGTGTGAAATCGAAAGAGGAGTGAAGCGACATGGACCTAACCAACTATCGCACGCTTGGCCGGTCGGGACTGGCCGTCAGCCCACTGGCGCTCGGCACCATGACTTTCGGTGCGGGCCGCTGGGGTGTGGATGAAGTCGGTTCGCGCGCCATCTTCGACGCCTATGTCGACGCGGGTGGCAATTTCGTCGACACCGCGGACGTCTACTCCGGCGGTGAGAGCGAGGCGATGCTCGGCCGCTTCCTGCGCGAGCGCGGGACCCGCGACCGGATGGTGGTTGCGACCAAGTCGGGGTTCCCGCGCGGCGAGGGCAACCCCCTCGCCGGCGGCAACTCGGCGCGCAACATCCGCGACGGGCTGAACGGCTCGCTGAAGCGGCTCGGCACCGATTACATCGACATGTACTGGACGCACGTATGGGATCGCACGACGCCGGCCGAGGAGGTGCTGCGGGCGCTGACCGATGCGGTGCGACGCGGTGACATCCTCTACTATGGCTTCTCCAACGCGCCTGCCTGGTACGCCGCGCAGATCGCGACGCTCGCCCGTGCGCACGGTCTGCCCGAGCCGGTCGGGCTCCAGTACAGCTACTCGCTGCTTGATCGCGGCGTTGAGTTGGATCTCGTGCCGGCCGGACGCGCGCTCGGTCTTGGCCTTGTTGCGTGGAGCCCACTCAGCTTCGGCATGCTGACGGGGAAGTACGGTCGCGATAAGCTGGCCCAATTCGGTCCTGCGGGTAGCCTGCCGAACAAGGGTGGCGGGCATGGCGGCGGCAGCGACGGGCGCCTCAACGGCGACAATCCCTATGGCGGCATGCTGTTTACAGAGGCGAACTTCGGCATCGTCGACGCGCTGCGTGCCGTTGCCGAGGAAGTAGACCGCCCCATGGCTCAGGTCGCGCTCGCGTGGGTGGTCAATCGGCCGGGTGTCTCGTCGGTGCTGATGGGCGCGAGCCGGCCTGAGCAGGTCCGAGAGAACATCGCATCACTCGATGTCGTGTTAGCGTCCGATCAGCAGCAGCGGCTCGATGCGGCAGGAGCACCGCCGCAGCTCAATCCCTACTTCATTTTCGACCTGCCGCGCGATCGTATTTTTGGCGGCAGCGACGTGAGGGCTTGGAGCGAAGGCGGCTGAACGAACAGTCGCTTTTGATAGACCGTAAGAAGCGATCGCTTGGCTGGGGGGGCGAGCGGTCGTCTGCTTACATGAACGGATGGCAAGTTTCGGGTGCTGCATCGGGAGCGCTGAACGGCTGAAAGTGGGTCTTTCCCGCTCCCCTGTGTTAATGGCACGAACGTTGTCTTGGTGCTTAGACTAGGATGGCACTGGCCTTGATAAACAGTATTTACCGCGCGCTTTTTAGCGAAGACCTACGAATGGCGAACCGTGGTGGGACTATCCTCGTTGAGGAGCGCATCAGTGATCACTTTCACGTTGTACCCCAGTTCGTCCGTGGCATAGCCGCCTTCCATGATAGTCACGATGGGGAGGCCGGTAGCGGCGATCCGTTTACCGAGATCGGCGATATCCTCGCGCGCGAAAGTGAAGTGCGAGATCGGATCGCCCGCATAGATATCTGCGCCGAACGACAATACGAGCAGACGGGTGCCATAATCGGTGATGGCCTTCAGGGCCTCGTCCAACACCGGCGCATATGCGTCCCAGCCGGTACCACGCGGCAACGGCAGATTTAGGGTCGTTCCGAGGCCCGCTCCCACGCCCTTCTCGTCGGCATGTCCCCAGAAAAACGGATAGTCGGTCGCCGGATCGGCGTGGATAGACACGAACAGCATCTCGGCGTCATCGTAGAAGATGTCCTGCGTGCCATTGCCGTGGTGATAATCGACGTCGAGGATCGCGACCGGGCCAAGCCCGCGCTGTCGGGCCTCCGCGGCGACGATCGCGGCGTTGTTGAGGTAGCAATAGCCGCCGAGATAATCGCGGCCGGCATGATGACCCGGCGGGCGGCAGAGCGCAAACGCCCGTCGCGTCACGCCTGTCGCGACCTGATCGAGCGCGGTGAGCGCGGTCTGCGCCGACCAATAGGCACCTTCCCACGTTCCGGCGGCGATCGGGGTCGCGGCGTCGTAGCTGTAGCGACCCAGCCGCGCATCGATCCGGGTCAGATCGAGCGCCCGCCGCCGCACCACCGGCCAGGTATAGCCGATCGCGTCGCCGCTTCGGGCCGCTGCGACCCAGTCGCGATGCGCCACCTGCAGGAACGCCAGATACTCGGCATCATGGACCCGCTGCAATGGCGCCATCCCGAAGTCGGCTGCCGCAACGGCCGGGCCGAGCGCCGCGCGGATCGCCTCGGCGCGCGCGGGAGATTCGTTGTAAGCCGTCCAGTCGCCGTTATGCAGCTCGCGGGCGGGGACATGGGCGAGTTGCCGCGGGTCGAACACGATCGTCATGCGAAGCTCCCGTCGACGCATCCTTGCGCAAAGGCATAGAGGCGCGCCATCTTGTGATTGACCGCTTCCCGACCGGCGCTCCCCTGATGCCCCGCCGTCAGGTCGGTCGTCAGCAGCGCCGGTGAGGCGGAGGTCGAGGCCGCGCGCACCGCGGCAACCAGCTTGGCCGGTTCCCAATAACCGACGCGATCGTCCTTCAGCCCAGCGGTGGTGTAGAGCGGCGGATAGGCAGCGCGGTGGACGTTCTCGTAGGGGGAAATGCCGAGCATGTAATCATAGTCCGCGACGCTCGACAGCGGATCGCCCCAATCGGGGCGGAACAGCGGGACGAGCGGATGGTCCGGGTCGCTCATCGTGTTGAGCATGTCGACGAACGGCACCGTGGCGATCACACCCGCCCAGACGTCGGGCGCCATGTTCATCGCGCCGCCGACCAGCAGCCCGCCCGCGGACAGTCCGTAGGAGACGATCCGATCGCGCGCTGCATGGCCGGTTTCGGCAAGGTGGCGCGCGCAGGCGACGAAGTCGCCGAAGCTGTTGTGCTTGCGGCGCTGCCGCCCTTCGAGGAACCAACGCCGCCCCTTTTCGGAACCGCCGCGGACATGCGCGATCGCATAGTTCCAGCCCCGTTCGACCAGCACGGTCGGCGCGACATCGAACAACGCCTCGCTCGATACGCCATAAGCGCCATAGCCATAGAGGAGCAGCGGCGTGCGGCCATCGGCGCGCGCGTCGCGTCGCGTGAGCAAGGTGATCGGCACCTGCTCGCCATCCGGCGCGGTGGCGTAGAGCCGCCGGATGCTGAACCGCGCCGGATCATAGCCGGCAAAGCGTTGCGTCGTCAGCGTGGTCGTCCGCGCGTCGTCACAATCGACTGCGATCCAGCGCGGCGGATCGGCGGGCGTCTCGATCATCACGCGGCATGATACGGCGGCATAATCCTGCTCGGCCGGGACGGTGAGCGCATAGGCATCGCCGGCGAAGCGCGCTTCGCGCACCGCGCCACGCGGCGAAAGCAGCATCAGCCGCGGCAGCGTGTCGCGCCGCTCGACCCAGGCGAGCGCGCGACGGAACGGCACCACTTGGAGGATTTGCGTGCCGGCACGGTGTGGCACCAACGTGCGCGTCTCGGCGAAGCTGCGGCGGTCGAGCCGGGCGATACGACCGTCGAGGGCCTGCTTGTCCTCGACCAGCGCGATCAGATTGCCGTCCCATTCATCGATCTCGTAGCGGCGGCCCGGCTCCCGCGGCCAGACGATCGCCGGCGCGCGATCCTCCGCCGCTGCGGCGACCAGGCGAACCTCGCTCGTGTCGGGACCGGAGAGCGTGATCGCGACGAAGCCGTCCGCGGCGGTGCGCCGGAGCGCCATAAAGATCGCCGGGTCGCGCTCCTCATAGACCAGTTGCGGCGCGCCGCCGGTCACCGGGGTGCGATATACGCGCGTCGGCCGGTTGCGCGCGTCGCGCCAGATCCAGAACAGCCAGCGCGACGAGGGCGAGAAGACCAGCCCGCTATAGCCATAAGCGTCGGTGTCGACGACGACGCTGATCGTGCCGGTGGCGAGATCGCGGACGCACAGCCGATGGCGATCGTTGCCGCCGATATCCTCCGCCCAGGCATAGAGCCGGCTGTCGGGGCTGACCTGTTGTCCGGTCGTGCGATAATATGCGTGGCCGCGCGCGCGTTCGTTCTCGTCCAGGAGCAGTTCGGTCGCGCCATCCGGCCCGCGGCGGCGCAGATAACGCGGATGCGCGCCGCTGCTGTCATCGGTGACATAGGTCCAGCCACCGCGCGTCACCGCGGGCTCGCCGCCCTCCAGTGGCACGCGCGCGGCGAGCGCAGCGAGGAACCGGCGCTCCTGCTCGGCGACGCGCTCCATGACGCTGGTGGCATAGGCGTTCTCGGCACGCAGATGATCGCGAACCATCGGCGGCATGGTGGCGATGTCGCGCTGTCCAGCGGGCGGGACATATTTGAGCCAGGCATAGGGATCGTCGCGGGTGCGCCCGAGTTGGCGGCGGATCAGCGGGATGCGTGGTGTCTGCGGCGCGCGGGGCAATGCAGGCCCGGTGGCGCTGACCGGCCGCCTGACCGCCACGAAGAGCGCGGCGGTGCTCGCCCCGACAAGAAAACGGCGACGGGCGCAAGGCAGGTGGTCGGCGGGCATGGCGGTCGTCGATCCTCGTTCGATGAGGTGACCCCGACGTTAGAGCCGCGCCGCGCCGGCTCGCAATCACCAGGCGCGAAATGGCCCGATCGCGATGGCGATCGGCCCTGTCCGCGCGGTCACGCCGCAAGAATGCGCGTCAAATACGCATGTTGATGATATTGCAGGGAAGGCGGGGGCGACAATGCGCAAGATCCTTTCACATCGCATCGAGGCGAGCATCCTGGCGATCGCGATGATGCTCGCGAGTGGCGCAGCGACGGCGCAGACCGCGCCCAATGCGCCGCCGGAGGCCGGAAGCGACCGCGACATCGTCGTCACCGCCACCAAGCGCGACGAGAGCGTCAGCGATCTCGCCGGATCGGTGTCGGCGGTGACGCAGGACGACCTCCAGCGGCTCAACGCGCAAAGTCTTTCCGACTATATCACGCGCGTGCCGGGCGTGGTCTTCAACGATTACCAGCCCGGCGTGTCGGAGGTGGTGATCCGCGGCGTCGCCTCGACCACCTACCACGAGGCGAACCAGGCGACGACCGGCTATTACATCAACCAGATCCCGCTGGTGGAGCCGGGCTTTCCGCTCGTCATCCCCGACATCGACGCGTTCGACGTCAAGCAGGTCGAGGTGCTGCGCGGCCCGCAGGGCACGCTGTTCGGTTCCTCGTCGCTGGGCGGTGCGGTCAATTACGTCGTCAACGAGGCGGATCCGACCCGGATCGACGCAGGGGCTGAGGGGATCCTCTCCAGCACGCGCCGCGCCGGTGATGCGAGCTATGCCGCCAAGGCGATGATCAACGTGCCGGTGGTCAACGACAAGCTCGCCGTGCGGCTGGTCGCGCTGCAACGCTACGACGCCGGCTATCTCGACAATGTCGGCACGGGCGAGAAAGGCAGCAACGATCTGCGCGTGCGCGGGCTGCGCGGCTCGGTGGTGTGGCAACCGGGCGAGACGACCAAGCTGGCCGCGCTGGCGATGTATCAGCAATATGATCTCGCCGATCAGACCTATGTGCTGTTCGGCGACACGCCGAAGACGTTCGAGCGCAACACCAACGTCGACGAATATCAGGATACCGAGATCCAGCTGTACAGCCTGCGGCTCGATCAGGAACTCGGCTTCGCGAACTTCACCGCGATCGGAAGTTATACGCAGAAGAAGGCCGATCTGGCGTTCGATGACTCGATCTTCCTCGGGATCGACACGCGCACGGGCACGCCGCAGCTGTCCAGCTCGACCGGCAAGTCCACGACCTACTACGGCGAAATGCGGCTTGCCTCGAAGGGGGACGGGCCGTTCACCTGGTTGCTCGGCACCAACTTTACCAAGCTCCGCTCGGACTCGACCGATGGGGCGCGGCTCGCCGGCATCGGCGGTTATATTGACGCCAACCCCGGCGATTTCGGCGGACAGCCGAGCAGCGTCATCGCGCCGGGCGATCTGCTGCGACGCACCGTCAGCACCAACCGCGTGCGCGAGATCGCGGCGTTCGGCGAACTGGGCTACACCTTCCTCGACACGTTGACGCTGACGCTCGGAGGGCGCGTCTTCCAGTATGAATCGCGACCGCGGCTGCAGTTTCTTCCAAACGCCGCATTGATCGCGCCGTTCGACTATCAGCCCGGCTCGCAGAAGGAATCGGGCTTCGTTCCCAAGGTGTCGCTTGCGTGGAAGCCGACCAGTCGCTTCACCCTGTACGGCCTGTACTCGGAAGGCTTCCGGATCGGCGGGGTCAATGTCTACAGCGCCGCGACCGGAACCCCGCTGACGTTCGGCAGCGACAGCACGCAGAATTACGAGGTAGGCGCGAAGTTCGAACTGGTGCCCGGCGCAATGTCGTTCGACATTGCCGCGTTCCACATCAAGTGGAACGATATCCAGTCGCGGCTGTTCACGCCGGTCACCTTCGACGCCTATACGGTGAACGGAGGCGGAGCGAAAATCGATGGCGTCGAATTGTCGCTCGTTTTCCGCCCGAGCCGCAACCTGACCTATTCCGCGAATGTGACCTATAATGACGCGCGACTGTCCGGGCTGCTTCCCGACAGCAGCGCGCCGGGCGGTGGCTATGCTGCCGGAACGCAGCTGCCGGGCGCGTCCGACTGGATCATTGCGAACCAACTCGACTGGGAGCTGCGCAGCTCGCCGCTGCGCCCGCGGATCGGGATCGCGCATCGCTATCTGTCGGCGGCACCGGTGGCGTTCGGCGCGACGTTGCAGAAGGGCGACTACAGCCTCGTCGATCTCAACGCGGCGATCCAGATCACCGATGGTGTGGAGGCGGGCGTGTTCGCTAAGAATCTGTTCGATGCCTACGGCATCCTCAACGCGCCTTTCTCGTTCGCGGGCAGTGTCACCCGGCCGCGCACGATCGGCGCGAGCTTGCGCTTCGCGCTACGGTGAGCGTCGTAGTGCCGCTGATACACCGCCCCGATGCGACGCCATTTAACCCGGCAAGGCGTAGACTTGTCGGGCGGCCGGCAGGCTGCCATCGTCGCGACAATGACGTGGCAAGCATCGTGATTGGGCCAAGCGATACCTCCGGGTGCCTCCGACCGTCGGTGCGCGGGCTGACCGATGAATATGGCGCAGGTTTCGTCGATCCAATGCACGCGCACGACTGGATCCAGGTGCTGTACGCCTGTTCAGGGGTGATGTCGGTAGTGACCCCGTCGACCAGCTTCGTCGTGCCGCCGCAGCGCGCGCTGTGGTTGCCCGCCGGACAGCGTCACGAGGTGTCGTGCCGCGGGCCGGTGTCGCTCCGCACGCTCTATGTCGACCCGGCGCTCTATCCCGACCCGCCGCCATGCCGCGTTATCGAGGTGAGCGATTTCCTCAAGGCGCTGATCCTGAAGACCGTATCCTTCGGTGCCGAGTATGACCCGCTTGGCCATGCCGGCCGGGTGGTCACGGTGCTTCTTGACGAGATTGCGGCGATGCCTGTGGCGCCTTACGGCGCGGTGATGCCGGGCGACCCGCGCCTGTTGCGGGTCTGCCGTGCGATCCTGGCGCAGCCCGCCGACGATCGCGACGTCGACGACTGGGCGTGCGTGGCGGGGATGGGGCGGCGCACTTTCACGCGCGCGTTCAAGCGCGAAACCGGCATAAGCCTGGCGGTGTGGCGCCAGCAGGTGCGTTTAATGGAAGCGCTGTCGCTGATGGCGGCCGGCCGCCCGGTGACGACGATCGCCTTCGATGTCGGTTACGACAGTCCCAGCGCGTTCACCGCGATGTTCCGCCGCGCTTATGGGGTGCCGCCCAGCCTGTACGCGCTGCCGTGACGCGGCCCGCGCGCGGCAGTGATCGGCCCGGCCGCGCGGGGCAGGCCAGCGCCTTTCCATGCCACAGGTGGATGCGAGGACGCAGCAGCGAGACGGGCCGGCATCGCCCGCGCGAGGAGCAGGACGCATGACACGGACCACCGAGGCGCTGGTCGCGCACGACGACGTCGATCCCGAGATCAGGCGCTTCGTCGTCGCGCTCAATCATGGGTACGGGCAATTCTCCGACTTTGCCGCGCTGCCGCTGCCCGAACGTCGCGCTGCGGCCGAGATCGTACGTGCGCCGTGGCGCGCGGGTGGGCCGGTGATGGCGAAGACGGTCACGGCCGAGCTCGCCGGATGCCGCGCCCGTTTCCACTATCCGCAGCGATCCGACGCGTTGCAACCGGCGCTGCTCTACATCCATGGCGGCGGCTGGACGATGTTCAGCATCGATACGCATGACCGGCTGATGCGCGAATATGCGGCCCGCGCCGGCGTGGTGGTGGTCGGCATCGATTACAGCCTGTCGCCCGAGGTGCGTTACCCGGTCGCGCTCGATGAGATCGTCAAGGTATACCGGGCGCTGCGAGACGAGGCGGGCGACTTCGGGCTCGCACCGGCGGCGATTGCGATCGGCGGGGACTCGGCGGGCGGCAATCTCGCCGTTGCCGCCAGCCTGCGGCTGCGCGACGCCGGGGAGCGGCCGCCGGCGGCGATGCTGCTCAATTACGGCGCGTTCGATCCGGCGCCGACCGCCAGCTATGCGCGCTATGACGGTCCCGCCTATATGCTGACCGTCGCGGAGATGGACGGCTTCTGGCGCGACTATGCCGGCGATCCCGCGACGCTCGACGATCCGCTCGTCGCGCCGCTGCGCGCCGACCTGACCGGGCTGCCGCCGAGCTTCCTCGCCGTGCCCGAATGCGACATCCTCGCCGACGCCAATCGCGTGATGGCGGAGCGGCTCGGTGCCGCCGGTGTGCCGGTCGAGCTGCGGCTCTATGCCGGCGCGACGCATAGCTTCCTGGAAGCGGTGTCGGTGTCATCACTGGCGGATGCAGCGTTCGACGAGGCCGCGCGCTGGCTCGCGGCGACCCTGCGGCGCGCGCCGGCATGAGCTTCGTTCCGCGCACGCTGGGCGAGATCGCCGCGCTGATCCGCGACCATCCGCTCGCCTGGGTCGCATCGCGCGACCTTGATGCGACCCTGCTCCCATTGATCGTCGAATGCGACGCGTACGGGACGCCGGTGGCGCTGGTCGGCCATTATCCGCGCCGCAACCCGCAGGTCGCTGCCTTTACCCGCGACCCGCACGCGCTGATCCTGTTTACCGGGTCGCAGGGCTATGTCTCGCCAACGCTGGTGTCGAACCCGACGTGGGGCGCGACATGGAACTATGCCGCGGTCCGGATCGTCGCGACGCTGACCTTCGTGCCCGACGAGACCGAGGATGCGCTGCGCCGTCTCGCCGCCCGACTCGAGCCCGCGGGTGGCTGGCGCCCCGAGCAGATGGGCGAGCGCTTCGATCAGCTCTCGCCGCACGTCGTCGCATTTCGCGCGCAGATTCTCTCGTGTGAGCCGCAGTTCAAGCTAGGGCAGGACGAGAGCGCTGCAACGTTCGCCGAGATCGTCTCCAATCATCCCGACCCGGGGCTGGCCGCGGCGATGCTTAGAAACCGGCCCATCGATGACGATTAATTATTCGCCCGCATCTGGCGCCGCTTCGTGCTGAACGGAGCGTCTGTGCGCATCCTCGCTGGCCTGTTGCTCGGCGTGATATTCGGGGCGCTGATGTCCGACGGAATGGCCGTGATCGTCGCACCGGTCGCGCGACCGATCGGCAAGTTATGGCTCGACTCATTGACGATGACGGTGGTGCCGCTGGTCTTCTCGCTGCTCGTCACCGGCGTAATGCGCGCGGCCGCACAAGCGGCAGGGGGACGACTGGCGGCGCGTGCGCTTGGCTGGTTCGCCGTCCTGCTCGTCGCGGCGGCGCTTGTCGGCGCGGGAGTGACGACTTTGCTGCTCGACCTGTCGCCGTTACCCGCCTCCGCCAGCGCACTACCGCGCGTCGCTGGTGCCATGCCGGTCCTGCCTGCTGCGACTAATTGGCTCGACAATGTCATCCCTACCAATCCGATCCGCGCCGCGGCGGAGAGCGCGATGGTGCCGCTCGTAGTCTTCGCGCTGTTGTTCGGGCTGGCTGCGAGCGGAATTGAGCCGATAGCCCGCAGTGCGCTGACCCGCGTGCTCGACGGCGTGGCGCAGACCATGCTCCGGATCGTCGGTTGGGTGTTGTGGATCGCGCCGCTGGGCGTCTTTGCTCTGGCAATCGGCGTTGGGCTTGTGTTGGGCGGCGGCGCAGCGGGCGTGCTGGCGCATTATGTCGCGGTGATCGTCGGCGCTGCGATGGCGACGATCGTGCTCGCCTATGTCGCAGCGGCGCTACTGGGCGCGATTAGCCCGCTGGCATTCGCGCGTGCGGCGCTACCGGCTCAGGTGATCGCAGTGAGCACGCAATCGTCGCTCGCTTCGTTGCCGGCGATGGTCGCGGCGGCGCCGGCATTGCGGGTGCGCAACGAGGCGGCGTCGGTCGTCCTGCCATTAGCGGTGTCGCTATTTCGCGCGACCACCGCTGCCGCCAATGTCGCGGTGGCGACGTATCTCGCCGCCGTTCACGGAGTGACGCTTGGCGCGTCGACGCTCGTTGTCGGTGCGATCGTTGGTGCGGCGGTGAGCGTTGCTGCGGTGGGACTGCCTGCTCAAGTTTCGTTTTTCGCGGTGATCGCGCCGATATGTTTGACCATGGGGGTGCCAGTGACCCTGCTGCCGCTCTTACTCGCCATTGAAACGGTTCCTGATATTTTTAGAACCCTAGGGAACGTCACAGCCGATCTCGCGGTGATGCGGATCGTTGGGCGGGAAGCGGATCGTAGATCCAGTGATTGATCGATGTTGCTCTCGTAAGTTGGCGAGTTTGCTGACCCCTGCCTGATACGTCCGCTTGCGCTACGAGTAATACAGAACTGGCGGCTAGCTTAGACATTACCGGCGCGGCTCAATTAACGGCCGAGCTAGTGCATCTGAACGAATGTCTGAAGTTCGGAGGCGGAAGGCAGCCCACGATGACCGATTGTGGGTCTTCCGGTAGCCACGCGACCGGTCCGCAGCCAATTCGCCCAGTCACGGCGTTACCGCGGGGCCGACTGTCGAGGTAGCTTCTTCGGCCTGATAAGATAGGACGCCGCCCCAGTAGCCATCGCAGGTAGCCATTGCCGATCGACATGAGACAGCTCCCCTCCCGACTCCGCCGCCTGGACGATGCGCTGGCCGATCTCCCGCTTGATGAACCGATGCTACTGACTGAGCTGGATGGCTTCCTCACCGGCGTCCTCGTCTCTCCCGAGCTCATTATGCCCGCCGAATGGCTCCAGAGCGTCTGGGGCTCGGACGAGAGCGGAACCGCACCCTTCGACGACCCCGTCGACGTGCAGTGGTTCGCCGATGCCGTTCTGGCCCGATACAACGAGATCGTTCGCGATCTCGGTCGCGGCAAGCTCCAGCCAATCTTCGACGTCGACGAGCGCAACGGCGACGTGCTCTGGGAAATGTGGATCGACGGCTTCGCCGAAGCGATGGAGCTGCGGCCAAAGGCGTGGGCGGCGCTGAATGCGAGCGGAGATGCCGATGTTAAGACGGCCATCTCAAGCATGTCGACCCTGATCGCGGTCGCTAGGAACGAGAGCGATCTCGACAGCATGCAGATCAACGCGCTGGAGGATCAGGCACCATCGAGAATCATCGATGGAGTTCTGCAGCTTCACGCTGCGCGTATGCAGAACACCGGCTCTCCGGTAAGCCCGCCGACTGGCGGACGCGCTGCCAAGGTCGGTCGCAACGACCCGTGCCTCTGCGGTTCGGGCGAGAAAAGCAAGCGATGCTGCGGATGAAGAGATCATGACGACCAGCGAAGTGCGCATTATACACGTCACCATTCACGTGCCGATAGAGAGGGCCTATGCTTTCGTGCATCGGCCGGAGAACTTCCCGCGTTGGGCGGCCGGACTGGCCGACAGCCTTCGACCTACGGAGCGCGGCTGGGTTGCCGACACACCTGAGGGCGAGGCGCTGATCCACTTCAGTGAGCCCAACGTATTTGGGGTGCTGGATCACCGCGTCGTGCTGAACGGCAAACCCGACGTGGTGGTGCCGATGCGCATGGTCCCGAACGGCGACGGCACCGAGGTGCAGCTCGTCCTGTTCCGCCAGCCGGGCATGACCGACGCCGACTTCAAGCGCGACGCGCGTATGGTGAAGGGAGATCTGGGAGCGTTGAAGACGCTGCTCGAAGCCGAAAGGTGACGATCGGCGCAGCGATTGAGCGCTTGCAAGCGGGGCATGATCTTGTCGACGCGCTGTCGACCGGGTGCTCGCGTCGGAGATCGCCCATCTGCGTAAGATCATCCAGCGTGTTGGCGAGGGACCGAAAGTTTCCATTCATGAGCTGAGATCCCCTGCTCAGGAGAACGCCCCGGCGACCCAGAGGGTGCGCTGGCGCGCGCGCCCGTGATGCGGGAAAGCTAGCTGAACGGAAGGTGGAAATCGGGAAATCGGCCAAACGAGCTGAATGGCGGCTAGTGGGTCAGGTCAATGAAAGCGCTCACCGCGCGCGAGTTGCGCGAGAATCTGCTGCATCCTGCGAACCCGGGTCTCCGGCCGCTTGGCCGTCTGAAGGCGGTAGTAAATCGGGTATAGGTTCTTACGATCTAGAGTATGGAAGAACGCTTCTGCCTCCGGCCGGGCCGCTAGCGCATCCAGGAAATCTTGCGGTATGACCATTGTGGCCGAGCCCTCATAGGCCGTGTCCCAACGTCCCTCTGCCCGCGCGGCCTGGACATGGGCAAGGCCAGCCGGTGTTATGCGACCTTCAGCTATCAGCCGCTCGGCATGATCGCGGTTCCTGGCTGACCAGTTGGATCCTGACCGGCGTGGCGTGAGGCGCTGGAGGTACGAGCGCTCGTCCGCAGATCTTTTTAGGCCGTCGATCCAGCCGAAACGGATCGCCTCCACGACGCAGTCGGTCCACGTAACAGACCGCTGTCCAGAGCCCTCCTTGTAGATGCGCACCCATAGCTCTCCGCTTGTGGCGTGGTGCTCGGCAAGCCAGCCGGCAAGATCCTCAGGGGTCTCGAATGCGATGCTATCGGCGTGACGGAGCGACATCACCCGAAGCTAACCAAGGACGAGCCCGCTGAAAAGCGGCGCGTCGCCGCCTTTCGCTGATGGGTCCTTGCCACGAAGGAAAAGTCGCACGCACCCTAGCCTGACCTACTCGGGTGACCGGATATCTCGTTAACTAAGACTGAGGTTGATACTTGACTAAGGCGAGGGCGCCTTGCATAGTGAAGCCATTACCGTAGTGAGGAGCTGGACATGACCAACCCTGCCGCCGTGCACGGCAACTTCACAATCGAGCGGCGCTACCCGGTAGCGCCCTCCAAGGTGTTCGCCGCGTGCGCCGATCCCGCGATCAAGAAGAGCTGGTATGCGGAGAGTCACACGCACGAGATCAAGGCATTCGAGAGTGACTTTCGCGTCGGCGGCGCCGAGCGGCTCATCTATACGTTCGGACCGGAGACACCCTTTCCCGGCGTCGTGCTGACGAATGACGGCGTCTTCCATGACATCGTGGACGGACAGCGCATCATCATATCGTCTCGTATGGCAATCGCGGGCAGGCCTATCTCGGTCGCCCTAGAGACAATCGAGATCGCGGAGGCGGACGGAGGGACGGCGCTCACTTGCACGTTCCAAGGTGTGTTCTTCGAGGGCTCCGACGGTCCTGTTATGCGTGAGCACGGCTGGAGCGACCTGCTGGATCGGCTCGCTCGCTTCCTGGCGGACTGACGTGGCGCGGCCACGCCGGAAGGTCGACGGTGAGCCGATTGATCTGCTGCTCCATGCGCTGGGTGATCCGACACGACGTCGCATGATCGAACGGCTGGGCGAGCGCCCGCATGCCGTCTCGGCGTTGGCTGAGCTGTCCGGAATCACGCTCACAGCTGTCGGCCAGCACATCCGAGTTCTTGAGGAGGCAGGTCTTGTCACCAGTAGCAAGCTAGGCCGTGTCCGATCCTGCCAGCTCGATCATGATGGTTTGAAGATCGTGGAGCAATGGTTGAGCGCGCGACGATCAGCATGGGACAGGCGGCTCGATGCGCTAGGTTCGCTCCTGTCTGGTCAGCAGGAAGGGTAGGGGTAGGCCTGTGAGCCGCTCGCGTCGACCTACAACATCGGCTTCGGGCCTCTCGCGCTTCGGAAACACAATGGCTGTCGGAAGGAGCGAGCCCCTCGTGTCGGGCTCGCCGTCAGCGTCCCCGCGGAACCTCGTTCGACTATCTGCCAACCAGACCAACGAAACGGCTTTTCGGACCGCTTAGAAGCCTCGAACGCCGATACGAACGAACGGTATCGAGATGCGGCAGGGCGTCCGGATCGACCTCCTCTGGGTCGCCGAGACGGCCTGACGCAATCAGCTCGAGGGCTACCTGGCTTGCACTTGCCCGCGAACAGCTTGAGGATGCCGGAGCCTCTTACGAGTTGAAGGATGACGTCGATGGCAAGTGAACCGGTGAAGGGACCCGCGTCCTATTTCCCCTCCATCGAGAAGAAGTATGGCAAGCCATCGCCGAATGGCAGCAGATCGTCCGAGACCGTCTGCCCGCCAAGCACATGGAGTTGGTGGCCATGCTGAAGGACGAGCACGGGATGGGACACGGCCATGCCAATGCGGTGGTGGCACACACGCTGACGGAGAAAGGCTAGCCTGCTCGGCACTCGTTTGGACGCGGCGCTACCGTCAGCCGTCGGCATGAACGAGTGGCTGAAATCGGGGAGTTGCTCGTAGTAACTGGACGTCTGGAAGTGGGTCTACCAGGACAAAGCTCGATCGTTAGCTTAAGAGCGCGCGTATTTAACCTTCCAGTATGCCAAGGCGCCAAAGGATGGCAGGACCCCATCCCAGAAAGGTGATCATTGTCGTTGCGAGCAGAAGGCAGACCGCCACCGTGCCTAACAGCGCAGTCGCTACGATTTTGGTCGACGCAGAGGCGTTGCGTTGCCGCCCCTGGATGAAGAACTCTGCCACGGCCAGGTTTGGCAGGTAGAACCAGAAGACCATGATCATGTCGAACCAACCATCGAACCTCTTCGTATGTCCAACGCCGCCGGCCAGCAAGCGCCAGAAGCCATAGTCCATCCGGTAAAGCCAGGAGCCGATTGCTAGCGCGAACAACCGGATGGCCCAAGCCCGATGCTGAACTAGACGTCGCGCCATAGCATGCCGGACAGTCTCTTCGGCGGCGACCGTTATCAACGCGCCGTAGAGTGCAAAGCCGGCACTCATTACCGGTCCGCCAACGGTGCCGCGGAACACGATGTAAACCAGGCCTCCGATGCCTGTCACTAAGGCCGCCGTCGCATATACCCTGCCAGTCCAGCGATGCAGAACGGGGTGGCGCTGTCGAACCCCAGCCATCAGTTGGATCGGTCCCAATAGAAGCAGCACGGCGCCAAAGCCGAAGTGTAGGCCAATGCCGATGCTCGCAGACAGTGAACCTTGAGCGTACAGACCCGGAAAGCCGTCATTCCAATCCTGATACGTCCCGGCCACCGCGCCACCGACGTACAGCGCCAGAATGAACGCTGCGAAGATGCCCGAGCTGACCCAGACGATGGCGACCAGGCTTTTGGCGGACCAGCGCAAAGCCTTATCGACCCAACCGGCGTTAAGCCTGGAGTTTGGCAGTGCATCTGCATCGCGCAAGGTAGCCAACGGCGTTGCCCCCTCAATGGCAAACGAAGGCTGTCACACTGCGCTAGCTGACGCAACTTACTTGCCGAATGGTATGCTCAGGCGGGTCAACCTCCTATCCGGCACACGCTGGCCGGCCTATTTTGGCAGCTTTCGGACCGCATCTGTTATCAGTGCCACCGTTCCTTGGCCCTGCGGCAAGGTCGGATTGATGATGCTGAAGTGGCCGGTGTTAGTCGGACGGTAAGCAGTGACCGGATCGCCTGATCGACGGGCCTTGTCGATATAAGGCTGCATGAGGTCGGCGAACGCCGCCTGAGCGAGATACTGAGGCACGTGCAGCGGCAGGTGATCCTGGGGAGAAGCGTCACGGTAGCGCTGCGGCACCTGAGCCGGTGTGCCGCCCATGAAGGGCACGATCACTGGCTTGCCGCAGGCGTCCGCATCCTGGCCAATGAATTCGGCCAGCGCGCCCGGCCCGTCGATCGCCACCACCGCCCTTGGCAGCAACGGATCGGGCAACGCTATCTGGCTGCCGGGCGATAGCCGGTCGCGCATCGCGCTCCAGAGTGCGAGTTGCGCGCCTGCCGAGTGCCCGGCGACCACCATTCGATTCAGGTCGAGCCGGTAACGCCGAGCAAGCTGCCTCAGCGCATCGATCGCTGTGCCCACGTCGCGCATCGTTCCGGGCCATCCACCACCGGCATCGCCGACGACGCGGTACTGCACGTTCAGGGTAGCGATGCCTCGCCTGGTCAGTGCATCGGCAATGGGTGCAATCGTTCCGCTACTACCGAAGCTGACGTCCCAGCAACCACCATGGATGATCACGGCGATCGGGAAGGGGCCTTTGCCGGGCGGCACGCGCAGATCGGCGTATTGCTTCGGTGCCGGCCCGTAGCGGACAGTATCGGTCGGAGCGCTCACCGCCATGCGCTCGAGGGCGGACGGACCGTAGAAGTGCCAAAGATAAGCAAAGCGGGCGTACGGCCAAGCCGCGATGCCGAGCCCGACGATGACTAACACGATGCCGCCCCAGATCCACTTTCGCATAAGACGCCCCCGCCAGCCCGCTTATTAGTAGCACCATTAAGCGGCAAAAGGGAGCGCTTCCCACCTGAACGAAGGACCGAAACGTGGAAGGCGTTCAAGCCGGCTGAGCGGCGGATTTTGGGTCTTCTCATACACGACGAGATCCATCCCTGTTATGGTCTAGGGACAAGTCAGGCTCGAGCACGCACCCTCGCTGCCCCTTGCCGCGGGTCTGGTCGCGAACCGCGGATCAGTGTAGCTGGAATAAGGTTCTCATGTTGAGCGCGTCGCTCAAGCTGGAATCCCGAGCGCCGGAGCGACTGACATACCACGCAAACCAAATTACGACTTCGAGCGCCGCGAGCGCGAGAAGGCCAAGGCGGCCGAGTCTGCGAAGAAGGCGCAAGCCAAGGCGGCTAGGCGAGCAGCTGAGCAAGGCACGCCGGATGCAGATCAATCAGGCGGATCGTGAGTCCGCTGAGGCAATGACGGTGTCGTCCGATCTCACTCTCGCACATCTCGGCTGGAGATCTTTCTTCGCCGAGCAGGTCTCCGCCGAGCAGAGCCAAAACTGTCAGCCTGTGCGGGTCATGTCGGTTCATCGTGGACAGGTGACCGTCTTAGGAGAGGGGATCGAGGATTCGATCTCGTCGAGCTTGACCGTGCAGAGGGGAGCAGCGGACCGGCCCACTGTCGGCGACTGGCTGCTGATCGACCGGAGCAGCCGAAGCCTGGTGCGTATCCTCGATCGCACAAACCTGTTCAAGAGGCCTGCGCCGGGCGACGGTCGCCGCGTCCAGCTCATCGCCGCGAACATCGACACGCTGTTCATCGTCTCATCGTGTGATCAGGACTTCAACGTTGCGCGCATCGAGCGCTATCTCGTGCTCGCGCGCGAAGTCGGCGTCCGTCCTGTCCTGGTGCTCACGAAAGCCGACCTGTCACCTGCGCCTGAGCGCTTGGTCGAGGAGGCGCGCGCACTCCAGTCGGGGTTGCGGGTGGAACTGGTCGACGGACGCTATACGACCAGCGCCGGCCACCTTGCCGGCTATTGCGGCCTCGGGGAGACGGTTGCGCTGGTGGGATCGTCCGGCGTCGGCAAGTCGACCCTCGTCAACACGCTGAAGGGATCGGAGAGCATTGCAACCCAGCCAGTCCGAGAGGATGATGGCAAAGGCCGGCACACGACGACCGTGCGCGAAATGCATCGACTCGCCGGTGGTGCGGACGGCCCTGCCGCAGATGGTGGCGGCTGGCTAGTGGACACGCCCGGCATGCGCGAACTCCAGATGTCCGAAGTAGCCTCCGGCGTGACCGAGGTTTTTGACGACGTCACGGCCGTGACGCTCGAGTGTCGGTTCGCGAACTGCACCCACACGGACGAGCCTGGATGCGCTATCCACGTCGCGATGACGCAAGGCGATCTTGATCCCGCTCGCGTCGAACGATGGCGCAAGCTCGCCCGGGAAGACGCGGAAAACAGCGGCGCCGTGGCAATGCGCCGCTCCCGGCGTGGCAAAGTTGGCGACAGGAGATGACGATTGTCCGATCTCGACGTTCGCGCGCCGGCGTCCGAGCGCCGAAAAGCCGACAGCTTTGACACGGCCAGAATGCTGGAATTTGAATCCTGAACGAGCGTCCAGTTCCAGGAAGCGGCATCGGCAGCGTGAATGTCGTATTGTAGGTCTTTTTCCGGCAGTGTGACGAAAAGTCTAAATCAATCTGCAACGTCAATGGCGTGCGTCTTGATGATGAGCGGTCGCGCTGCTGCTAGGTCGCGTGCGGCCAAGCCAAATGCCTTGAAGTGATCCGAATTCATGTGGGCCACAACGGCGGCATCATCGACATAGAGCTCGTCAAAAACGTAGCGCTGTTCGCCTTCGGTTTCGCGCCAAAGGTCATAGTGCAGCACGCCAGCTTCAGCGCGTGAAGCGGCAACGCAGACGCTGGCCACTTCGACGAAGGCGTCTTCCTGTCCGGGCTTCACCGATACGAACGCAACTACCTTCACCGACATCGTCGATCTCCCGATCCTAAATCGATAAGTGAACACATTCGGTGACGACATCAACCCGCCCGGATCGGTGTCAAAGCGACTGGGTGTGTCGTGGAGTTGCCGTGGCTTGCATGGACGAGCGGTTCGGGGAGCTCGATAGTGCCACAAACTACCGGAATTCAATTCTTGCAATCAAACGTAGAGTGGCGAGGGTCGGTCAGTCGCAGCGTAAGCCGGTGTTGCTCGTCAGCCGATAATGGGGCTACTTAGCCGGTTGCGGATGTGGCGACGTGATATGGCGGCTATATCGTTGATCCCCGCCAGCCTCAAAGTGCGCTCGAACTCCGCTCGCAGAATGGTCAGCAGGCGATCGACGCCCGGCGCGCCTCCTGCCGCCAGACCATAGAGGTAGGGACGCCCGATCGAGCAGGCAGTCGCCCCTTGAGCAAGCGCCTTCACCACGTCGGAGCCACGCCTGATGCCACCGTCACAGATCACATCAGCCGCATCGCCGATAATGGTGCGTACCGCTTCGATCTGGTCGATCGGAGCGGGCGCACCGTCTAGCTGGCGCCCGCCATGATTGGAGATGATGACCCCGCTTGCGCCCGAGGCGATTGATCTTCGCGCATCTTCGGGCGTCATCACGCCTTTGATCGCGAGCGGACCGTTCCATTCGCGTGCAAGCCACTCGACATCGCGCCAGCCAACAGATCGGTCGAACTGGCCGCCGATATAGTCGAACAAGCTCATCGGGCCCGATGCCAGCGCATCGATTTTGTGGCTGACATTGGCGAGATTGAACTTGGATCCGGTCAGCGCCGGTAGCGACCAGGAGGGTACTGTCAAACCAACGTACCGGCTTGCTCGAGAGCCGGGCAGGGTTGGTGTTTTTCGTCCCCTGAGCTATGCAGGCCGGGCTGTCAGTGCTGCGAGCTTGCTTGGTATTTCCCGAGGTCAGCGCCCTTTTGCCCGCTAAGTAGCAGGCAAAAGGGCAAGAAGCTCGCCTTCTGTCGGTCATGTGCAGTTGCTTTGACAGCACCACTCGAGAGCTGCGCTGGCAAAAAAATAGCGAGCCCGCGCTCGCTAGTTAGGAGAATGGGGACACATCCCGCGGCTTCCTCTGAGCGCGATTCGTGACGACTTCATGACTTGCCGAAATTTGGATCCTTGCCCCGGGCGCTAGCGGATAACGCGTCATCGGCAAGAGAGGCGGTGCCCCCTCCACCTCGATGTCGGCCTTGGGCGCTTCCGGCCAGTCCGCTTTCCCGCCCGATTGCACCCGGAACGGCGAAGAAGGGCGGGGCGGACATCGTGCCGCCAACGACCTCGAAGGAGGATACCTTGCCCTCGGTTGTCAGATGAAATCGGTAATTTCGAGACTTACCTGGAATGAGACCTCACGTCGGCTTTCAATCTCTTCAATGCGACATTCCGCGACGCGCTTGCTCTCGGAGGTTTGCTCCTCAAGGAGCATCTGGAGGGCTGATCGCGTAACTGCGTCTCGTGCTGCGCTCATGGAGGGGAATTCCTCGATCGCGGTAAAGGTGTTCCCGTCCATGATAACGATTGCAAAGGCCGCCATGGCCGGCCTGTGAACGAAATTACACGTCGGGCAATCCTGTTAAGTCTCGGAATAGTCCCGATTTGGGATCATCGATAAATTGAGGGCGAGTTAGTGTGCAACCGTCCACCTGCGGCGCACATCGTCGCGATGCAAAGGGGGCAGACCTGCTGCGCCAGCCTGCGTCTTCTGGCGGTCCGGACGGGTTTGGAGCAGCTCGAACACGCGTTCTGAGCCAAGCATCAGCAATGGCTTTCCAACCGCAAGCGAGCGCGTAAATTGCTTATGTATATCAACGTATTTTAATGAGGCCGCTGAGTGGCGGCGTCGTGTACCCTCTCATGCTGGCGCGATAGCGGCAGGAGGGAGCATGAGCCGACATTTCACACGCGTACTTGCAGTTGAAGACGATCCCGACATCGGGATGGTCATTTTGCTGGCTCTCGAACTTGATGCAGATGTAAGAGCCATTGTCGTTGGAAGTGGCGCGGAGGCATTGCGGTGCCTCGCCGACGGGCCGGCCCCCGACCTCGTGCTGATCGACGACCATCTGCCCGACACCGACGGTATCTCACTGGTCGCAGCGATGCGCCAAGCGGGGCATGGAGAAGTCCGCTTCGCTTTCCTGACAGCCTCCATCAGGGACGCAGATCGCGCCCGCTTCATTGCGGCCGGCGCGATAGGTGTGTTCGCCAAGCCATTTAACCCATTGATATTGGCTTGGGAGATCCAGACCCTACTCGCAGCGGATTCGAGGCCCTCTTCGCCGTAAGCGTTCATTTAGATTTCCAACGATATGCAGCTCACACGCAGTGCGAACGTGTAAGAGAAGATGATGGTTGATGAACCGCTGCACCTGACCAGCTTTGTGGATGCCTTTGCGGCTGCCTTCGGAACGCGTGCGATCGCCGTCGCTGCATCACAGCGGGATCTCGGTTCTGGGATGGTTCGGGAACGATGGTCACAGATTGTGCACGCGCTGGAGCCGCAAGCCGTAGTGGTCTGCAAGGCATCGGTGACTGCACACCAGCTGCAACTCCGCGAGACGGGCCACAGAGCCGAGAGTTCGCATCTCTTGGCATGATGCCTGGGCAGGTGCCGGGGAAGGTCATCGCCGTCAGACTGACAGACCAGTTGAATAACCCGCTTATGGGCGTTCGCCTCTGTCGCGGTGCGCACATTCGCTGGGTACTGTGGACACCACTTCGCTAACGCGCCAAGGCAAGACAACAGCCGAGGATGAGCGTCCGACGTTCATTCAGAGCCGATCTTGGCTGCGGCAGCAGCAATTTCGACCGGCTCCAGCCAGCCTATCGTTCTGTGTGAACGGCTCTCGTTGCAGGCACGCCGCCGCGTGCCTTGCGCACGGCTCGACACCCTAGTAGCCTTCATAAGGTGGAGACCAACCCGTTACGCCAAATCTTCTATCATAGCCGGGCAGTCACCGGGATCGATATCGACGCGATACTCAGCGCATCCAAACGAAATAACGGACTCGACGGTATTACCGGGGTGCTGTTTTTCAGCCGGGGATCTTTCCTGCAGGTGTTGGAAGGTCCGGAGACCAGCGTTGTTGCAGCGTTTGAGAGAATTCGTTCTGATCCGTGGCATACGGACGTGACAGTGATCAGCGATCATGTGGTGGTCGAGCGTGACTTTGCTTACTGGAGTATGGAGCGGCTCGAACCGGGTAGTAGCTCGGATGATACCCTGTGGCGGCTACGGCGCCGCCTCGAAGGTTTTGCTCCCGACCTCCACCATCACTTTTTTGATCGCGTGACGGAGGCGGAGAACGGACAAGATCCAGCTGGTACCGACCCGACGAAAACGTGAAGCACCAATGGCTTGAAGCATTGCGCGGTGGTTATTTTCCGGCAGGCCGGTCGCTTGCGTGCGTCAGTTGCTCCTGGATGAGGCGCTCCAAATTTTCTGCGGTATAAGGTTTGGGCAAAAACCTCCCAGAATCCGGTATGTCGTCGTCGACCATGTTGACTGCTCCGGACGTTACAATGATCTCGATATGCGGCCAACGGCGCGCAACCTCGGCCGCGAGGCCAAGCCCGTCTGTGTCCCCAGGCATGTTGATGTCGGTAAAAAGCAGCGAAATCGCCGAATTTGTCTCCAGAAGCGCGATAGCCTCCTCGGCATCGGCCGCTTCGAGGATTGAATAACCGCGATCTTCAAGAGAATCGACCGCTACCATGCGGATGAAAATCTCGTCCTCGACGACTAGAACGGGAAGGGGATGGTCGTGGCTCATATCGATAGAACGCCTGGATTCGGTTAAGGCGGCGGATGATAAAATATTATTGCGGCCTTCGTTGTTTGCATAAGTCCGGCCACCAACAATTATTTCGTGTTAGGCTGATACATTCTACCTTCATAGCGCAAGGCGCTTTTGCGTCATGCGCAGCGTTACGATCAATCCATCCGGCGCCCAGTCATAGCTGATCGAGCCACCGAGCTGACCGGTCACACTGCGTCGAACCAGCCTGCTTCCAAAACCTTCCGGCTCGCTGCGTTCTGTAATCGTCGGGCCGCCGCTCTCGAGCCATCGCAGGGCGATTTCACCATTGGCAGTGACGCTTGAGATATCGAGAGTACCGCCTGGTGCAGACAGGGCGCCATATTTCATCGAGTTCGTCGCTAGCTCGTGGATGATAAGAGCGAGCCCGGTGCCAGTTTCCTCTCCAACGCCAATGCGCTCGACGGCTATACGAATCCTGTTGTTGTATGCGCTCCCCGCGTCGTACGGCGCCAAAAGCACGGAGAGAAGGTCTCCCAGCAGTGTTGCCGCTCCTGAGGTGCCAGCCACCGGCCGAACAAGGTTGTGAGCACGTCCCAGCGCCGCGAGACGCTCGGTCAACTCACGTGCCATGTCCCGCGTCGTGTCGGTTGCACGAGATGTGATCTGCGTCAGGCCGGCTGCGATCGTCAGAAGGTTTTTCACCCGGTGGCTCATCTCGCCGGCGAGGAGTTCACTGCTTTCCTCGGCTAGCTTGCGGCCGGTTACGTCCAGAAAGATGCCGAACATGGTTCGCTCCACGATTCCGGCATCATTTCCCTGGCCGCGAGAAGCGATCCAGCGAACGTCGTCTCCGACCATGATCCGAAAGTCTGTTTCATACGCCCCCAAGATGGTACGCGTAGCGGCAAACGCGGCACTTACGCGGTCGCGATCAGCAGGGTGGATGTGCACCGACAGCTCTCTGAACGTGACTGTCCTGCTCCACGGGAGCGCCCAAAGCTCGAACCCGCGTTCGTCCATGGTGAACGCATCTGTATCAACATTCCAGGACCAGAGGGCTACGCCGGCGGCTTCAACGGCAAGGCGCAGATGGTCAATGGGCCACGGGTGTGCCGCGGTACTATCAGAGCTCATATCGCATTCCCCGGATACGCGCTAACACAAGGCTATCCCTGCAGTCTTTATGAGCCTGCGAGACATGCCCAATCTCCTATGCACGTGAGGAACCTTTTTCTTTGGCGGGTGCCTCGTCACTCTCTAAACTAACCAAGATTGCGGAGAGTAACGCGAGTGACCGGTCACCTTTGTCATTGATCACGCCCTGGTCTGCCGAAATCTCGATCTTTGCGTCCATTGCGATCGAAATCAGGTTAACTGCGTCGCCGCGGCTGATGACCGAGCGGGCGACAAGGGCATGTATCAGGCTTTCTACAAGCAGGATTGCCGCGTGGCCGTGCGGGTCCGGTTCTGCAGGTCGGACTGCAGGTGTTGCCTGCCAGCGCGTTGCATCGTCAATCATTACCGGCACTCCAGTCAGGCGCGAGCGTCGATCTCGCAGCCGCCGGAGCCTGATGATGGGTCGACGATGACCTTATCGTACCAGCATTTTCGGCATTACCCTGCATTGAGATTGATAACAAACGATAACATTCGACAATATCTATCGTTTTAGCGGTGTGAGATGGTGCGAGATGACCAACCGCTTCATCGAAAAGCTCCGCGGCTATGTACCGCTCGATGAGGCTGATATCGAACAGCTTACGCGGCTCACCGCACGATCACGACTGATCAAGGCGCGGCACGATCTCATCCGGGATGGTGATCGGCCCGGACCCGTATTCGTGATGATCGAAGGTTGGGCCTATCGCTACAAGGTGCTGCCGAGCGGAACCCGGCAGGTGCTTGCATTCCTGATGCCAGGAGATGCATGCGACCTCCATATCGGGCTGCTCGCCCAGATGGATCACAGCATTCAGACGATCACGCCTGCAAAGGTGGTGATGGTCGAGCGCGTGGATATGGACACACTGATGGCGGCACGACCGGCAATCGCCAGAGCGATGTACATCGCGCAGCTGGTTGACGAAGGAACGATGCGAGCCTGGATCACGAGCATGGGGCGGCGAGCCAGCATCGAACGCGTAGCCCATCTTATGTGTGAGCTCTATCTCCGAGCTCGCGATATCTCCATCAGCGGCGAGACGTCGTTGTCGTTGCCTCTCTCCCAGATCCTTCTGGCCGACGCGCTGGGCATGACCAGCGTTCATATCAACAGGGTGTTGAAGGAGTTGCGGCTCGCCGGCGCGATGACGCTCAGCCGCGGGAGCCTTCAGATCATCGACCCCGATAAGCTCGCCAGGATTGCCGGCTTTGACGACGGCTATCTGCACCGACGCATGCGGGTAGCGGCGGGCTGATGAGGGGATCTAGGTTAATGCGCCACCTGCCGTCGCACTCCTGATGTGATAAGCTGTCGGATCTTCGCGCGCGTAAATGGCTTTTCCGATCTTGGAAGAGAGCGAAATCTCTCCTCGATGCTACCCTCCTCATACCCGGTGCAGACGATGGTGAAGACGCCCTCTGCAATCAATGAATCCAATACCGGGTCGCTCATGATCCCATCAAGGTTCAGGTCTACGATCGCAATATCTATCGCATTGCCCTTCGCCATGTAGCTGAGGGCCGAAGCGACGTTGGTTTCCCATCGAACCTTGCTACCGAGACTTTCTAGATATGAGGTCAATCCAATCGCAATCAGAGCATCATCCTCAACGATAAGGACGGTGCGATCCATCAAACAGTGTGCAAGCTCAGCCATGATGGTCTCCCTGGTGGCTATGCCGCAGAGGAAGATCGATGGTGCAGGCCATGTAGCCTGAACCGAGATCAAGGCGGGTCTCTGCGCCGAGCTGACGCGGTAGCGCCTGCTCGATGAGAATGCGGCCATACCCAAGCTTGGTTGATGGAGTTCTTCGCGTCAGAAGGCCGGTCTCACGCCACTCTAGCCGAAGCCATCGATTATTATTCCTGATATGCTCGTGCCACTGAACGGTCAGCCTTCCATTTGGCGACGCGAGTGCACCGTATTTCAAAGCGTTGGTCGACAGCTCGTGGACCGCTAAAGCGAGCGTTTGCGCGGTCGAGTTTCGGACAATCGTGTTCGGCCCGACTGTTTCCACGCGCTCCTGGATGTGATCCTCTGCCAAGGCGCCTAGTTCCAGTTCAAGCAACCGTCGAATCGTGATGGGTGTATGCTCGGACGTTGATAGTAGCCCTTGGACTCGACTTAAGGCTGCCAGCCGTTCTTCGAACCGGTCGCGAAACGCGTCAAGCGTCCCGGCTCGCTGCAGTGTTTGACTGGCGATTGAGTGAACGACCGCAATCAGGTTTCGAGTGCGGTGCTGCAATTCGGCAACGAGTACCTTTTGTTGAGATTGTAGCTGGCGCAAATCATCAACATCGGTCGAGGTGCCGATCCACTCGAGGATGGCGCCATCGTTGTCGCGAAGTGCTTCACCTCGCGTCTGGAACCATCGATAGCTACCATCATGTCGACGAATTCTCATCTCGGCGTGATATTCGCCAGCCTCAGCCGCTAACATCCACGCTTCTCTCGCAATTGATTGATCATCGGGATGCAACGCGGAGAGCCACCCGCCACCATTGCTCTCGTCGGTGGCCTGACCTGTGTATCGCGCCCATTGAGGACTCGACCAGGTCCACGTCCCTCGTGCGGCTGATCGCCAAATCATCTGCGGCATGCCCTCTACGAGCGCCAGCAACCAGGCCTCGCCTTTGCTAAGGCCTGCGGAACTAGCATCGGGTTTGAGCGCCTCGCTCTCGTGGCCTTGCATACCGGTCATAGGAGCTGCTGGATCCTCTTCTACCAGGGCATCCTATTCAAAACACAGACCGCTTGATAAACCTGTGATAAGATCGGTTAGAACATTTGCGGCTTCCCAGAAGCGCACAACAACTCGGGTGGCAATCGGCGACTGGATTGATGACCGAGCCTACAAGGCGCGATCCTAACGCCTAAAAACCTTGGTTCTGACATCTAAATGCAAGAGATCTTAACATGCAACAAGATGTGCAGTTTGCGTCGGTGTAAGCCCATCGTGCGACCCAGGGGCCCTGTTAGGGGCACCTCGACCTTCAGCCCGGCCTCATCAGCCGGGCTATTTTTGTTCATAATATTTGGCGGCTGAAGTGACTGAAGCTGGCTTCGTCGCACCACACCGCAGGGTATCGCCGGTTCGCGAGCGATTGGCTGATGTAAAACAGTGGGGTCACTTTGGGCGGTGCGGGGCGTTGATGATCATCGGAGAAGACAAATGACCAACGATGACGAGAAGAACCAGCGTGATCAGGCCGCTGACGCATCCGCGGCACGGCCGTTCAATCCAGACGGCGGTGAAGATGAGGCAAGCACCTCGCATGACGGGAAGGACGATCATCTGCACGAGGATCAGAAGCCGATCCCAAGCGCAGGCAGCGGCGCGGACGAGTCGGTCGGTAATGATGATCCGCATAAAACGGAAAAGTTGACCAAGGCTGGTCGCGACATCGATCCCGATGAAGGCAGCGACTAAATCTAGCTTAGAGCTGGTGAGGCTTGGCAGGCGCTAACTTGTTTTGTCGTATCTGGGATGCGGCACCGGCCCTTCCTGCGCCACAACCATCTCTTATAAGCCCGCTACTCGACAGCCGGAAGGTAGCTTCGGGCTGTCGTGTCGGCAAGCGCAGCAGCGGCAGCCGCAAGCCAAACGCCCCGGGTGATAATCGGCTGATGGTGCCTTACCGCAGAACCACTCTACTTGTGATTATGATCCTCATCGGTTTGATGCTGGCCATCGTCCGGCATTGATAATGGCCGGAAGTGGGGCGACAGCGGAAGGGCCGCTTCCGGTGAGGTGGACTGCGATAGCCGACATTGCGCGGGGCGGCTGCCTTTTCCGATTGGGAAGGTCGAGCGAGAAAGCCGGCCAGTTAGGGCAGGGGCTCACTGCCTCCATTATGGCCATTCTCAAAACCAGTTCTTAATTGCTCTTTCCCGAAACTGACCAAGAGTGACGGGGTAACGGGGCAGCCGACATGTCGCGAATGTTCTAAGTTTCGGACGTCTCAAATGTCGGCATTTTTGCGACAATTGGATTGCGCTAAGTGGTGGACTACGACGAGCCTTTCAAACCGCGCTGCCCGATAGGCGCCTTCCCGCAAACGATGCTATTTCAGGAAAGGCGGCATCTCGCCGAGGCACTATGGTTTGCTTAGTGCCTCGCCGAGGTGATCTACGATCGCCCTGACCTTTGCTGAAAGCTTTGGACCAGCCGGGAAGATGGCATGGACCTCGGCTGGCGCGAGCTGCCAGGCTTCGAGCAATTGGGTGAGCTGCCCGGTTCGCAGTTCCTCGCCGGCCATGATGCGGGTCGCGAGCGCGATACCCATGCCCGCAACTGCCGCTGCCAGCACGCCCGGCGCTGAGCTGATCGAGAGCTTTGCGGAAACGTCAACGGCAGCAACAGTTTGACCATGCGTGAAGCGCCAGCTCTCGCGACCGAACAGGCCGTGCTGGATGATGCAGGCATGTCTCGTGAGTTCGACCGGATCGGCTGGCGAACCGTGAATATGCAGATACGACGGTGCCGCAACCACCAGCCGTTCGACCAAGGCCAATCTGCGGGCACCGAAGCTGGAATTATCCAGCGGTCCGACGCCTACCCGTATGGCAATATCGACACCGTCCGTGACGAGGTTCTGGCGTGTGTCGCTCATTACAATCTCGACGCGAAGGTCGGGATGCCTTGCTAGAAACGGTGCCATGGCCGGGATGATCGCCCGCGTGCCGTACAACACGGGCATCGCAAGGCGGATGACCCCGTGCAGCGAATCCAATCCACGGGTCGCCTGCTCGGCCTCCTCCATTTCTGCAAGCAGACGTCGCGCTCGCTCCATATACAGGGCGCCAGCATCCGTCAGGGAGACGCTGCGTGTAGTCCGCAACAGCAGCGTCGTGCTCAGCCGCGCCTCCAACGCACTGACGATCCGAGATACCGACGGCTGCGAGAGGCTGAGTTCACGCGCTGCGCGCGAAAGGCTGCCGCATTCGGCCACTCGGGCAAACACGGCCATCTCCTGCCAACGATTATTCATTCGAATTCCGGATATATGTTGTCCGCAAGTGACCCGTACACAAACGTTCGCGGATAACATAGCTGGGAGGCAGACCGGTCGGATAGCCAGTGCCCATTTTTCGATGTGTGACCCGATGCACCCGCGCCGCCGATCGTATCTGCCTCTCTCCTAAGGAATGTCTCCTATGTCGATCAAGATCTATGGCGATCCCGGTTCGGGCAGCCTGCGCCGTGTCACCTCCGCCGCGGCGATCATGAACGTTCCCATCGAGCGGGTGAACATCGACCTGTTCAAGGGCGAGAGCCACACGGCCGACTTCCTGGAGCTGAACCCTCATGGACTGTCCCCCGTCATGGTCGACGGCGATGTCGTCCTGTACGAAGCCTCCGCGATCAACCTCTACCTTGCAGACAAAGCGGGCAGCCAGCTGCTCGGCGCCACGCCGCGCGAACGCTACGAGGTGCTACAATGGATGTTTTGGTCGGGCGAGCAGTGGCGCGTCTTTGCGACCCTCACGTTCGATGAGCGCATCGGCAAGCGCTTTATGGGTCAGCCCGAGGATGAGAGCATCACCGCGCTGACGTTCGCCAAGATCCGGGCGGCAGCCGCCGTCCTCGATGCTCACTTGGCGGACAGCCCCTTTATCGTCGGCGGTAAGCTGACCTTGGCCGACATCGATATCGCTGCACCCTTCTCGCAGAACGAGCGAACCAAGGTGCCGTTCGATGAATATCCCAATCTCGTTGCCTGGCAGCAGCGATTGCTCGCGACGGTGCCGGCTTGGGCCGAGACGAAGCGGGAAGTCGATGAACGCATCGATACTGCGCTCCAGGGTGCCGGCATCAAGCTGTGATGCGTGATGCCGTGCGCTGGCACCGTCAAAGCAAATGCACCGGCTGGTAATCGGGTGATAGGGAGGTAGGGCAAGGCCATGCCCCGCCCGCGCAAGCCAGCTTCACCGTTTCGCTACTTCAACTCGTCGCCAGAGGTGATCCGGCTGGTGGTGCTGATGTACGTTCGCTTCCCGCTGTCACTGCGCAACGTGGAAGACCTGCTGTTCGAGCGCGGAATCGACATCTGCCACGAGACGGTGCGGCTATGGTGGAACAGGTTTGGTCCGCTGTTTGCCGGTGACATCCGTCGCCAGCGGGTAAGCCGGATGCGCGGCTTTCGTCACTGGCGCTGGCACCTGGACGAGATGTACGTGAAGCTGAACGGCGAGATGGTCTACCTGTGGCGGGCGGTGGACCACGAGGGCGAGGTGCTGGAAAGCTACGTCACCCGAAGCCGCGACAAGGCAGCTGCACTCGCGTTCATGAAGAAGGCGCTGAAGCGGCATGGTTCGCCCGAGGCGATCACCACCGATGGTCTGCGCAGCTACGGCGCAGCGATGAACGAGCTGGGCAATCGCGAGAAGCAGCAGACCGCTCGCTGGGCAAACAACCGGGTGGAGAACAGCCACCTGCCGTTCCGACGACGAGAGCGGGCGATGCAGCGTTTTCGGCAGATGAAGACGCTGCAGAAGTTCGCCTCTGTCCACGCCAACGTCCACAACCACTTCAGCCTGGAGCGCCACCTCATCGATCGACAGACGTACCGGGAACGACGCTCCGCCGCGCTGGCGGAGTGGCAGGCGCTCGTCAGCTAAATGTCGCTGTCAAAGACCGATTTGCATCGTGTGGAGAGCGGTTCGCATTAGACTGACAGCACCTCTGCAATCATTTTAGCCTGGAACGCCACCTTATCGATCGACCGACCTACCGGGAACGACGCTCCGCGGCATTGGCGGAGTGGCAGGCGCTCGTCAGCTGAACGTCGCCGTCAAAGGCCGACTTGCATCGTGTGGAGAGCGGTTCGCATTAGACTGACAGCACCCTTCAGAGCGCAGAGCACTTTCAAGTTCCGCGATAACGCGAGGCGTTTCTCCCCGCCTTGCACGGCACTTGAGCTCCGCGATCTCACCGGTCTCAGCTTGATTGAGCCGGGTCACATAATGTTGGAGGCTGACTGCGCTCAGGTCCCAACCGCGCTCGAGAGCCTGCTGCAAGCCGGTGAGTGGCCCTGTGGGCTTGCCGAATATTCGCTCATACCAGTCTTGGCCAAGATAGGTTCGAACTGCGACATTCGCACCGGGCAGCCGATCATAGATTTCGGACGAGTCCCACACCGAAAATTGGATGCCAAGGGCTGCAAATTTCTGGGTTTGGGCGATGATCTCGTCAGACGCCTGACGGCTTTTGATGGCGCAGCCAACGAATAGGATGAAATGACGAACGTCCTTTTCCCGCCAGTGACCGTCCCAATGTTCAATGAACTTGTCAGCGGCTGCACGGATGTCGCTTTGCCCGAACCGCCGTTCGGCTTTGGATTGACCCACTTCGAGATAAGGCGCCGGGTCGTTTCGATGAAATGCTATATGATCAGCACCAAACTGCTCTTGTCCATCGGGACCGTATAGGTTCGTGCTGAGGATGTCGGGCTGGGCTGCATGCAGTGCGCGCGCAAATTGCTCGAACCGCCGTGAGCCGAGCTCCCAAAACGCATGTTCATCCTGTGGATTTTGCGAGAGCCTGGGATAACTTGGTTGCTGAGCGACCGAAGACTTTTTCATCGCCATAGACAGTATCTGGCCGCAATTATAAGCGCCAGCGTCAAGCGCAACGAATTACCAGTTTTGGCACAACCGGACGTTCTCGCGGGCGACGGCGAACGGTAGCCTTGTCCCACTCCACGTCGTGCCGTGCCAGCCTCCACGGTTCCCCGGGGCTCAACCAATTCACATGAACGAACGACGGCAGTTGGGAAGCGCGAGAAGGCTGCTGAATGGCCGATAGTGGGTCACCGTGCCCGCTAGCTTGAGCGGTGGCTTGCAACTTGGTTGCAGCCGCCGAGCGAACGGCAAGCTCGAAAACTGCTGTTTTGCTGCGCTTCCGTATCTCCATCGCTGAACGTGGAGATACGGGCGCAGTCATGAACGAAGCCGCTAAATGCCGGTTGTCGGTTACCTTCCGCGCGCTCTCCGGTTAAGCCACCCTATGGAACAGCAGGCTCTCGTTATCGCGCTGATCGGCGCCTTGGGGATCGGGGCGCAGTGGGTGGCGTGGCGGACGGGGTGGCCGGCAATCGCGCTGATGCTAGCGGCCGGCGTCATTGCAGGCCCTGTCACCAGGCTGATCATCCCCAAATATACCTTCGGCGAATTGCTCGAACCGATGATCGCGGTCGCGGTGGCGTTGATCCTGTTCGAAGGCGGGTTAAGCCTCAATTTCCGGGAATTGCGCAAGACCGAAGGGGCAGTGATCCGCTTGATGGCAATCGGCATACCGGTCGGCTGGTTCCTGGGCGCACTGGCGTGTTACTACGTCGCCGGGCTGGTCTGGCCGGTCGCAATACTGTTCGCCGGCATCCTCGTGGTGACAGGGCCGACAGTGGTCATTCCCTTGCTTCGTCAGAGCAACATCGCTCCGCGACCACGCGCGATCCTTAAGTGGGAGGCGATCGTCAACGATCCGTTTGGTGCGCTCTGTGCCGTCATCACCTACGAATATCTGAGACGAGTCGATGAAGGGGGCACCTTGCTCTCCGTCGTCGCGGCGCTGCTTGCCGCGGCGATGGTGTCGGGCCTGATTGGTTATGGCATGGCGCGCGCCATCGCATGGGCGTTTCCGCGAGGGCATGTGCCCGAGTATCTGAAGGCGCCGGTCCTCCTCGTTGCCGTGATCGGCACCTTCACCCTGTCCAACCTCATCCAACAGGAAACCGGCCTGCTTGCGGTGACCGTGATGGGCGTGGCCGTCGCCAATATGCGGCTAGATTCGTTGCGCGATATACATCCGTTCAAGGAGAACGTGACCGTCCTGCTGATCTCCGGCGTCTTCGTCCTGCTGTCGGCATCGCTCGACTTCAGCGTGTTGCGCTCGTTTGAGTGGCGCTTCGCGGCCTTTCTGCTTGCCCTGCTGCTCTTCGTCCGCCCTGCCACCGTCCTGCTTGCCTTGGCGTTCAGCAAAATTCCGTGGAACGAGCGGCTGCTGATCGCCTGGATCGCGCCACGGGGTGTCGTCGCGGTCGCCGTCTCCGGGCTCTTCGCGCTGCGGCTTGAGCAGCTCGGCTATGGCAACGGCAATATCCTGGTCACTCTCTCCTTCGCTGTCGTCGTCGCGACGATCATCGCCCATGGCTTCAGCATCCGGCACGTCGCACGCTGGTTGAAGGTTACCGGTGCGACCCAGAAGGGGCTGCTGATCGTCGGCAGCACCCCTTGGAGCGTCTCGCTGGCGCGGCAACTCCAGTCCCTAGGCCTGCCGGTGATGATCGCCGATACGAGCTGGCAGCGCTTGGCCGGTGCACGGCAGGCGGCGATCGACACCTATCATGGCGAGATCTTGGCCGAAGCGACCGACGAGCGGCTCGATCTCACGCAATTCCAGGTCTTGGCCGCAACCACGGAAAATGAGGCGTATAACGCACTCGTGTGCAGTGAGTTCGCGCACGAGATCGGGCGGGATTCGGTGTATCAATTGGGGGCGAGCGGTGACGACGAGGATCGCCGCAGTCTGCCGGAAGCCCTTCGCGGACGGGCGATGTTCACAGCCGGCCATGGGGTGGACGACATCCTGCAGCGCGAGGCGGCCGGATGGACCTTCCGCAAGACGCGGATCAGCGAGCAGTTCAAGTTTGACGACGTCCGCTCGATCTTGCCGAATGAAGCGGACATGCTGTTCGTCCTCCGCAAGGACGGTCGCATCCGCTTCTTCACCCACGCCGCCCGCCCGGCACCGCAAAGCGGTGACGTCGTGGTGTCCTACGGACCCTCGCGGCATGGCGACCCTAACGCTAGTCCATCCATCCAAGCTGGAGTGAGTGTCGCATGATGGTATCGCAGTGGAACAGCCGGGCGCGGCGGATCGGTGCGGCGACCTTGCTCTGCCTAGGCATGGCCGCCTGTCAGCCCGCCAGCATGCCGGCGAACGACACCGCGGAACCGCCGGCAAATGCCCGGACCGTCGAGGACGGATCGCCGCCCGGCAACGATCAGGTCGAGGGTAACATGGAGGAGGCGACTAAGTCGATCATCCGTCCAGATATCGAGCCGTCCCCAACGCCGACGCCGCCCGCGAAGCCGGCCGAAATGACTGTCGGGTTTCCCGCCAAAGGGTATGACGTCGATCCGGCGGGCATGGCCCGCCTCGACGAATTGATCGCCGATCCAGTTTTGCGCCTCGGTGGCCCAATCACCATCTGGGGCCACAGCGATTCGAGCGGCTCGGATGCGGCCAATCTCCTGTCGTCGCGGCGACGGGCAGAGGCGGCACGCGACTACCTGCTTAAGAAAGGCGTCCCTGCCGATCGGATATCGGTCATCGCGCTGGGCGAGGCACGTCCGGTCGCGCCGAACCGCAATCTTGATGGATCCGACGACCCGGAGGGACGCGCCAAGAACAGGCGTATCGAGATCAAGGTCGGTCTGCCGGACGCAGTCGCATCAACGGATTAGTCACATGAAGCAATGCCACAACGGTAGCCGAAGCAAGTGCTCGATTGGCGGGACCTCATGCCCAGCCTGATATCTACGTCGGTAAATTCCAGGAAATAGTCTTAACGTTAAAGCGGTTAATGCCCTCGCCAATTGTCAACGAACAAACGAAAAGAGTTGGGAACTCGAAAAGCTTTGCTGAATGGCAGGCAATAATTGGGCTCAGCGCCGCTTTCTCACCGGCGCGACGTCAACGTTCCATCCTCAATCCTGCTAACGCATAATGCAGCGAAAACCCATGTGGGACGCAGTGGTGTCTTTCGGTTGAGGCCAGCGTGCGGCTGGGCGGTAACGCTGACAATATTCGGGGGCGCATAAATGCGACCCGCCTTTGGCCACATACCTGTCCGTTACTGGGTCAACTGCGGCTCCTCCGCAACAGCGGTGAGCTGTCTCGCTCTCGTGTGCAGCGTTGTAGCGGTCCGCTGTCCACTCCCAGACATTGCCGATCATATCGTAAAGCCCGAATCCATTTTCAGGATATTCCCGCACCTGCGCTGTGCGCTGACGATCCAGTGGCGCCGCGTTGTGCCAAGGAAAGAGTCCGTCCCAAGTCTGCGCCATTCGACGGCCTTCTGGCATGAAGTCGTCACCCCAAGCGTACGAAGCGCCAGCAAGTCCGCCGCGCGCGGCATACTCCCATTCGGCTTCCGTCGGAAGGGATTTGCCTGCCCAAGCTGCGTAGGCTTTGGCATCGGAATGCGCGATGTGGACGACGGGGTGTCGCGCAAGCTGCTCGACCGAGCTGTCTGGGCCGAGCGGGTGCCGCCAATCGGCGCCGAGGACAAATTGCCACCAGATCGGGTCGCCTTCGAGATCGACCGGCTGTGCTGGCGGCACGAACACGATTGAGCCCGGCGCAGCGAGCGCAGGATCCATGCCCGGGTAATCCGCCGGATCAGGCGCGATTTCGGCGAAGGTCACATGGCCGGTCGCCTTCACGAAGCGGGCGAATTGCGCATTGGTGACCGGCGTCTCGTCGATCCAGAAGCCGTCGACATCTACCTGCCGAACTGGACGTTCATCCATGTAAAAGTCGTTTGATCCCATCGCGAACGCCCCCGCGGGGATGCGCTTCATGCCAGCATGCCGGCTCCTCATCGCGGGCGCGTCCGGCCAGCCGCCACCATGGCCGCTAGACGGCGTTCCATCGCCTTGACGATCCCCGGCTGCTGTGCGGACACGTCGTTACGCTCGTCGGGGTCGTGAAGAAGATTGAACAGTTGTGGAGCCGGCGCGGCACCGATCTCATTGCCGTGGAAGCGCGCCGCCCCCCATTCGCGCGGATCAGCTTCCACGGGCCCTCCACCAGCGCCAGGATGCTGCCGCCGGCCCCTTTGGCAAGCGTGGCCTTCTCCGAGACGACGGTGCTCGCCTCCTCAATGACGAAGCTACGGCCTTCGCGACTGCGCCCGAGTAGCGGAGCGAGCATGTTGAAGCTGTCGACGGCGGCATCAGGCGCCAGCGGCTGTCCGGTCAGTGCCGCGAGGCTGGCCGTCAGGTCGGCATGATCGATCAGTGCCGACGACGTGCCACCGGCCTTAACGCCTGCGGGCCAGCGGACGATCATGGGTACGCGCAGGCCGCCGTCGTAGATGCTGTACTTGCCGCTGCGGAAAGGTCCCGCCGGACGGTGTGTGCCGACTTTTGTCACGGCCTCGTCGTCGTAGCCGTCGTCCAGCACAGGGCCGTTGTCGCTGCTGAACACCACCAGCGTGTCGCGCTCGACGCCCGCGTCGACTAGCGCTTTCAGCACCTCTCCAACGCACCAGTCAAGTTCGGCGATCACGTCACCGCGCGCGCCCATAGCCGTCGCGCCGCGGAAGCGGGCCGCAGGAAGACGCGGAACATGCACCTCGTTCGGCGCGAAGTAGAGAAAAAAGGGCTTGGTCGGGTCGGCGTGCACACTGTCCTTGATGAAGGCGCTTGCCTTTCCGGCGAGATGGTCTGCCATCTCCTCGTCTTTCCACCGCGCCTTCATGCCGCCGCTCATGAAACCGATGCGGCTCACGCCGTCGACGATCGTGCCGTCATGGCCATCATTAGGCTTCAGCCGCAGCAAGTCTGGGTTCTCGCGACCGGTCGGATCTGATCCGACCTTCTGGCGATAATCGACCTGGATCGGATCGGATTGGTCGAGACCCACGACGCGTCTGCCCTCCACATACACGCATGGAACGCGATCGATGGTCGCTGGGATGATGTAGGAATAGTCGAAGCCGATCTCGAGCGGTCCCGGTTTGATGTCCTTGTTCCAGTCGATGTGGCCGTCACCGAGCCCGAGGTGCCATTTGCCAACGACGCCCGTTCGGTAACCGGCGTCGCGCAGCACCGACGGCATTGTCGCCATGCCCGGCCGGATGAGGGCTGGAGCGTCTCCCGGCAGGATATGTGCGCCATTCTGCCGCCACGCATAGCGCCCCGTCAGCAACGCGTACCGCGAAGGCGTGCAGGTGGCCGCCGGCGCATGACCGTTGGTGAAGCGCAAGCCCTCCGCGGCAAGACGATCGATGTTCGGTGTTCTGACGGCAGTTGCGCCGTAACAGCCGACGTCACCGTAACCGAGATCATCTGCGTAGATGATTACGACGTTCGGCAGGCGGCTGCGGCCCGCTTCGCGCGCGGCGGCCCGGCCGAATATGCCCATCGCGGCCGTACCTGCAAGCAGCGCGCGCCGCGTCGTCGAGAATGGCATGTCTTCACTCCTCAATGCCGCCATAGCCGCGCCGTGAGGCCTAGCCTCTAAACTTCAGCTATGCCTCAGTTTCAGTTGTTTATGTTGACGTTAGCCGTGAATTCCCCCTTTCCGATCTGAATGGCAGCGAGGCAACCAAGCGCGGGTTGTAGTGACCGTCGCGAGCCGGGCAGGGAAAAGGGGAAAATGTGACGAACCGAATCAAGACCACCGCGCGAGCGCGGGTACTTTCTGGCGTGGCGTTTGCAACGTTGTGGGCAAGCGCTGCCGGCGCGCAGGCGACGGCGTCGGACGTTCCAGAACAAACGGTCGCGGCAGACACGGCTGTGGATCAGGCGGGCGGCGATCGGGTGGGTGCGGGGGCGCTGGCACAGGGCAGCGGCGACATCGTCGTGACCGGCATCCGGCAATCAGTCCGAAGTGCGATCGGCGAGAAGCGCGACGCGATCAACGTGGTCAACGTCATTAATGCCGAAGACGTGGGGAAACTTCCTGACCAAAATCTCGCCGAGGTTCTGGAAAACGTCACCGGCATCCAGATTGACCGGTCTGCCGGCGTGGGCAGTTCGGTGTCGATCCGGGGCTCCTCGCAGAACCTCGTGCTGATCAACGGTCGTGTTACGACGCCCTCGGGCGACGCGCGCGGCGGCATCAGTTTCGACGACGTCCCGGCCGAGATCATCGCTTCGGTCCGCGTCACGAAGGTGCCCACGGCCGACCAGGTCGAGGGATCGGTTGGTGGGATCGTCGATCTGCGCACCTATCGCGGTCTGGCACTCAAGCAGCCGCTGGCGGCCATCCGGGCACAGATGGAGTATGCCGATCAGGCGGATCGCTACAACCCCACTGTCTCAGGTGTCTTCGGCCGGACCTTTAACACGGGCATCGGCGCGATCGGCGTCGTGCTGTCGGGGAGCTACCAGACCCAGGACGTGCGCGAAGACACGCTGAACGTCCGCTATGCGCCGCGCACCGGTGTGGATATTACCGGCGACGGGATCGCCGACCCATACCTCGCTCCCAACTTCGTGGGGCAATATTTCCTGCGTCGTCACCGCGAGAACAAGACCGTCAACGGATCAACCGAGTGGCAGGCGACGAGCGCGCTCAAGCTCTTCGTCGACGGCACCTATGTCAATCAGCAGAACGACGGGGATCAGCCCGGCGTATTTCTTCAGCCGCCGCTCACCGAGCTGCCGCTAACCAACGCGCGCTTCGAGACGCGCCAATCGGGCGGCGTCAGCTACCGCCAGATGGTCCAGGGTACCCTAAGCGGAGTACAGTTCCGCTCCACGGGCGAGAGCCCAACGCGCGACACCGAGTCGTACCTTGTCGCGGGCGGCGGCGAGTGGGAGCATGGCCCGTTCACGCTCAAGTTCGAGGCAAGCCGGGCAGGGTCGGACACGCTCGACGCCAACTTCCAGCTAGTGGCGCAGTATTCCAATCCTGGTGCGGCCTTCAACACCGCGCCAGGTCGGATCAGCCCACCGCTTCTCTTCGATCTCACACGCGACGATCTATACCTGGCCCCCGACGCGTCGAGCCCCTCGCGGCAAACCTCGCGAACCCGGCCTATTACTCCACCTTCATCGCGCGCGACAATTATACCCGCTTCCACAACGTGGAGAATGCGCAGCGGGCTGATCTGCACTGGGCGGCAGATTTCGGCGTGCTCAAGTCGATCGACATCGGTGCGCGCCTCAATCAGACCGACTCGCGGCGCGACAAAACGACCCAGGTGTCAGCGACCTTCCCCGGCGTGAGTGCGGCTTCGCAGCCGAGCCTCTATCGCCGGGCGCCAACCGACTTCTTCGATTTTACGGGCGACCAGTATCTTGGCGGCTTCGTGGTGGCTGGCGCGTTGACCGACGATCCCGCCGCTGCCCGGGCTGCCGTAGGCCTGGCAGCCACGCCGCCGGAGGATCTCAGCGCTCGCTTCTCAGTGAAAGAGCGGACGTATGCGGGATACGGCAAGCTCAACCTTGAGGGTGACACCTTCGGCATGAACGTGCGCGCCGAGCTGGGTGCCCGATACGTGCATACGAAGCAGACCGCCTCCGGCCTGCTCGTGACTGGCGGCACGTCGACGCCGAGAGTGGCGACCCAGGAATATTCATATCTTCTCCCGGACGCGATTCTCAGTGTGCAGCCCGTTCAATCCGTGCTGCTGCGCGCATCCTACGGCCGTTCGCTGCGCCGGCCAGACTTCTCGCAGCTTGCGCCCAGCGCCGTCTTCCCAGTCGTCAACAACTACGTCAGTGTGGGTAATCCCGATCTCAAGCCGCAGACGGTTGATCAATTCGACGCCGCGATCGAATGGTACTTCGACCGCAACAGCATCTTCTCGGTTGGTGGCTTCTACAAAAAATATCACGATCTGGTCGTCACCATTGCACAGCCTCCGGTGCTTCGTGACGAGGCGGTCGGCTTCTTCAACCAGGCCAATTGCATTGGCGGGATCTTCAATCCGGTCGCGGTGGATCTGACCGGCGCCGTTGGTGTCTGCACTGGCGTGAACCAGCCGCAGAACCAAGGCGATGCCACGCTGAAGGGCGTCGAGGTCGATTTTCAGCATAGCTTCACCTACCTGCCAGGCCCGTTGAGCGGCTTCGGCGTGATCGCCAATTACACCTACCAGGACGGTCAGCGATCGGTGCCCTTCACCGTGCCATCGGCGCTCGTAGGCGGCGCGCTCGTCACCATACCGTTCGGGCTCAGGGAGCTGTCGAAGAACAACTACAACATTACCCTGTTCTTCGAAAAGTACGGGATCAACGCCCGTGTCCGGTACACCTACCGCGATCCCTTCTTGCGCACCGAGGCGACCGACGTGACCAACAACCTTCCTCTTTACCAGGACAAGCGGAGCCAGGTGAACGCCTCTGTCAGCATCGACATCAACCCAAAGTTCGCCGTGACCTTCTCGGGCGTCAACCTCACGGCCTCGCCCAACAAAGAGAACGCCATCTTCATCAATGGTCCCTTGACGCAGGAGCGTATTGCCGACCGGCGCTTCGTCTTTGGCGTGCGTGGCGTGTTCTGAGACCTGCGTGACAACCCGGTGCTGTCCGTTTCGGAAAGCTGCATGATCGAAGCGGACACCGGGGCTCATCCGCATAGACGATGACCGAAGGGTAGAAGACCATGACTTCTGACGCCTCCCGCCCCCGATCGCGACTGCTGCGAACACTCAGCAACGGCGTCGCTCTGGCGGCCTCTTTCGCCCCAGGGACGGCAGATGCGCATCCCCAAGCAAGCGCATTGACGGTCGTCAGGGCGGCAGCGCCGCTCGTTCGGTCCGCGGAGCGACCGAATATGATCGTGATCATGGGAGACGACATCGGGTACAGCGACATTGGCGCGTTCGGCGGCGAGATCGATACACCCAACCTCGACGAGCTTGCTCGCCACTCGCTCAAGTTCAGCAACTTCTACAACATGTCACGGTGTTGCCCTTCGCGTGCCAGCCTGCTGACCGGGCGTTATCCTCACCGCGTCAACATGGGCGAGAACGGCAACAGCTTGTCCAAGGACGTGCCTACGGTAGCTGAGGAACTTCGGGACGCAGGCTATGCGACGACGATGATTGGCAAGTGGCACCTGACTGCCGCGGTTCCGCTCAAGGAGCGCACCGAGCAGCTGAAGTGGCTCAACCATCAGGCTTACCGTGATCGCGACTTTGGCGACCGCACGACCTACCCCGCCGCGCGCGGTTTCGAGCACCATTGGGGCACGATCTGGGGGATCGACGACTATTACGATCCCTTCAGCCTGGTGGACGACTTCACACCCGTGGAAACGGTCCCGAAGGGCTTCTACCTTACCGACGCGATCAGCGATCATGCGGTCGGTGAGGTGCGGCGGCTCGGTGGCGGCAAGCAGCCTTTCATGATGTACGTGGCTTACACCGCGGCTCACTGGCCATTGATGGCGCCCGAAAAGGTGATCCAGAAGTACCTGCCGCGCTACGTCGGCGGCTGGGAGCGGTTGCGCGCAGACCGCTACGCGCGACAGGTGCGGCTTGGCCTGGTCGACCCGGCGATCGATCGTGTGCCGGCGCTCGACAGAGGATATGAGAATAACGCTGGCATTGCCTGGAGCAACCTTACTGCCGCAGAGCGCGCGGTGCAGGTCCGCAAGATGGCCACTCATGCGGCGATGATCGACGTGATGGACCAAGGGATCGGTCGCTTGATCAAAGCGCTGAAGGCTAGCGGGCAGTATGAGAACACGGTCATAATGTTTCTCAACGACAATGGCGCGTCGCCTGAGATCATGACCTATGCCGATTACGATCGTTGGAGCGAGACGCGCGACGGCAGACGTGTCCAATATGGAGAGTATCCCGACGTGGCGACGATCGGCGGCGAAACTACGATGGCGGCAATCGGGAGCTATTGGGCTAGCGCAGCCAACACGCCATTCCGCTGGTGGAAGGCAGAAGCTTATCAGGGCGGGACTCACACGCCCTTTATGATGAGCTGGCCCGGTCACATGGCGCACCGCGAGGGTGAGACCGTCACGGACGCGGCGCACGTCGTCGATGTCACGCCGACTTTGTTGGCGCTGGGTCATGTCACGCCGAAGGCAAGCCGCGCGCCCATTGATGGCGTCTCTCTCGAGGCTGCGTTAACTGGGCACGCGGTAACTCGTCAGCGACCGCTTTTCTTCGAGCACGAGGGTTCACGCGCTGTGATCGATGGACGGTGGAAATTGGTCGCTCGAGCGCCGGGTCCGAGCTCGCCCGTGTATCGCGCTTGGGAGCTCTACGATCTCAATATTGATCGCACTGAGACAAAGGATATAGCTGCAATCAATGCCGCGGTTGTGAGGCGCCTTGAGACACTTTGGAACGAGTGGGCGAAGGAGGTAGGAGTTCGGGGTCGTATCGAAACGGCGCAATCCTCCCAACCTGACTGACCCATAATCTGGCATCTCTCAAGATGAACGAGCGGCCAGATGTGGGAAGAAGGTAGGTGAGCCCTAGTGACCGATTGTGGGTCGAAGCAAAAGCGCCCACTGACCTCGCCGTCGTTGTAACCCGTAGTCGTGCCGTTAGTCATATGCCCTAATCTTATTCAAGAGCGAGACGCTGTCAGGCCTTTCTCGGAGCCACTTCATGGACGGCTTTGTAAAGGTTTGTCGGTGAAACTATGCGCTAATCCGCTGCTCCTACTCATCGCAGTTCGGGATAGCCGCGTGATGCCGCGTCACGCGCCAAACCTAGGAGCGCAGCATAGCGGTGTCCGCCGGAGGGTACGATGTCGGACAGGAACAGAGCGGCGCGCGCCGCCGCCAATTGCGGATCTCTTACTACGTCCGACAGTATCGCCTGGAGCGCCGCGACCGTCTCCATCGGCGTGGCGCGCGCCGTCACGAAAGGTAGCGTCGGGGAGGAGCGCGTGACCGCGACCGTTCGTAGTCCGGTAAGCGCCTCCGGTTCGTAGCGCCCCAGTGCGGCATAGGTGACCGCGTCGATCGCGGCGATATCGGCGGCACCGGCGCGGATTGCAAACGCACTTTGCCGGTGTGAGCCGGTGGTCACAACCGCCGCGAAGAACGGTGCGGCATCCGCCACGTCCGCGAGCATGTCGCGAAACAGGTTCGCGCCGGTGTTCGACAGCGGCGCGTTGATCGCGGCGATCCGGCCGCGGAACGCCGCGAGATCTTTGGCATCGTCCACGTCGCGCACCAAGAGGTAGCTGACGTGGCGACCGGGTGCGCAACCGGGCACGTCGTAATGCGGGACTGCCACCACGCGAAGGTCCAGGCTGGTGTCGGCGACCAGCGGATAACCGCAGCATTGTGCCAGCAGCAGGTCGGGCGCGTGCCAGCTATCCTCGACCGATCGTGTCCGATCGAGGGCGACGGGCGCGGCGATGCCGCGTGCGCGCAGGCGGGCCGCGATCGCGGACCAGATCGCATCGTTGGCCCAGCCTTGCGCCGGATGATCGTACATTCCGAGCGACGCGATCACCGCGGCGCCCCCAGATCGGGGTGGACCAGCACGTCGTGGCGGCGCCATGCGTAGCGGCGCACGATCGCACCATAGCTGCGGTGCACCCCGCCGGCCTGCGCCACCAATCGCGCCTGGTGCCGCCGCTGATGTGCGGGCAAGCGATACCAGGCGAGATCGGGGCGGTCGTGATGCGCGGTATGGAGGTGGTTGTTGAGGTACAGCAGCCCGAGCAGCCCGCCACGCTCCACGGTGGCGGCGCGGCTCGGCCCGGGGATGTCGGCGCGGTGCTCCGCAAAGGAGCGCAGCAACGTGAGCGACAACGCCGGATAGACGATCAGCGCGACATAGCGGACCGCGCCAAGGCCGGTCACTTCGAGCCATGCGACCACCACCGCGACGCCGGCGAGGTGCGGCGCCCAGTCGCGGAGAACGGCGACCGGTCGGCTGCGCAACCGACGCGATTCCGTCGCGGCCAGCGACACGATCGCCAGTGCCGGTCCGAACAGCAATCGTCCCGCCAGCGTCGACTGGATCACGGCAACCCATCGCCGCGCGCGCCCGGGGGCGACGTAGCGGGACTCGGGATCGTGGCGGGGATCGGTGATGTGCGGGCTGCGGTGGTGCGCGATGTGGCTGTCGCGATAGATGCCATAGGGCAGCCAGAGCGCCAGCGGCACCGCGCCGATTGCGGCATTGACGGCCGCCGAATGAGTCGGATGGCCGTGGATCGTTTCGTGCTGGAGCGAGCCGTGCCATGCCACCAGCCACGCACCGACGATGACTACCACCGGAAGCGGGAGAACGGCATGAAAGGCCGTCAGTGCCAGCCAGCCGCCGTAGATGACGACGGCCAGCGCCACGGTCGGCCATTCGACCGCGCGTGGCGTGCTACTCACGCCGGCTGCCTGACGGTGCGCAGATACGGGAGCGGCGCCTGCCAGCCGTCGGGGAAGAGCGCACGGGCCGCCTCGTCGTCGACCGAGGGGACGATGATGACGTCGTCGCCCTGCTGCCAGTCCGCCGGTGTCGCCACCTTGTGCCGGTCGGTCAGTTGCAGACTGTCGATGACGCGCAGGATCTCGGCGAAGTTGCGCCCGGTCGAGGCCGGATAGGTCAGGGTGAGGCGGAGCTTCTTCGCGGGATCGACGACGAGAACCGTTCGCACGGTGGTGGTGTCCGATGCGCCGGGATGGATCAGGTCCAAGGCCAGCGACACGGAACGGTCGCTGTCCGCGATCAGCGGGAAGTTCAGCGCATGACCCTGGCTTTCCGCGATGTCATCGGCCCAGCGGGCGTGGCTGTCGAGCGGATCGACCGACAGACCCGCCACTTTCACCCCGCGGCGATCGAACTCCGCCTTGAGCCCGGCGACCGTGCCGAGCTCGGTCGTGCAGACCGGGGTGAAATCCTTGGGATGCGAGAACAGCACCACCCAGTTCGCACCTGCCCATTCGTAAAAGCGGAACGGACCGATGGTGGAATCCTGCGTGAAATCGGGAACGACGTCGCCAAGCTTGAGAGACATAAGCTACCTCCTGGCTTCATCATCCATTAAATTGGTGGGAAATGAATGTAGCAAATCTCGCCTGCGTAGAAGCGGTCCTTCTCCAGCGTGGCGGAGCGAAGGCTCCGTCAAACCAAATGCACCGGCTGGTAAGCCGGTGAGGGTAGGGCAGGGGCATGTCCCGCCTGCGCAAGCCTGCCTCGCCCTTCCGGTATTTCAACTCCTCACCCGAGGTGATCCGGCTGGTGGTCCTGATGTACGTGCGGTTCCCGCTGAGCCTGCGTAACGTCGAGGATTTGCTGTTCGAGCGCGGAATAGACATTTGCCATGAGACGGTGCGGCTGTGGTGGAACAGGTTCGGGCCGCTGTTTGCGGGTGACATTCGCCGGCAACGGGTGAGCCGGATGCGCGGCTTTCGTCACTGGCGCTGGCACCTGGACGAGTTGTACGTGAAGCTGAACGGCGAGATGGTCTACCTGTGGCGCGCCGTCGATCACGAGGGTGAGGTGCTGGAAAGCTACGTTACCCGGACCCGCGACAAGGCAGCCGCACTCGCGTTCATGAAAAAGGCGTTGAAGCGGCATGGTTCGCCCGAGGCGATCACCACCGATGGCCTGCGCAGCTACCGCGCAGCGATGAACGAGCTTGGCAACGCCGAGAAGCAGCAGACCGCTCGCTGGGCGAACAACCGGGTGGAAAACAGCCACCTGCCGTTCCGACGACGAGAGCGGGCAATGCAGCGGTTCCGGCAGATGAAGACGCTGCAGAAGTTCGCTTCCGTCCACGCCAACGTCCACAACCACTTCAGCTTGGAGCGCCACCTCATCGATCGACAGACCTATCGGGAACGACGCTCCGCCGCGCTGGCGGAGTGGCAGGCGCTCGTCAGCTAAACGTCGCTGTCAAAGATCGAAGTGCATCGTGTGGAGAGCGGTTCGCATTAGACTGACAGCACCGTTCCGGCAGATGAAGACGCTGCAGAAGTTCGCCTCTGTCCACGCCAACGTCCACAACCACTTCAGCCTGGAGCGCCACCTCATCGATCGACAGACCTACCGCGAACGACGCTCCGCCGCACTGGCGGAGTGGCAGGCGCTCGTCAGCTGAACTTTGCCGTCAAAGACCGAATTGCATCGTGTAGAGACGGGTTCGCATTAGACTGACAGCACCGTCTTGCCCCCCCCGGAAACGGACCGTCACCAAGGCGACCCGATTTCGGTCGCACAACGGCCTAATCGTCATCTCGTGAGTCGCAGCTCTTTCAAGCGAGTTATTCAACCCCCGCCCAAAAACAAAGATGCCGGAGAGATTGGATTCCGATCCACGTTATCACGCCAGATCCATACGGTTAAAATGTAAAAATAGTCGCAGCATTTTAAGAATTACAATAATCGTTGCGCGCACCCAGGAATATGGGATATAAATACATGATCTGCCGCTAGAGCGAAGCTGTGAGGGGGACTCGCCAGTGCCAGCTGCCGATTCGATTCTACGCCCCGGACCGGGGTTGCTTGGGCAATGGTTGATGGACCGCAGCCAAAATCTGCTTCCATTTTTATTCGGCTTACTGCGAGATCATTGGCCAGTCCTGAAGATCGGAAAGACCTATCTCGTAACCCGACATGACGACGTGCGCACGGTGTTCGCCGAAGATGCGATCTTTGGCACGCCTTATCGCGAGAAGCTCGACGTCATAATGGACGGTGAGCCCTTCATTCTTGGCCTTCCGGATGGCGACGCTTACCGCGCCGCGCTGGCGGCGTTGCGCAGTGTGGTGCAGCGTGCAGACTTGGCGATGCTGGCGGCGGACGTGACTGCGCGTACCGAGGCGATGGTCGCAGCGGCGCCGGGGCGGATCGACGTTGTTGAGATGGTCCGTACGGTCGCGTTCGATTTCGTTGCGCACTATCTCGGCCTCACCGCTCCTGTAGGCCCGGAACTGTATCGCTGGGGCACGCGGTTGTTCGAATATCAGTTCGTCGGCAGCGACGCGCCGCTGAAGGTCGAGGTCTCCGAAATGGCGCCACTGATGCGCGGCCATATCCAGCAGGAGATTGATCGCTGCCGGGCCGCGCCCGCCGGCCGCAACGATGTGATCGCGCGCTGCATGGCGGCGCAGGCGGCGGGCAAGCCGGGGTTCAGCGACGCGCAGATCGTCGCGGGCATGACCGGCATCTTGGTCGGCGGCCCGCCGCAGCCGCCCATGGTGGTGCCGCAGGCGATGGAGCAGTTGCTGCGTCGTCCGCTCGCGCTGGCGGCGGCGCAGGCGGCGGCACAATCGGACGATGACCGCGGGCTCGCCGCGCATCTGATGGAGGCGATGCGCTTCGATCCGCTCGCGCCGTGGATGCCGCGCATCGCGCTCGCCGCGCGGACGATCGGCGGACAAACGATCCCTGCCGGCGGCACGGTGCTGGCCAGCATCGCCTCGGCCATGCGCGACGAGCGCGGCCTGCCCGAGCCGAAACGCTTCGACGCCGGGCGGTCGCCGGATCAGTATATCCATTTCGGTTACGGCGTGCACCAGTGCTTCGGGCTGGAGATCAACCGCGCGACCCTGCACCTGATGATCAAGCCGCTGCTGAAGCGCGCGGGATTGCGGCGCGCGCGGGGCAACGCGGGGCGCCTGAAGAAGCGCGGCGCCTTCGCCAGCACGCTCATTGTCGAGTTCAACTAACCGGGGATTCTCAGCATGACGCACGCGATGTTGACGATGGTGTCGCGGATCCCCGTCGATCGGGTCGACCAGGCGCGCGGGCTGATAGACATGCTAGGCAACCCCGCCAGCGATGCGGTTCGCGCCGCGATCGGCGGTGCGCCGGGCAGCGAGTTCCTGCACTTCGCCAGCCTGCACGCTATCCGCTCACACCGCGAAAACTACGCCTTTCTCGTCCTCGAAATGTCGGCCGACGGCACCGCCGATGCCGCGCTGAACCAGCTTGCCCAACGCGCCGGGCAATATCTGCTGCCGGTGTTCCAGGTCGCTGACCCGAACATTACCGCGGCCAGCCTCGGCGCGTATCTGAAGCGGCACAGCGTCACGGTCGGACAAACCCTGTTCAAACCAGCCGGGCTCGTCTTCGCCGGTACACCCGATCATTCGGTGGTGCGCATCAAGCAGGAGGAAGCGCTCGCCGCGGAGGTCGCCCGATTGCTCGCCGCGCCGGGTGAGCATGCCTCGGCGCTCGCCTGCCTGGAGGCGGTGCGGCGCGGGCTGCAGGCTGATCCGGCAAGGGGTTATGCCTTCGATCTCGTGTCAGAGTCCTCGGCCCCGCCCGAAGATCCGAGCATCGCCGGCAAAGCGGCGGCACTGGCGCCGTCCTTCATCGCGACCTTCCTCTGGCCGATCCTGCTCGTGTCGGTGCCGCTGGCGGGTTGGTTCGCCTGGCCGGCGCATGCCCGTTCCGTTAGCGCACACGATGTGCTCGGCTTCGCTTTGTCGTGGATCGGGCTGATCCTGCTGTTCACCGCCATCGTGCTAAGCATAGCCTACAGAGCGTTCCGCAAGGCGGAAAAGAGCGACACGACCTCCGACCGCGCGCCGACACTCGAACAGGCTGAGCGCATGTTCGCGCACGAAAACGCGCCCGGCTACGCGCACAACCACATGATCTCGCACACGATCCGCAAGTCCGGCCTGCTGCGCTTTGTCACCGGCCGGCTCTCGTTCTGGGCGATTGCGGGGGTGACCCGGTTCAACCCCAAGCCGGGTTTTCTCGGCGATATCGGCACAATCCATTTTGCCCGCTGGGTGACATTGCCGGGCACCCGCGATGTGCTGTTCTTCTCTAATTACGCGGGAAGCTGGGAAAGCTATCTCGAGGATTTCATCACTAAGGCCCATGAGGGGCTGACCGGCGCATGGTCCAACTCGGTCGGCTTCCCGCGCACCAGCAACTTGTTCCTCGAAGGCGCAACGGACGGCGAGCGCTTCAAGCGCTTTGCCCGGCAGAGCATGGATTACACGCCGTTCTGGTACAGCGCGTATCCAGCGCTGACCACCGCCAACATCCGCACCAACGCGCTGGTGCGCAGGGGCCTGGCCGCGCGGACCGAGAGCGAGGCGAGTGCCTGGCTGACCCTGTTGGGGTCGACGCCGCGCCCGCCCGAGAAGCTCGACACCACGCAGATCCAGAGCATCGTATTCGGTGGCCTAGGCTTCAAGCCGGCGGGCCGGGTGATGACTATCCGGCTGGGCGGCGACGTGCTGCGCAACCGCGCATTGCTGCGCGATCTAGTGCCGTCCCTCACCTTCAACGACGGCCGCTACATCAGCGCGCCGGCAGTCGTAACCCTGGCGCTGTCGCCGCGCGGGCTGGAGCATCTAGGCCTGCCGGAGGATGCGCTGGAGACGTTTCCGGCGGCGTTCCGGGTGGGGATGCGCGGCGAGGGGCGTGCGCGCATCCTCGGTGACGATCCCGGAGCACGGGACTGGTGGTGGGACTGCGATCCGGTCGACGCGGCGCTGCTGGTTTATGGCGATACCGAGGACGCGGTCGCAGCGCTTGCCGGCGAGATTGGTGAGCGACTGGCCGGCGTCGGCACGATTTGCGACCAGATCGACTTGGCAGGCGTGGCCGACAAGCTGATCGACCGCAAGGAGCCGTTCGGCTTCGTCGACGGCGTGTCGCAGCCGGCGATCCGCGGCACCTATCGCGGCCTGCGCAACGCCGATCCGATCCATCTGGTCGAGCCAGGCGAGATCATCCTCGGCTATCCCGACAATCGCGGCTCAATTCCGCCAGGTCCGCTGCTTGATGCGCGGCACGACCCGGAGATGATGCTGCCGATCGCGGGCGATAACCGAGGCTTCACCGACGCGATCAAGTCCAGTCCGCGGCTGATCGGCTTCAACGGCAGTTATCTGGTGATCCGCCAGCTCGAACAGGATCATGTCGGCTTTTGGGAGTATTGCGAGCGGCAGGCGACGGCGTTCAAGGCTTTCTTCCCCGAACCTGCGATCTGCGATGCCGAGTTCATCGCCGCCAAGATGATGGGGCGTTGGCCGGACGGCTCCTCGCTGGCGCGCAACCCCTATATGTCGGCGACGAAGCTCAAGGCGCTCTCCGGTGCGGAGGCGACGGCGACGATGCGCGAGACCGCGCGCCCGGCAAAGCCCGACGCCACCCCGTCCAGTCGGGCGACCGAACCGAGAGATTCGGAAAACCGATTCAGCCGGACAACGATTTCCTGTTCGGCACCGAGGATCCGCAGGGCACGCGCTGCCCCTACGGCGCACACATCCGCCGCGCCAACCCGCGGGACAGCCTCAGCCCCGGTTCGATGGAGCAGGTCGAGATCACCAATCGCCACCGCATCCTACGCATCGGCCGCGGCTTTTCCGCGCACGACGATCGCAATTCCGGCCTGATGTTCATGTGTCTAAACGGCGATCTCGAACGCCAGTTCGAGTTCATCCAGCAAACCTGGATGGGCAGCACCAAGTTTCACGGCCTCAATGTCGAGACCGATCCCATCACGGTGAACGGACAGGTCGGCAGCAACGGCTTTACGATTCCGGTGCGCACCGGGCCGGTCGCGCTGGAGCCGATGCCGCGCTTTGTCACGTTGCGCGGCGGCGGCTATTTCTTCGTGCCCGGACGACAGTTGATCCGATATCTCGCCTCGGAGACCGCCTGCCCGTTATGATCTGACGGGCGAAAGAGGTCGGGAGCTGACCTCCACGGTCTCATCGGAACGAAGGCCGCGTCTTACTACCTTCTGGCTGCACCCTACCCGATCTAGAGTCGGATGACATCAAGCTGACCCATACCGTGAGTTGACGAGGTAGTTGCGGCATTCTGGGGGAGAAGGCATCGAGAAGGCATCGTCAAACCAAATGCACCTGCTGGTAATCGGATGATGGTGGGGTAGAGCGGGCCATGCCCCGCCCTCGCAAGCCAGCCTCTCCATTCCGCTACTTCAACTCGTCGCCGGAGGTAATCCGGCTGGTGGTGCTGATGTACGTGCGCTTCCCGCTGAGCCTGCGGAACGTGGAGGACCTGCTGTTCGAGCGCGGGATCGACATCTGCCACGAGACGGTCAGGTTGTGGTGGAACAGGTTCGGCCCGCTGTTCGCCGGCGACATCCGCCGGCAGCGGGTAAGCCGGATGCGCGGCTTTCGTCACTGGCGCTGGAACCTGGACGAGATGTACGTGAAGCTGAACGGCGAGATGGTCTACCTGTGGCGCGCTGTCGATCACGAGGGTGAGGTGCTGGAAAGCTACGTTACCCGCACTCGCGACAAGGCAGCCGCACTCGCGTTCATGAAAAAGGCGCTGAAGCGGCATGGTTCGCCCGAGGCGATCACCACCGATGGTCTGCGCAGCTACCGCGCAGCGATGAACGAGCTTGGCAACGCCGAGAAGCAGCAGACCGCTCGCTGGGCGAACAACCGGGTGGAAAACAGCCACCTGCCGTTCCGACGACGAGAGCGGGCAATGCAGCGGTTCCGGCAGATGAAGACGCTGCAGAAGTTCGCCTCTGTCCACGCCAACGTCCACAACCACTTCAGCCTGGAGCGCCACCTCATCGATCGACAGACCTACCGCGAACGACGCTCCGCCGCACTGGCGGAGTGGCAGGCGCTCGTCAGCTGAACTTTGCCGTCAAAGACCGAATTGCATCGTGTAGAGACGGGTTCGCATTAGACTGACAGCACCGTCCTTGCCGCTGATGGGCCCGGGATACGCTCCTCGTTCAGCGGGGTCGCGATCTGGATCGACGATAGTCCGGCTGCGAACCACATGACCGCGGTTCAGATTGGGCGGCGCGGTCGCGGCTTCGGGGCGGTGCCGTCGACGCGCGCTTCCTCGGCCGGGTCGACGCACGGCAGCCGTGCGATCCGGCATCGCAGGTCGGTCAGCGCCGGCGCCCCCGCCGCGCCGATCGTCCGCGCGGCAAGCGGGGCGTAGCAGTGGCGCGGCCCGGCGGGCGGCTGGTAGCGTGGGTCGTCGGGTACGCCCGGCCACTCGACATCCCCGGTCGCGACGCGCGCCGGGATCATCCAGTAATCGCCGGCGCGATACTGCCCCCCGCTTCGAACGTGATCCGCACGCCGTCTTCCAGTTCGATCTCCTGCGCCTCCACCACCGCCAGCGCCCCGCCCGCGACTGCCCGGTCCCCGGCATGATCCCACCGCCGCAGCAGCGCATGACGTGCCGCGGCCTCCGTCGCCGCATAAGCGGGCAGCGCCGCCGATCCCTCCGGCAGCGTCAGTTCGACGATCAGGTCGTCGCGCCGCACCGCCTCGACCTGCGCCAGCAGCCCGTTGCCGCCCGCGCCATCGTCGGTCATCTCCACCCAATCGCCCTCGACCAGCGTGTCGTTGGCATCGTGACCCAGATGCGCCAGCGTGACGCGATTGCCGGTCCCGGACACGATCGGGAAGGTCCGCGCGCCATTGTCGCGCGACCATTTGAAGGTCGCGCCCGTCCCCTTCGCCTCCGCCGCACCGCCGGACTGGATCTCGACGCGGTACAGCTGGTTCTCCGCGCCGCGATAGCGCGCGTCCGGCGCGATCGAGCAAAGGTCGTCCGCCGCCTCGCTCGGATTGGCGCGTGCGCGCAACCGTCCGCTCCCGGTCGCGGTCATCGCCTCGACCGCCGCGCGGTCGCTCGCATCGGGCAGCAGCCGAACCCGCCAGCGGATCGACGCGCGCCCGCAGGTGTCGATCCCGCCCAGCGCGGTCTCGCGGATGTCGGGCGCCTGATCGGCGGCGACATATTCCTCCCACACGTCGAGATATGCGATCCAGTCGTGCTTGTTCAGCGCATCCACGTCGGCATCGCCGAACGGAAAGCCCGGCTGCGCGCGCCATCGCAGCGCCGCCGTGCTCTCGACCGGCAACCCGCCGACGTAATAGCGCCCCGGCAGGATCAGCAGGTCGTCGTCGTCCAGCGCGCCCTTGTCCGCCTTCAGCGCGGCGTCGACCTGCGCGGCGACCTCCGCCGGCAGGCTCGCGCGGTTCTCGATGGTCACGATCTGGAAACCGCATTCGTCCGCCGGCCCTGCCGCCGCCCCGAACAGGTCGCGGGTCAGCGCGCGCATATAGCCCAGCAGGATCGCGGCCTGTTCGTTCCAGTCGGCGTCGATTTGCACGCGGCCCTGCTGCATCATGACGCGGCTGTACTGGCGCTCGGGCCGATAGGTATCGCGGGAAAAATCGCCCTTCATCTGGCTGCTCCTAATTCGCGAAAACGACGTCGGTATCGGTCGACGCTGGGGAATATTCGGCCAGGCGCTGGCGCAGGTTCGCCTCGCGCTGCGGCTGGAACAGGTCGTGGAAGACGCCCGGTTCGGATTCGTCGTCCGCCCCGCGCCGGATCTCCGCCGCGCACCACGTCGACAGTTGTGCGTAAGCGGCATTGCCGTAGCGGACGCTGGTGAAATGCGGGACCAGCGTCGCGGCGTCGGCGCGCGCCGGATCGGGCTGGCAATGGCTGCGGCGCGGCGTGCGCGATCCCGGCGGCACGTAGCAGTAGCGCATGCAGCCGGTCTGCCGCCGCGCGACGCGTACGGCACCGGTGAAGATGCTGTTCTCCGCCAGCGCGATCGCGTGCAGCTGCGCGCCGCCGAACACCGTGCAGCGCAGGAACGATGCGGTGGCGAAGGCGAGCGGCAGGTTGGACGCGCGGAGCGCCGCGCGCGCGGTGCCGGTGGCATCGACGATACTGTCCTCGATCGTGATCGCGACCGGGTCCACCGCGGTTTCGTCCGCGGTGACCTCGATCGCGCCGATGATCGACCATTGAATGCGGATGCGCGCGGTGCAGTCGACCAGTTCCAGGCTCGGCTCGCCAGGCCGCCGCGGATCGCAGTCGCACGTCAGCCCCCAGCCGGGCACCAGCGTGCAATGCCGGATCGTCACGTCGCACAGGTCGCCGGCCGCGAAGCGCTCCTCGTCCTCGCGACTTGGCCCCGCCACCCGAAGGCCGCGCCCGGCGATCAGCAATCCGTCCAGCACCAGCCGACTGCCGCGCTTGCCCGCGACCGTGAAGGCGTCCGAGGCGTCGGCCATGTAATCCAGCAGCCTGATCACCGGGCGCGTGCGATCGGCGGCGCGCACTTGCAGATACTGGCCCGCCTCCAGCGTGATCGCCAGCGGCTCGCTATAGGCGGCGCTGTCGAGGATCTCGATCACCGCCGCGCGCGGGTGCGCCGGATCGTCGCGCCACGCCTGCAATGCCGCGTTGATCGAAGCGGACACCCCGTCGCCCGGCCGCTCGCGGCTGACGCGGTACAGCGTATAGTCGGCGGGCCGCGCGAGCGGACGATGATATTCGCCGCCGCCGATATCGGCCGGGAAGGCCGTGTGATAATCGACCCACACCCCCTGTTTCGGGGGTTGCCGCACCGGGAAGACGATGCGGCCCGTCTCGGGATCCACCAGCAACTTGCCGCGCGGCGCGCGATGCCGCCACCCGGTCAGGTTAGCGGGGACGATCCGCGCCGCCGGCACCGGCTGCGGCGCGTCCATGTCTGGCCAGCCGGGCGCGTAGATGGCGACGCTGCGAACCGCCCCGTACAGTGCGGGGTTCGCCTCGACCGTTAGGGGAGCTGCGACACCCGCCGGGCGAACATGTCGCGGCGGATGCGCACCGGCAGGCCGGCCTCCGGCGTGTCGCCCGGCGCATCGCCCGGCCCATGGCCCGGCAGCGCCGCGGCGTAGAGCGGACCGTCGTTGCCCAGCACGCTGAAGGTGTAGCATTGCGTCCCCTCGCTTTCGACGCAGCAGGCGGGCGCATGGGTCACCCCTCGCGTCTTCAGCCGCCATGCGAAGTCGACGACGTCCGGCACGTTGCGCCCGTGCCCGCGCACGTCGATGCCGTGCGCCAGCGTGTCGAACGGCGTTCCCAGCCGCGCCAGCGCCGCACCGTCGCGCAGGTCGACCGATCGGCCGCGATCGGCGCGGACATGGTCGATATGCTGCGTGCGCGACAGCAACGTGTAGCCTTCCACCACCCGCGACGGCCAGCCCGTCACCCGCCGCGCCAGCTCGTCCAGCAACGCGACGGTGCCCTTGCGGCGGCGAAAGGCCAGCGTGTTCGCCACTTCGGCGCGCGGCGTCAGCACCGCGTTCAGCCGGGGCGTGCCGCGATCGGCCGACAGCCCTGCCGCCGCCACGGGCCGATAGCCGACCAGATCGCCGATGTACGGCACCACCCAGTCGGCGCACGTCTCGATGAACCAGTCGGCATATTGCCGGTCGATGTCGCGCCCGATCGCGTGGAGCTGCTCGTCCATCACCGCCAGCAGCGCGCGCAGCGGATAGCCGGCCTCGCCATCGCGGCCACGCGCATGGTCGGGCAACAGGGCGTACAGCGTCTGCGGCGCGGGCGTCATGACGGCAGCTCCTGAAGGATCAGCGTATCGGGCACCGCCGGCGACAGATAGGCGATCCGGTCCGGCGCGACGTCGATCCGCGCGCGCGCCTGCGTCAACAGCCCGGCCAGCGCCGCGCCGTCCAGGTCGCTGACCTGCTCGAACGAGACCGCGTCGAACACGTCGATGTCGGCGGAGACCACCCCGCGCACGCTCTGGATCGCGCGAAACGCGTGGCTCAGGAAAGCCGGCGCGCCGGGATCGCGCCGGTCGAAGGCGAACGCCGCCAGCAACGCCGCGCGCACCTGCGGCTCCACCGCCTCCCACATGTAATCGCGGTCGATCCGCACGCCGGCCTGCACGATCAGGGTCGATCGCCGGCACGCGGTCAGGGTCAGCGGCACCAGCGGGTCGCCGAACCGGCGCAGCGCATCCTTCAGGTTCGCGTACAGATCGGAACCGGCATCGATCGGCGCGTCGTCTACCCCCGCGATCACCACGTTCACGCGCGTGCCGACCAGCGTCGCCACGGCCTTGCCGATCCCGGCGAAGCCACGCGCGAAGTCGGCATAGTCGCTGGTCGACAGCAACCGATCGAGCGCCATGATCGCGATCGGCGCGTTGCGGCGGATCGCCTCGCCATCCTCGCGATCCGCGCCGCCGGCGGCACGGATCGGGTTGACCACGTCCTTCACGCCCAGCGGCCGCGAGGCCAGCAGGCTGATCTGCCGCGCCGCGACATTGCCGCCCGCACCGATCCCGCTGCGATAACGCGCCTTCACGTTCCCGCGCCCGCTCGGGACGCGCATCCCGCGTACACCGTTGCCGAAAGTCGCCACGACCATCCCGTCGTCGTCGGTGGCGATCGTGTAGCTGCGGTCGGTTGCGCCCGCGGTCGCCAGCGTCGCGACCTCGTGCCACAACACGTCGTTGACGCGCAGCGCCAGCGTGTTCGCGACGCCGGCCGGTGTCCGTGCGGAGACATAGGTGAGCGGCGGCTGGCGCAATGCGAAGCGTTGCATCGCCTGCGCGGCATTGCCGTCGCCCAGCGTTTCGGCGCGCGTCTCGCCATGGGTCGCGTGCGCGACATTCGCGTGGATCGTCACCGTGTCGCGCTTGTAGCGATAGGCCAGCCCCGGCGCGCCCGTCGCGGTGGACGCCGCGATCGTGATCGTGGAATGCACCGTGTCGCCGGGTTGCGGCCCGTCGGGGTCCTTCGGCCCGGACGTCGCGGTCATCGACGGCGAGCCGGTGCCATCGCTCTGGCCATCGCCCTGTCCGTCGCCCTGGCCGTCGTCCGTCGGTGGTGCGGTGCCGCGCACGCGCTGCGTCACGCCCGCCAGCATCACCAGTTCGGTCGCGCGCAGCCCCGGCACCGGCCGGCCGCGCGGATCGCGCACGTCGCTGCGCTCGCCCTCGACGATTAGCCAGCGGCCGGTGTCCAGCCCTTCGTACACATCGTCCAGATCGATCGTGTCGCCCGCCACCGCATCGGTGATCGGCGCATCGGCCAGCGCCAGCCGCTCGCTGCCCAGCCACACGCGCGATCCGCGGATCATCGCGAAGTCGTCGTCCTTGTCCAGCCACGGCGCGCCGTCGTCCTTCCACGACAGCAGCACCGATGGCCCGCCAAGGCCGAAGCGCGCCAGCGACAGATGCCGGATCACGTCGACCTTCGTCACGTCGATCATCTTGCCGTCCGCGCGCTCGATCACCAGCCGCGTGTCCGGCGCGACATCGTGATCCGCATCCAGCGCGATCGTGGTCGGCCCATAAGTGATGTCGTCGGTGGGGTGGAAGGTCCATTCCGCGAATTCCGGCGGCGTTGCGCGGTCGCCGATCTGCTGGAGCCGCAGCGGCGCATTGTGCCCGAACGGCCGCGCGACGATCCGCATCGCATACACCTCCAGCGGCTGCTCCACCGGCGCGGCGGCGTTGCGAAGCGCCGGGTACAGCGAGGTCGCCAGCGCCGGCGCCAGTCTGGTCAGCAACGTCGGCAGCGTATCGGCACCCTGCGCAAAGCTGTGCGCCACGGCACGCGGCAATTGGGCACTGCCCAGCGGCGGCTGCGCGGCGGGGGTCAGCAGCGCGGCCAGCCACGACGACGGGGCGTCCTCCCCGCCGGCGTCACTTGCCTCGTCATATCCTCGCAGCGTCACCCGCGTCCGCTTCGCCGCCGCGTCGGGTTCGACCGTGGCGACGAAGGCGGGCGACTGGGTGTCGGTGCCCGCCCGCGCCAGCAGCAGCAGGTCGCCCGGCGTCAGCCGCGTCCCGGTGCCGCTCAGGAAGATGCCGTCGCGCAGGATCGTCGCCAGCGTCTGCGGCTGCACCTGCCGCGGGCGGATCGCGTTCCAGGCGAAGCGCGCCGGCAGGTCGGCGCTCGTCTCGAACGCCTGCATCGTCTCGCCCGGGCGCGGCACGCTGTTCGCCTTGCTGCCGCGCGGGATCACGGTCGGCGGCGCATCCTTCTCGATCCCGAACGCCAGGAACACGCTGGCCGCGACGCCGGGGCGCGGCGCGTAGCCGATCAGCCGCGCCAGTTCGACCAGCGAGCGGCGCTCGGTCGCGGTGCGCAGATAGCCTTCGTTGGCGATCCGCTCCTGATAGAAGGTCAGCACGTCCGCAAGCAGCGCGCAGCCATCCAGCAGCGCGATCGCCGGATCGGCGGCGTCGCGGGTGCGCAGCCCGGCCAGCTCGGGGAAGTCCGCCGCAGACAGCCGCGCGCGCATCGCTTCCAGGAAGCTGGAGTGGGTGCCGATCCGCGCAGCGATCGCGCCCAGCCCCGGACGGTTTTCGATCGTCGCCGGCGTGACCGCCCGCACTCCGTCGCAGCATCCGCACGTGCAGTTCATCGCCCGCCTCCCATCTCGAACGCCAGCCGCCCGTGTTCCGGGTAATCCGGATCGTTCGCCAGTTGCGCGATCTCGCCGGGCCGCAGCAGCAGCTGGCCGGTATCCAGCGCGGTCGTGTCTCCCGGCCGGTCCAGCCGTTCCAGCGCGGTGACGCGCACCGTCTCGATCCCCTCGACCGCCATCGCCGCCGCGATCACCTGCGACGACGCCACCGGTGCGCCGAAGCGCATCCGGTCCGGGTGGAAGAAGCCGGGCCGTCCATCGCCCCGCAGCCCGGCGGAGAACACCTCCAGCAGCGCGCGCTTCACCGCCGCCGCGCGGTAATGCGGCAGCACGCAGACGCGCATCGCCAGTCGCAGCGGCACGATCCTCGCCGCGGTGACGGACAGGTCGTGCCCGATCCGCCGGTAACCGCGCAGCGCCTCCGTCACCGCGGCGATCAGGGCGTGCGTGGCGTCGTCGCGGTGCAGCGGATCGATCGCCACCTGCGCCTCGTGCCAGCTGCCCGTCCAGCGCAGCGTCGCCGCCGCACCTTGCAGCGTCGGCGTCTCGCGCACCGCCAGCTCGGCATAATCGTCCGCGACGATCGCGCGCTCGCGCCGCGCCTGGATCAGGCCGGGTGCGAACAGCCGCGCCTCGCCCATCGCCTCCGCCGCGGTTCCGCCGCTTGCCGCGATCGGATTGCGGACGGTGATCTCGACGCCGTCCACACGCTCGCCGCTGAGCGCGAGCAGCGCGATCGCCTCGCGCCCGACGTTGCCGCTGCTGCCGTTGCCGGCTCGGGCGGTCGCACGCGCGGCGACGCCGACATCCGGCGCGCGTCCATGCGTGCCGTCACCGAACCGCAGGTGCGCGATGCCGTCGTCGTCCACCTCCACCACGACGTCGCGCGCATCGCCGTCGCTCGCCAGTAGGTCGGCGCGCGGCGTCCAGCTGCCGCCATCGTCATCCACCCGCACCGCCGCCACCGCGCGCCGCGGATCGCGGATCAGCAGCGCCGCCGCACTGCATCCCGCCGCCACCGGCTCGGCGAAGGTCAGCGACGCGCGCGACAGCACCGGCATATGGCTGCCCGCCGCCCGGCGCACTTCGATCACGCTGCCCTCGCACGCGCATTCGCCCGGCAGGTCGACGCCCGGCACTGGATCGAGGACCTGCGTGAAGGTCTGCCCGTGATCGACCGCCACCACATTGCCGCGCGCGACGCTTACCTCGCGCACGCGGTCGCAATCGGGGGCGGGGCGGCGCGACGACAGGCACAGCGCGAACGGCAGCGCATCCTCGGCCGCCCATTCGATCTCGACCACCGCCACGCCCAGCAACGCGTCGCGCCCCGGGGTCACCGTGGTCAGCCGGACGACGTGGCGATGCGCGGGATCGGCATCGGCCGGATTGCCGGTCGTCGGCCCCACGACCTCCTCGAAGATCAGCCAGTCGCCGACGCTCAACCCGAGCCGCGCCGCCGCGTCATCCAGGTACCCGTCGACCAGCGTCGCAGCGGTCGCGCCGCGCGGCAGGCAACATTCGTCCTCGCCCCAGTCGTGGAAGGCAATCCGGCCATGCGCCGCGCGAAACGTGACCGCGCCGTCGCGCACCAGCGGCTCGAACACGACATGGTCCGGCGCGGACCGGGTCGCCAGCATGTCGGCGACAACGAATCCCCCGCCCGTCGTCGCCACGCCGTCCGCCCGCGTGAGGAACGTCATGTCGCCAGCGCGCGCCACGGTGAAGTCGGCGCTGGTCGCGACGGTCACGAACGCGCGCGCATTGCACCCCTCGTGCAGCGCATAGTCGATCAGCCGCAGGTGCCGCCGCACCGAGATCCGCCGCCGCGCCGTCGCCAGATACGCCTCGGTCGCCACCGCATCCTGCTGATAGCTCAACTGATCGCCGGCATAAGCGAGCAGTTCGACCAGCGTGACCCCCGGATCGGGCACATGCCGCTCGCGCCAGTCAGGCAGCGTCAACGCCAGCCGGTCGAGCAGCAGCGGGCGAAAGCTGGCGTAATCCTTCGCCAGATAGTCCACGTAGATCGCCGCGACCGGCGCGGTCGGACATGCCGCCGCGTCGCCGCAGTCGAGATCGCCGGGGCATTGCGTCTTGAAGCTGAAGTCGAGGCAGCGAAAGCGCGGGTCGATGCCCGGCACGTCGATCAAACACAATGTGTAGGTCGAGAAGTCGCCGGCACGGTCCAGATCGATCCGCAGGCAATCGTCGACCTCCTCGTCATGCGACGGATCGCGCGCGATGCGCAGCACGCGGATGTCGCGGATGCGTCTGCCGCCCGCGATGCGGACGTGCGCGACGGACAGCCCGTCGGGGATGCCGTTGAAGAAATGCACGCACAGCGAGCGCTGGTCGTCCGCGACCTCGAGATAGTCCAGCCCGTTCCAGTCGTGGGCGGCGAACAGCGCCGTGCGGCGTGCGCCGCTCACGACAGGCGCCTGTCGAAGCGCGTCTCGACGATCGCGCCGGTGCGCCGCACCGCATAGGCGATATCGACCAGCACCTGCGCATCGTCGCCGCTCACCTCCAGCGAGCGGACCTCGATCAGGTCGCCCAGCCAGCGGTCCAGCCCGGCGCGGATCGTATAGTGCAACGCCGCCGCCAGTTCCGGGCTGTTGGGCGCGAACGTCATCTGCAACAGCCCGCTGCCGAAATCGGGGCGGTTCACGCGCTCGCCGGGCGCGGTGAACAGGAAGACCTCGATCATGTCGCGGATGTGGCGCGCGTCGTCACAGGTCGCTGTGCGACCCGTCGCGTCGAAGCGGAGCGGGAAGGCGATGTTCATGCCGCCCTCACATCGCCCGCACGCGCGGCTGCGCGGCGACGATCGTCAACGGGGTGCCGGTCGGGATGCACGTCGCCTGACTGTCGGTCAGCAGCACCGGCTGCCCCGACGCGGTCACGCGCAGCGCGGCGGTCGCGAATTGCGCGGTGGTGCACGGCGGCGCGCCGACGGTCATCGCCGGAAAGGTGCAGCCCGCGATCGTGTAGGGCGCGGCGATGGTCACGATCGGCTGCCCGCCGACCGTCACGCGCGGGTTGGGCGCGGTCGGATGCGCGATGCCGGCGTGGAGGCAGAGCACATTGGCGCCCGCGTGCAGCATGAAACCCGGCATCGGCCTGTCCTTCTCCCTAAGTGATCTTCAGCGCGCCCTGATTGATGTCGGTGATGCCGGTCAGGCTGATCGTCGCCGCGGTGATTTCCACCTTCGGCGCGGTCAGCGTGATGCCGGCCTGGCTGATCGACACGATCGACGCACCGGACTGGATCATGATGCCCCCGGCCGGGCCGGGCAGGTCGCTGATGACGACCATATTCTGCCCGGCGGTCTGCAACACGATGCTCGGGCTGACCGGCAGGCCGGCCAGCGCGAGCGGCGGCACATCGGCGGTCGACCCGAACCGGCATCCCACCCAGATCGGATAGTCGGGATCGCCATGCTCGAACTCGATCCATACGCCCGCGCCGATCGGCGGGACCATATAGACCCCCATGGGCGGCCCGGTCGGCCCGGCCAGCGGCGCGCACGGCTCGGCCCAGCTGGACGGCACCACGCCGTACACGTCGGGTACCAGGCAGTTCAGCCGCCCGCGCAGCTCCGGGTCGATGTTGTTGACCACCGTCCCGCGGTATTTTCCCCAGAAAGGCGCGCCGCTCATACCGGCAGCACCGGCACGTTGGCGATCAACCCGTCGCGCGACAGCGTGAAATTCTGTTTGTAGCTGCCCCTCTTCAGGTCGTGCGACACGCTGTCGACATAATATAGCCCGTCATAGGCGATCCCCGCCCCGCGCACGCCGACCAGCATCCGCGGCGCCAGCGACCGGCCGTAGCGCAGCACGTCCAGCGATCCGCTGCCCGTCACCGCCGCCGCATTGTTCCGGTCGAGCAGGAAGCCGAGGATGTTGCGCGCCGCCTTGTCGGGTGTCAGGTTCGCGCTCTCCTCGTCGAATTCGATCCGCGCCGGCGGCGTCGGCCGCAGCCCCAGCGGCGGCTTGAACGCGTTGATGTTGGGCAAAGGGATCGGGATCGGCACCTTCTTCGTGACGGGGTCGAAGATCGTGAACACGCGGATCTTCTTGGCCAGCCCGTTCAGCGTGAAGCTGAGCGATTCGACATTGGTGTGCGCGTCCATGTTGATGGTCAGCGCGGGTTGCGGCACCGGCACGTCGACGTCCGGCCCGAAATAGGCGACGCTTTGCAGCGGCAACGGCCCGGGCCGGACGAAGAACACATAGCCGCAGCGGTCCGCGAGCTGGCGGATGTAGGCGCGGTCGGTCTGGTTGGTCTGCGTATTCCACCCGGCGGTCGGCGCCTCCAGGATCGGCACGATCGGCGGGATCACCACCGGCACGATGCCCAGCGCGAGATAGGGCAGCAGGATCAGATTGACGATCGCGGTCTCGTCCATCGCCGGGAACGGGCGGGTCAGCGATGCGACGTCCATCGCCACGCTCAGGTCTTCGCCGGTGATGGTCAGCGTCGATCCGCCCGGCTCGCTAGACGGCTGAAGCTGCTGCTGTGTCACGATCCCGTCCATCAACACGTTCGGCACCCCGCCGGCCGTTGCGATGACGACGATGCGCGTGACGATCGGATCGAAATATCCGGCCGGCAGCAAGGTGGTCAGCAACGTCGAGGTCTTGCTGACGGCGAAGCTCAGCTGGAAGCCGCTGCGCGTCGCATCGTGACTGACGCTGACACCAGTCAGCGCCTCGATCACCGCCGCCGGGGCGGGGACGGGCACCGCCGGCCCGATCAGCAGCGTCAGGCTGGTGCTACCCATCGCTCGCCCCCGGCCTCCCCTCGGGCCCCGGCACGCCTTCGGGCAAGGTGATGCGCAGCGTCCGCCCGATCGTCTCCACTAACGCGGCGGGGCGCAAAGCGCGATTGGCGTCGCACAGGCGCCAGAACTGCTCGGGATCGTCGAGGTAGCGCGCGGTGACATTGTCCAGCCGCTCGCCCTGCGTCACGACATGTTCGCCGATCGTCGCGAACCGCTCCGGCGCGGGCACGAAGCGTCGGCGCAGGTAGACGGTGGCCACGCCATCGGCATCGGCGATCGTCGCGGTTTCGATGCCGGCATAGCGGCTGGCGGGCGGGAAGGGCAGGCTCATCCGATCGCTCCGATCCGCAGTGCGCCCGGCATCGCGCCCGCACTGCGTCGCGCGAGCTGTTCCTTGTTCTGAAGGTGCGTCATGAACAGCCCGGCGCCGCGATGCCCGGTGGGCAGATCGCTGCTCGACAGCACGCGCATCCCCAGCGACACTCTGGCGCGGATCGGGTTCAGGTTCGGGTCGAACGCTTCCTCGGTGATCGCGAAATCGGTGATCCGCACCGGCAGCACCCGCTCCTTGCTCCACACGAACAGCGTCAGCGGCGCCTCGGCCGGCGCGATTTCCAGCGTACCGGCGCGCGCCAGCGTCTCGGCGGCCTGCAACGCGGCGCTGCCCGGATAGATGATCGTCTCCAGCGCGGCGAGTTGCGGATGGATGCCCAGTTGCGGAGCATCGGGGTTCCGGTCGGGCTGTTCCAGCTGGTCGGTGACGTCGATCTCCGCCTCCAGCTTGATCGTCTCCGCCGGCGGTCCGGTCAGCCGCATCGCCTCCAGCCGGTCGCCGCTCTGGCCGCCGGCCGACTGTACCGCCAGCGTGCGCGACAGCGTGTCGGGGTTGTATTGCAGCGCCACCACGCGCAGCACCGCGCCCGATCGCGCATCGACCAGCACGATTCCGCCCTTGATAAGCCGCGGAGAGCGTGGGTAGGCGGTCATGCGCTCGGCCCCTCGTCGGTGGCGTCGGGGCTGTGCCACCAGCGCATGATCACCAGCGCCAGCGCCGTCGCCGCGACGGTGCCGATCCCCAGCGCCGCCGCGCCCGCTGCGACCAGCTTCGTAACCGGCTCGGGGTCGGCGACGGCGACGATCACGATCGCGGCCACCGCGGTAATCAGCGCGGCGGGCACGCCCACTTTCAGCAGGAAGTCCTTCAGTCCCTCGATGCTGTGCCCCGATCGTGCCGCCTGCGGGATCTGCTCCGGTTCGGGCGAGGGTTCGGCAGCGGGTTTGGGGCGGGGAAGGGGAGGATCTTGCCGTCCGGCACCGCCTCGGGCACCGGCGCGGTCTGTGGTTCGGGCCCGGTCTGCGGTTCGGCTACCGGACGGCTGCCGCCGTGCGGTACGGGCACGGGCAACGTCTTGGGCACGGGCATCGTCCTGGGTGCCGGCACTGGAACCTTCTTCTTCTGTTCCTGCTTGGCGCGCTGCTTTCGCCCGGTGACCTCGACGGTATAGCCCATCAGCCCTGGCGCACACCAATTGGTGCGCAGCCGCGCCGCGGTGCCGTTCGGCAGCGCCAGCGCCAGGTCCGGCGGCGTGTAGCTGCCCGGCAGCATCGGCGACACCACCTTGATCCCCTGTACCGCGCGCCACGCCGCCTGCGCGTCGTCGCGCGCATTGCCCTGGTCGATGTAGCGCAGCAGCTGTTCCTCGCCGTCGATCAGGCACGGCACCACAGCCGGTTTGATCTCCGCGACCTGCAACACGCCGGTCGGGCCGAGCACCGCCAGATCGGGAAACCCCAGCCCGGCGCCGCCGCCGGTCAACTGCGGCTTGATGACCTTGTCGTCGCCGCCGCAGATCCCCTGCGAGCGCAGCGCCCCGGCCGAGGCGCCGGGAATGGCGATCTGCACCGCGCCCTTCACGCGCGACTGGAAATCGCGGCCGATGATCGCGTGTACCACGCTTCCCGATATCAGGCTGACCGGGCTGGGCGCGGCCAGCATGGCGCGGCAGCCGTCCAGCGAGCGCTGCACGATCCGCCCGCCGCCCTGCTGCCCGCCTCCTTGCTGCCCGCCTCCTTGCTGAACGACATGCGTCAGCTCGTGCGCCAGCAGCGTGCGCCCGTCCGCCGTCGCCGGTGCGAAGCGCCCGGCGGCGAACACGATGTCGCTGCCGACGGTATAGGCGAGCGCGCCGATCTCCGCCGCCGACCGTGCCGCCGCCGTGCCGCTGTGCACGCGCACCCCCGAGAAATCGTGGCCAAAGCGCGCCTGCATGTCGGCGCGCGTGGCACCGTCCAGCGCACTGCCTGCCTCGTGCAGCGCCGCGTCGACGCTCGCCGGCGCTTGCGCTGCCGGTGCGGCATGTGCGCCGGCGAACCGCTGGATCCGCGGCGCGACGCGGCCGGCGCGCGGCGACACCGGATCGGCGAGCACCCGCGCCGCGACGCGGTCCGCCTCGCGCTCGTAAGGATCGTCGACCGGGCCGATCGCCAGCCGCGGTTGCAGCGGCGGCCTCTTGCGGCGGCAGTCGGTGCACGCCTCGCCGCCGGGCGTGTGCGTGCCGCACGCGCCGCACTTGCGCTGGATCGACAGCGCCGCGCGCTGCGTCGGCGGCGGCGCGGTGCGTGTGGCGTGCTGCTGCGCGGTCACGGCGTCGCGCCTTTCGCGGGCGCTTTGCCGGTGATGTCGTCGGGCTTGTCGGGGGTCTGCCCGCTCAGGCAATGGACGTAATTGGCCCAGCTGTCCGCCGCGGTGAAGTCGCCCTTTTCGGTACAGTCGAACGTCATGAAATAACCTTCGGTGACATCCGCCTTGCCGATCCCTTTGACGTGCGCCATCTCGTGGATCATCGTGCGGATCTGCTGCTCGGGGCCGGACGTGAAGAACGCCGGGCACAGCACGATCGGCGCGCGATGATCGCGGACATAGCCGCCGCGCGCCCTGCACTCGGAATCGCCCGCGCCGCCCACCTGCACCGACACGCTGATCAGCCCGCCGCCCATCCCGGCCAGGATGTCGTCGATCTGCTCCATGTTGGGATCGGCCCAAACGAACTTGATCTTCGCCAGCGCGCGCGCCGCCGCCGCCTGCGCCGCGCCCTCGATGCCGCTGGCCCGGAAGCGCGCGATCTGCGTGCGGATCGCCGCGGCCTTGCGCGCGGTGTCGATCACGCCCTGCTGCTTCGCGGTCGGCGTGACCGGCGGGACGACCTTCGGCGGCGCGGCCGTCGCGCCGCCCGCCTGCCGTTGCGGCGCCAGCATCCCCGCCGCGCCGGTGACCTGCGCCGTGCCGCCGGCCAGCACCTGCGCCGCCGCACGATCCGCCTCGGCCTCCAGAGGGCCGACATCCGCGACATGGCCGGCGACGCGCTGCACACCGCCCGACAGCCCGCGCTGCTGCACGGTATGCGCCAGCTCGTGCGCCAGCAGCCGCTTCCCGCCGGGCAGCGACGGCGCATATTCCCCCGCCGCGAAGTGGATCGCCTGCCCGACCGTGAAGGCGCGCGCGTCCATGTCGCGCGCGGCGGCATGGCTGTCCGCGCGGTCGTGCACCCGCACGCCGGCGAAGCTGCGCCCGAAGCCTGCCTCCATCTCCGCGCGCACCCTCGGCTCGATCGCGCGTCCGCCGCCCGACGGCAGCGGCACCGCGTGACCGGCCGCCGCGCACGCCGTACAGTGTCCGCCACCCGGCACATGCGTCCCGCACGCGCATTTGCGCTGCACCGCCAGCGTCGCAGGTGGCGTCCACGTCGTCGCCGTGGCGTGCGCGCGCTTCATCGGCCGAGTTCCGCGACGATCGCCGCACCGATCCGCCCGCCCAGCGCCGCGTCCGCCGGCGTCGCGACGCCCGGCGTTCCCGCCCCCGGCAACGCGTCGTCCGTCAACTGCCGCGCCAGCGCCGCCGCTACCGCCGCCCGCACTGCCGCATCATCCGGCGCGCGCGCGTCATGCGCTTCGACCACCAGCCGATCGATGTGCAGGTTGACGATCATGCGGTGTCCTCCACCGGTTCCAGCCAGCGGAAATCGCTCTCGTTGATTGGCTTGTCGACCTTCAGGAACTCGCGCCGCGCCGCCTCCAGCACCACCGGCATGGTCAGCGCGCCCCCCGCCGCGGCGGCGGCGAAGGCGGCGTTCAGCGCGATATTGTGGATGTTGCCGCCGGTCACGTTCAGCCGCGCCAGGCGTGCGAAATCCAGCGCGCTCGTGTCGACGGCCGCGGGGAACACCTTGCGCCAGATTTCCGTGCGCTCGGGGGCGCCGGGGAAGGGGAAGTTGACGATGAAGCGCAGCCGCCGCACGAACGCCTGATCCAGCGACGCCTTCATGTTGGTCGTCAGGATCGCCAGCCCGCGATAGCTCTCCATCCGCTGCAACAGGTAATTAACCTCGATATTGGCATAGCGGTCGTGGCTGTCGTTCACCTCGCTGCGCTTGCCGAACAGCGCGTCGGCCTCGTCGAAGAACAGCACCGCGCCGCCGTCCTCGGCCGCGTCGAACAGCGTGCGCAGGTTCTTCTCGGTTTCGCCGATGAACTTGCTGACCACCCCCGACAGGTCGATGCGATACAGCAGCAGGTTCAGCTCGCCGGCCAGCGCCTCGGCCGCCATCGTCTTGCCGGTGCCGCTGTCGCCCGCGAACAGCACGCTGATCCCCAGCCCCCGGTTCAGCCGCGCGCGAAAGCCCCAATCGTCGTACACCGCGCTGCGATGGCGGACCTGCGCGGCGATTTCGGCCAGTTGCGCGCGCTCGCGCACCGGCAATTCGATGTCGCCCCACCGCGCCTTGGGCACGATCGCCTGCGCCAGCGTGTCCAGCGCCGGCCGCGTCTCGTGCAGCGCGGCCGACCACAAGGCCGCTTCGTCCTCGCCCGCCTCCGCCGCGATCGCCCGGATGCGCGCGCCGTCCAGATCGAACTGCCCGGTCAACAGCGCCGCCTGCGTCGCGCCGCCCGTGCCCAGCGCGGCGAGCCACAATTGTTGCTGTTCCGCGGGCAACGGCTTGTCGACCGCATGGGATACCGCCGGCCGCGTCAGCGGCGGTGTCGCGCCGGCCGCCGCGACGAACACCAGCCCGGCCAGACTGTCCAGCAACCGCGCCACTGCCGGCAGGTGCGCCGCCTCGGCATCCTCGGCATCGACGTATAGCGCGATCGGCAACAGCGCCGCCTCGCGCTGCCACAGCCGCACGAACGTCTGGTTCTCGGCCAGTGCCGCCGGGATGCCGTCCGCGCGCAGCCGGTACAGCGTCATCCCCATCTGCGTCGCGACGCTGCGCGCGATCTCCAGCTTGCCCGCCGCACAGCGCCCGCTCAGCCGGAACAGCGGCGGCCGCGCGCCGTCCGCCAGCTGTGCGACGATCGCATCGGCGGTCGCGGCATGGCTGGGCGGCAGCGCGCCCGCCCCGTCGTCCGCGCCGACGATCGCGACCAGCGGCGACAGCCGATCGTCGAGATAGTTCAGGCCCTTGATGTAATTGACGATCCGCTCGTCGGCGCGTAGCGGGCTGGTCACCAGCGCGGTTGCGCCCGGTTGATGGATGTCGATCAACCGCCAGTAGCGCAGCGGTCGTTCCGGCGACATCACGTCCCACGCCGGATCGTCTAGCGTTGCCAGCGCCAGCGCGAAGGTCGGCCCGTCCTGTTGCGCGCCGGACAGCGTGCGCGAACATAGCGCGCCGAAACCGGTGTCGAATTCCATCGCCGCGCACATCAGCAGCACCTGCCGCTCGAACTCGCTCAGCCCCAGTCGCTGGCTCAGCACCACCAGCGCGGGCACATATTTCGCGCTTGCCTCCGGCGCGTCCTCGCCGGTGACGGGGCCGGCGACGCTGTCGACCGGGGGGCGACCGGCTCGGCGGCCGGCGTCGTTGCATGCGGGCGGAACCAGCGTTGCAGCGTGGCGGAAAACGGGCGCACGGTCGCGGCGACCGGCACTGGCAACGGCTGGTCGGCACGCGCCGCCAGCCGCGCGCGCAGCGCCTTCAACTCGCCGTCGAGATAGCGGTTGTTGGCGGACAACCAGCGGTCGATCTCGCTCATGACACCACCAGCGTCTGTGCGGGGTCGAACGCCGGCAGCGGCGGCGTGCCGGACGCGACCACCGGAATGCTGTCTACGCCGTCGACGCGCAGCCGGACGACATAGGAACCCGCAGCGCCGACCTGCGGCACGGTGAAGCCCAGCGTCGACGGCTGCGTGGTATCGGCCGGCGTCGTCACCGTGTCCGGCGCGACCTGCCGGTCGCCGAGGATCAGCACGGCGCGCTGCCCGTCGCGCAGCCGCGGCGTACAGGTGACGGTCAGCGCGACGTCGCCGGCGGTGGCGGTCAGCGGGTCGACCACGATCCGCGGCGCGATCGCGAGCGGCAGCGCGTTGCTGGACAGCGGCGGCACCCCTGCGCGCGTCTGGCGCAGGCTGAGCAGATGCCAGCCGGGGTGCCAGCGCGCCATGGCCGCCGCATCGTCGTCGATCCGCACGCCGACACCCGCCGCCCCGCCGGTCAGCGGCAGTTCGATCGCGACCGCGTTCAGCGCGCTGGCGACCACCGCCACCGTGTCGCGCGTGGTCAGGTTCGCGCCGGTCACCAGCGCTTCCTCGCCCAGCCGCAGCGCGGGCTGCGCGCGGGGCGGCCGCACCGCCTCCAGCATCGGCAGCAGCCCGGCCGCGGCGACCGGGCCGCGGTCGTCCGCCCCGCGCGTCAGCACCGGCAACGGCGCGCGCACCGGCCGCCGGCTGTCGATCAGCACGACGCCCACCTCATAGGCGACCGAGATGCGGTACGGCGTCTGGAAGATCGTCCAGAGCTTCGACAATTCCTCGATGCTCATCGCGCGCGGCGTGATGCGGATGCGCTCGATCTGCCGGTCCAGGTCATTGCCGGCCAGCGCCGCGGCGATCTCCGCACTGCCGAGCAGCGCGTGATCGTGCAGCAGGCCCATCGCACTGCCCAGCGCGCGGTGGCTGGTGGCGTCATTGTCCGATTCGCCGCGCCCGTAAGCGGTCAGCAGATAGTGCAGGTTCAGCGCCAGCGGCGGTGTGCCCGTCTCGCCGGCGCGTACCTGCGCGGGCAGGTCGTGGTTGCGCCACGCCGCCGCCACCTGCGTCTCGAACAGGAACAGGTTCAGCTGCGCCTTCGTCACGCCCTTGCGCGCCAGATCGGGCGGCTGGGTCGTCACGTCCAGGTCGGCAAGGTCGACGTCGATCTGCGGCACCTGCCCCAGCAACAGGTTGCGCAGCGTCGCGGTGGTCGCGGCGATCGCGCGCGCGTTGCTCACCGCGCGCCGTCCCGCCCGCGCAGATAGTCGCCGAGCGTCTGCGGCGCGGCGGCGCGCGGCGAGGCCGGTCGGGTCGCAGCGGGCGCTGCGGCGGGCGCGCGCACGTCGATCCGCCCGATCGTGATGTTGACGACCGGCGGCGCGGGTGACGCGCTCGTCGCCGCGGTGTGGCGCGCCATCCCGAACACCGGCATCGCGGGCGATGCAGCGCCGCGGGCGTTTGCGGGCGTGTGCAGCCCCGGCATCGGCGCCGCGTCCGCCCGCGGCACGAGCATGACGATGCGCGGCTCGACCGGTGCGTGACCGGCGCGCGGCGGGGCCGGCGGCGATGTGGGGGTGCGAACGCCGGCCATGATCGGCGTCCGATCCACGCGCATCCGATCCGGCGCGCGTGGCGCGGCGAGCGCCGGCGCATCGACCGGCGGCGCGGCCTTCGCCAGTGACGCGGCGGCGGCGTCCGGTGCGGCGGGTGCCGGTCGCGGTGCCGCAACCGGCGCTGTCGCCGGCGTCGTGGTTGCCGGCGCCGCGCCGCGCGGTGCCGGCGCTGCGTCGTGCACGGCCGGCCGCGTGGGCGCGACCGTGGCTTCATCGCGCGCTGCCGGCGCCGGCGGTACGCGGTACAGCACCGCCGCGGGCCACGTCTCCGCCGACCCGTCGAGCGTCGCCGCCGACATCTCGGCGACCTGCTCGACCACTGCACCGCCACCGTCATCCTC